>JAFXYP010000031.1 GCA_017541665.1 Lentisphaeria bacterium | reverse complement strand
GCTCCCGGCGGCGCACCCGCAATGGGCGGCTTCGGCGGCGGCATGGGCGGCTTCGGCGGCGGTGCTCCCGCTGGCGGACCCGGCGCTGGCGGCTCTCCCGGCGGCATGGGCGGTATGCCCGGCGGCATGGGCGGTATGCCCGGCGGCATGGGGGGCGGCCAGGGCGGCACGCCCAGAATGGGCGGCATGGGCGGCGGCGGTATGCCCCGCATGGGCGGCATGGGCGGCATGGGCGGCGGCCAGGGCGGCATGCCCAGAATGGGCGGCATGGGCGGCGGCGGTATGCCCCGCATGGGCGGCATGGGCGGCATGGGCGGCCAGGCGCGCGAAGCGAAGCCCGAGAAGCGCGTAAAGATGGAATCCATCGCCTCCACCCGGACCGAGTTCCCGGACAACAAGTTCAAGGAAATGCCGCAGGAATACAACAACGTCTGCGACAAAGCCGGCAAGGTCGTGTCCTTCAAGTACAAGACCCGCGACAATTCGAAGGCGGACAGCGCTGAAGTCGAGAAGACCGCTCTGATCTATCTGCCCTACGGCTATGACGAGAAGGACACCAAGACCCAGTACAACATCCTGTACCTGATGCACGGCGGCGGCGGAAACGAGAATCAGTATTTCCACGGCGTTGGCCAGAACAGCCAGATGAAGAACGTGTTCGACAACATGATCGCCAAGGGCGACGTCAAGCCCCTCATCGTCGTTACGCCCACCTACAACGTGCCGTACAGCAGCGACATGAACAACACCAGCATGAACTTCTACATGGAGCTCGTCAAGGACCTGATCCCGGCGGTCGAGAAAGAGTATCACACCTACGCGAAGGACGTTACCGCGGAAGGCATCCATGCCTCCAAGTGGCACCGCGCGTTCAGCGGATTCTCCATGGGCGGCGTCTGCACGTGGGGCGTCTTCGACCACTGCATCGACCAGATCGGCTGCTACATCCCGATCAGCGGCGACAGCTGGATCGCCGGCATGGGCAATGGCGAAGGGTCCGCGAAGTACCTCGCGGAAACCTTCACCCAGACCGGCTATAAGCCCACGGATTTCCGTGTCTACGCCGGCTGCGGCAGCCCCTCCGACATGGCCTACGGGAACCTGACTCCCCAGATCGACGCCATGAAGAAGCATACCGATATCTTCAAGTATTGCGACAACTTCAAGGACGGAAACCTGTATCAGGCCTTCTCCGAAAAGAGCGGCCATGACAACACCACCATCATGAACATCATCTACAACGGTCTCCCGAAGATGTTCGAGTAAGACCGTTCCTCCCCCTCAGGTGCGAGCTGAAAAGGGTTCGCGCCTGAGATGATGAGAAAGACTTCGCACCGTCGGAAACTCAATTCCGGCGGCGCGTTATTTATGTGTCTTCAGGTCAGAAAAAGGACGGGACTTCGGGCGGCCTGATCATCATTTCCGCCCGGAATCCCGTCCGGCTGCAATCTTACTGGTTTATTTATTCGTTCGTGAAGATCTGGAATCCAGCATAAGCATCGTTCCCGTGCTCGGTGATGTCCAGTCCCTTGAGCTCCTCCTCCGCGCTGACGCGCAGGCCGACCGTCTTCTTGATGGTCAGGAAGGTGACCATGCCGAGGATGAACGCCCAGCCGCCATACGCGGCGATCCCGAGGACCTGGACTCCGGTGGAGTGGAATCCGCCGCCGTAGAAGAGGCCGGTGTTCACGTCGGAGATCTTCAGCACGGCTTCCGCGCCGAAGAGGCCGCAGGCGAGCGTGCCCCAGACGCCGTTCACCAGGTGGACGCTGATCGCGCCGACCGGGTCATCGACGCCGATGCGGTCGATGGCAAGCACGCTCAGGACCACGAGCACGCCGGAGATGGCACCGATGATCAGCGCGCCGACGGGCGTCACGATGTCGCAGGGGGCGGTGATCGCCACGAGTCCGGCGAGCGCGCCGTTCAGCGTCATGGAGGCATCCGGCTTCTTCAGGATGATCCACGCCGTGAACATCGCCGTGAAGGTGCCGGCGACGGCGCCGAAGTTCGTGATCAGTGCCACCCGTCCGATGTCGCCGTTGCCGGCGACGGTCGAACCGGGGTTGAACCCGAACCAGCCGATCCAGAGGACCAGGACGCCGACTGCCGCGAACGCGATGTTGTGTCCGGGGATGGCGCGCGGCTTTCCGTCCGGGCCGTATTTTCCGATCCTGGGTCCGAGGGCGATCGCGCCGGTGAGCGCCAGCCAGCCGCCGACGCTGTGCACGACCGTGGATCCGGCGAAGTCGTGGAAATTCATGTCCGCCAGCCAGCCGCCGCCCCAAGCCCATTTGCCCGCGATCGGGTAGATGAAGAGGGAGATGATCGCGGAGTAAATCAGGTAGGACCGGAATTGCGTCCGTTCCGCCATGGCGCCGGAAACGATCGTCGCGGCCGTCGCGCAGAACATCGTCTGGAAGAACATGTACGTCCAGTTCCAGTCGTCGCCCGTCTTGAAGATGTCCATGAAGAACCCGTCCGTGCCGATGAAGCCGCCTTTGGTCGCGCCGAACATGAACGCCGAGCCGATGATCCAGAAGCAGATGGAGCCGATGACGAAGTCCATCACGTTCTTCATCATGATGTTGCTCGTGTTCTTGGCGCGCGTCAGGCCGGCCTCCACCAGGGCGAACCCGGTCTGCATCACGAAGACCAGGATCCCGGCGATCAGCGTCCAGACGACGTTCAGGTTGAACTGAACGGTTTCCACCGACTCCGCCGTGGCCGGTGCGTCGTTCTCCGCGGCCGCAGCGGCGCACACGGCGCCGCATACGGCAAGTAATGTCAGCATTTTTTTCATTTTTACCTCAGACTTTCTTATCCGATTGCCTCGGAACCGCGTTCTCCCGTGCGAATGCGGATGCATTCGTCCATCGGCAGAACAAAGATCTTCCCGTCGCCGATATGGCCGGTCCTTGCGCCTTCGCAAATGCCTTCGATCGTGGTCTCGACGAATTCGTCGTTGACCGCGATGGCCAGGCGGACCTTCTTCAGCAGGTTGACTTCCTTCAACGCGCCGCGCCACATCTGCGAATAGCCGCGCTGCTGTCCACATCCCAGGGCATTGGTCACGGAAATCTTGAACACACTGCGGGCATACAATGCCTGCTTGACCGGGTTCAGCCGATCCGGCTGAATATACGCTATCACCAGTTTCATGTCGAACCTCCTATCTGTTCGCTGGTTTGTGCCTGGTGAGAGCAAGTCCCGTGCCAAGTGTTTTTCGAGCTGAAAACAAAAAGGCTCCCCCCCAAAAATCGTTTCACAAAACGTAAAACATGGACAATCCGTGAAAAACGGGGAGCGCCGGATGCATTGGAGTCGAATGCTTCCAACAGAAAGAGCCGAAGGAAAATGAAAATGCCATGCCGAACGCGGACGTCCGGCATGGCTGGAGTGAGAAGTTTTTTTGTAAAAAACGGACTTACTTCGTCTTCACCTGGTTGTTGAATTTCGGGCCGAAATAGGTCTTCGGCAGTGTGCCGGAGGAGATCACGATCTTCTCGACGACGATGGCGGGATCGACCATGTAGATCTTGAAGGTATGAGCGCCGGCCGGGATGGTGAGCTGCGTCTTCATCTGGCGGCTGTTTTCCTTCACGATCTGGTCCCAGCTCGTGGAGCCGGACTCGAACGCCTGCTTGTAGGAGGTCTTCTTGAATCCCTCGTAAGCATCCACGACGACGGGCTTGGTGTCATCAATGCCGACCGCGATGCGGAGGCCGCGGTCCGGCACGAAGTTCAGGGTCGGGGATGTGTAGAGCGTGATGTCGTACTTGCCGGACTTGGAGACGCAGACCGGATACTCCATGCTCGGTGCCTTGGTGTAGTCGGTCACGCTGTCGGCGGTCACGGGGTAGACGCTCATGCCGCCGTCGGCGCGGCCGTAGTCGGGGATGAGCTTCCAGGTCACGCCGCCGACCGCATTGACTTTCGCGGGCTTGTCGGCGGGGATGGAGATCGGGCCGGCGAGCGCGGCCCAGACGGCCTTTTCGCCCTTCGGAGCGGCCGGAGCGTCGGCCTTGACGGCAGTCACGCGGATCTTCACGCTGCCGTTCGGGCCTGTGACCTCGATGGCGCCGGCATTCGTACCGTTTTCCAGCTCCGGCCAGTCGATGTCGACGGACACGATCTTATCGCCGGCCACGGGGCCGTCGGTCGCACTCAGTTTGATCCATTTGTCCGAAGGCTTGGCAGAGACGAGCTCGGTTTTCTTCGAACCGCGTTCGAAAATCTCGAACGTGTGCGTGACGGGATTCCAGCTGTCGAACACGGGGAGGCTGAGCTCCCGCACCGCAGGCCATGCCTTTTCGGAATTCTCGACCGCGACGCCGATCTCGGCGACGTCCGGCACGTTCACTTCGGTCAGCCTCGGCATTTCGTTGCGGTTCGGGGTGTCCCAGCCGTTGCGCGAGGTGCCGATGTGCGGCTGGTCCATCATGTGGATCCATTTGCCGCCCGCGATTTCCCTGTTGTAGACGTCGGCGAGCTTCTGGTCCTCTTCCATGAGGTCGCGCGCCCTTTGCGCGAACACTTTGGCGGAGGCGCGTCCCTGCTGCGCGTAGAGGCGGTTCTTCGCAACGGAGACCTGGAGCTCGGCGACCTGCGCGGAGGCCTTCACCGGATGGTAGACGAGCTGGAAATAGGCATCCTGGTATTCCTTCGGCATTTTCGCCTTCAGCGCCTCGGCGCGGGCGACCAGCTTGTGCCAGGCTTCCACGACGCCGTCCGCCTCATTGTTGTTCGCCACGCTGAACGTGTCCGCCTCGAGGAGTTCGGGCTTGCGCGCGCCGTTGTACTTCGCATACTTCGACACGATGTCGGCGATCTCCTCGGCGTGCTCGTCGCCGAACTGTTCCTTCGCCCAGTTGAGCATGTATTCGGGGAGCTTTTCCCGCGGGATGGCGTCCGGGTCGTACGCGAACTTCAACACGAAGTCGATCGGGATCTCCATCGGCTTCAGGTCGCCGGTGTTCAGGATCCACACGCGGTCCGCGCCCCAGCGGTAGGTCAGATCAAGCTGTTCCCAGAGTTTCGGGACCGGGCTGACATTCAGCCAGCGGTAGCTGTGGGGGCCGCCAACGTAGTCGACGTGGTAGTAGATGCCGGCGCCGCCGGAACGCTTGCGTTCCTCGGGAGTCGGGAGACGGCGCACGTTGCCCCAGTTGTCATCGCACCAGAGGATGGTGATGTCGTCCGGGACGCGCATGCCGCTGTCGTAGTAATCCTGCACCTCCTTGTAGATCGCCCACATCTGCGGGACCTCGGAGGCGGGCTTGCCGTATGCCTCGGAAATGAGGGACCGCTGGTCGTCGATGATACGGTTCAGGAGCTTGATGTTGTCCTCCATCTTGGAATCGCGCCCGGCCATGGCTTCGTCGCCGTCGCCGCGCATGCCGACCGTTACCAGGTTGTCGTACTTGGCGTTGCGGGTGATGCCCTCTTTCCAGAACGAATAGAGCTTGTCCTTGTTCGTATTGTAGTTCCACACGCCGTGGTTCGGATAGTTGTGCCATTCCTGCTGGGCGCGCATCATGGGCTCGTGGTGGCTGGTGCCCATCACGATGCCGTATTCGTCGGCGAGGCGCGGATTCTCCGGGTCGTCGGTGTTGAACGCCTTGCCCCACATCGCGGGCCACAGATAGTTGCCCTTGAGACGCAGGATGAGCTCGAACATGTGGACGTACATCTTCGAATTGATGCCGCCGAATTTCGCACGCGCCCACGGACCGAACGCCGGTTCCTCGTCGTTGATGAAGATGCCGCGGTATTTCACCTTCGGCGGCCCCTGCACATAGGTCCCTGCGGCGATGTACAGGGCATCGTGCTTCTTCGCGGGGACGTCGGCCCACCAGTACCACGGGGAGACGCCGATCTTCTCTGAAATGTCGTAAATGCCGAAGATCGTGCCGCGCTTGTCGCTGCCTGCGACCACGAGGCTGCCGTCGACGGTCTGGATCAGGAACGATTCCCACTGTCCCTTGATCTGCGAGACGTCGATCTTCCCGTCGGCGATCAGGGTGTCGATGAGCTTGCTCTTGCCGATCGTGCCGACGACCACGGATCCTTTTTCGATCGCGGTCGCGTCCGTGACGACTTCCGATGCCTTGCCGGTGACCTTGCCGACGTCGTCACCGAGGTCCTTCGCAGCGCGGATCACGCCCGCCCAGTCGCCGGCGTCGACCAGGATCTTTGCGGACGTTCCACCCTTCGCGAGCCGGAAGGCTCCGGACGAGGAGGAGAACTTCACGTACTGGGCTGCGGCAGCGTTCGTCTTTTGCGACGCGGCATCGTCCTGCATATTTCCTGAGGTGGAGCAAGCGGCGGCAGCAAGTGCGAAAACGCAGCAGGCGGAGAACAAGAGCTTTTTCGACATGTTTGGATTCCTTGTTCGGTTGTGAATTTTTAACGAAAAAATTGTTTGTTTATAACATTGCTAAAAGATACTATAGCTTGTATCTTCCTTTTTTCAAATGTATTTTCGCTTTTTTTGCCGTTTTTTCCGAAAAAAGCTTCATCGACTCGAATTGCGTTTGAAAATGAGCATAAATGTGATATGTTATCATAAAAAATGTTTCATTCTATCAAAACCGCAATGGCACACCCGCCGACAGTACGACCCCGTTCCGAGGAGAAACAGCTTATGAAAAACAAGGGTATTCCGAACCGCATCACCGGATTTCTTGCCGGAGCGATGATGGCCGCGGGCTCCACGCTCGCCGCCGAGGATGTATTTGACACCATGGTCGCGCGGTCGACGCTCGAAGGCGGATTCAAAATCTTCGCCGAAGGAAACGCTGCATCCATCGTGCTGAGCGAAGAGGATTTCCCGCAGGTCATCCGCGCGGCGAAGGACTTGAGCGAGGACGTGAAGCGCGTGACCGGGACGGCGGCGTCCGTGGAGACGGACGGCAAAGTGCGTCCGGGCACGATCCTGGTCGGCACGGTCGGCAAAAGCCCGCTCATCGACGGCCTCGTGAAGGAGGGCAAGATCAACGTCGACGCGATCCGGGGGCAATGGGAATCGTACATGATCCAGGTCAGGCCCGACTCCATGATCATCGCCGGCAGCGACAAGCGCGGCACCATCTACGGCATCTACGAGGTGTCGAAGCGCATCGGCGTGTCCCCGTGGTACTGGTGGGCGGACGTGCCGGTGGTGCATTCGGACGTGCTGTATGCGAAATCGAGCCTCTACCTTCAGGGACCGCCGAAAGTGAAGTACCGCGGCATCTTCATCAACGACGAGGATCCGTCGTTCGGCGGCTGGTGCCGCGCCAATTACGGCGGCATCAACTCCAAGATGTACGCGCACATGTTCGAGCTGATCCTCCGTCTGAAGGGCAACTATCTGTGGCCCGCGATGTGGGGCAAGGCGTTCAACGAGGACGATCCGCTGAACCCGGTCGTGGCGGACGAATACGGCGTAGTCATGGGAACAAGCCACCACGAGCCGCTGATGCGGAACCAGCAGGAATGGACGAAGCGCAGCCGTCAGCTCGGCGAGTGGAATTACCGTCAGAATGGCGAAAACATGCGAAAGTTCTGGCTGGAAGGATTGAAGCGCAACGCGAAATACGACAACATGCCGACCGTGGGGCTGCGCGGCGACGGCGACCTGCCGCTGGACCCGGGAGCGAATTTCGACAGCAACAGGGAACTGCTGTACCAGATCTTCCACGACCAGCGCGAGCTCATCCGCGAGGCATACGGACGCGACCCCGCCACCGTGCCGCAGATCTGGGTGGTCTTCAACGAGATCGTGCAGTTCTACAATCGCGGCGTGCGCCCGCCGGACGACGTCATCATGGCGATCTGCGACAGCAATTTCGGGTATCTGCTGCAGCTGCCCGCCGAGGAAGACCGGAAGCGTCCCGAATCGCTGGGGCTGTATTACCACATCGACATGAACGGCGGCCCCTGGAACGACCGCTGGATCAGCACGCGCCCGATCCCGCAGATCGCGCACCAGCTGTACATCGCGTACCAGTACGGCATGCGCGGGCTGTGGATCATCAACGTGGGCGACCTGAAACCGAAGGAAGCCGAGATCGACTTCATCCTGGACTACGCCTGGGACCCCGACCGGATCCCGCTCACCGGCGTCAACAACTGGATGAAGAGCTGGTGCCGGACCGTCTTCCCGGAGGACTGCTGTGACACCTGCGCCTATCTGATCTCGCAATACATCCGGCTGAACTACATCCGCAAGCCGGAACTCCAGCAGACGGGCATCTGGAGCGCCGTGAACTACGACGAGGCGGACAGCTTCGCGCGGAAATGGCAGGACCTCGTCAATACCGCCGAACAGGTGAAGCGAAAAATGCCGCCCGAATACGCCGACGCGTTCTATCAGCTGGTGTATTATCCGGTCGTGGCGGGCGCGGGGACCGCGCAGATCTACACGGAACTCGCCAAGGCGGACCAGTTCGCGAAACAGGGCCGCGCCAGCGCCGCCGCCTCGCTCAAGAAGGCGCAGGAACTCTTCGCGAAGGACAGGGAGCTGTCCGATTTCTACAACAGCGAGAAGATGGCGGGGGGCAAGTGGAAGAACATGATGTCCGACAAGCATATCGGCTACACGCAGTGGAGCATGCCGCGGGACAATTTCCTGCCGAGGATTTCGCAGATGCCGAAGCCGACCGACGAACCGACGCTCGGCGTGGCCGTCGAGGGAACAGAGAAGGCCGCACCGCATCAGGTGGAGAGCCTGACGCTCCCGACGTTCGGATTCCTGGCGGGCGAGAAGTATCCGGTCACATTGTTCAACCGTTCGGACAAAGGGCAGATCGAATGCACCCTGACCGCAGACCAGCCGTGGGTGGAGCTTTCGCGGAACAAAGTCGTCGTGAACGGCGCAACCGACGAGACCGTTCTGGTCTCCGTGGTCGCGAACGCCGTCGCAAACGGTCCGGCGACCATTACGGTGGAGGCCGCGGGTATGAAGCCCGTGAAGATCGCCGTGAACAAAGTTTCCCCCGTCACGGCGCTCCCCGCGTTTTACGGAAACGGCGCGGGGCCCGTCGTGGTACGCGCATCCGACTACGACGGAAAGCGGGACGCGAAGGGCGCGAACTGGACGAAGATCGACGGCCTGGGCCGCTGGAACGACGCCATGACCGGCTATCCGCTGTCGGCGAAGTCCGTCCTACCGCCCGATCCGGCTCCGACCCTGGAATACAACGTGTACATCCCGGAACCGGGCAAGGTTACGGTCGACGTGGAGATCATGCCGATCTTCCCCGACAAGGACGACACCGGACTGCACGGGGCGACCTACCGCGAACTCAGGATCGGCACGGCGTTCGACGACGAACCGGTGAAGGTGACCGACACGCTCGCCCGCGAGTTCAAACGCCTGAACAACGAGATCTTCGAAAACAACCGCAAGGTGCGCGTGACGCACGAGGTGAAGACAGCCGGACGCCACACGTTCAAGGTCGTGATGGTCGATCCGCTCGTCGCGGTCGAACGCCTCGTGTTCTTCCCCGAACGGGTCCGCAAGAGCTACCTGGGCGCGCCGTTCAGCGTGAATCCCGTGAAGGAAACGCGCGATCGCCTGCTGATGAAGGGCACGGATCTGACCCCCGAGGAGAGCGCCCGGATCAAACAACTGAACGACTCGCTCGGACAATAACAAAAGTAAATTGCAAAAAAGTGCCGGCCCCCGGAGCTTTTCACGGCTTCGGGGGCCGGCGTTTACCTGGAGGTGCTATCGATAATCAGCCTGCGCTGTCAACGTTTCTTTGCGGGCGGAGCGCCCTTGTCCTGCTTCTGAGGCTCTGCGGGCTTTGTTTCCTTCTTTTCCGTGCGGATGATTGCCGAGTGGCCAACCGCCGTGCGGACGGGTTCGGGACGCGCTTCTTCACGGCGGCTCCCTACGGGTACGCGGCGCGGCTCTTCGCGGCGGACGACCACGTGTTCGCGGCGCGGAGGCTCTTCGCGGCGGACCACGGTCACCGGGGCACGGCGAGGTTCATCGTGGCGGTGCACCAGGGGGGCGGGAAGACGGTCGCGGTGGCGGTCCGGCAGGACGATGACCTTGTGCGGCCTGTGGTCCTCATGGCGCGGCGGAGGCGTCCACCTTGGCGGCGTGATCGGAGGGGTTCCGGTTCCGATCCAGTACCATTCATCCTCGGTGTAGAGCCAGTCCTTGTAGTACGGGATGTATTCATCTTCGTACAGGACGTAGCTGAACTCCGGAATGCCGACCGGTTCCGCGCCGGTCACGATGACCGTGCCGGGGGCGGGCGTCGTCACGACCTTCGGCGTGCTTGCGACGACGACCGTCTTCTCGACGACTGCCGGGGGCGCTTCCACGATCACGGGAGCCGGACGCGGTTCGATGACCGCGCGCACCAGGTTCACGATGTCGACTGCAAGCTGGAGGCCTTTCGGGGGTTCGTAGTGATCCCGTGCAAAGGTAGTTGCCGGGGCGAGGATGACCGCCGCAGTGAAAACGGCGCCGATGGCGAGTGTCCTGTTGATAGTCTTCTTGGTCGTGTCTCCTATGGAAGAGAGGTTGATGGTTTTTAGTCCGGGAACCGAATGTTCTTGACTTCCTGATAATACTATACTACGAAATATTCGGATGTCAAATGCATTTTTGAACTTTTTTCGATTTTTTTTCGAAAAAAAAGTTTTTGAGCTCAAAAAATGGTGTTTTTATTTCTTGATGGCATGTTTTTCGCCGTTCCGACACCATTTCACCAGTTTTTCTCCTGAAAAACCCTGCAATTTCACTCAAATTCATTTGAAAACATGCTCGCGCATGTGTATATTATGCCACCTGTCACGAAAAAAACAACACACACATTTCCAAATAACCTCAAAAACCAATGGCGGTACCCTCCGCCGAATAAGGACCATCAGCATGAATTTACGCTCCTGTTCCCCCCTCATCATCGCCGCGCTGACCGCACTGCCCGTCGTCTTTGTCGAGGCGCAGGCCCAGCAGCCTCCCCGGCAGACTCAAACTCAAGCCCAGCAAGGCCTTGTCCTGAATGACAAGGGATATTTCGAACGGCAGGGCGTCAACATCCTGGTGTTCAGCAACGCGTTCACCGGCGGGTTCAACGACGAGAAGAACGCCGGCATCGAGATCATCCATCACGGCGTGAGAACCGTTCAGGGCGGCGCCGTCAGACTTTCCAAGACTCCGGAACAGTGGGACCTGGTCCCCCAGTCGACGCGCCGAGTGAACCAGGCAAACAACTCCATTGAAGTCCAGATGCGCTTCAACGATTACAATTTCGCTTCGCGCGTCGTGGCCACGGCGAAGGGTAACGCCGTAGAGCTCGCCCTTTATCTGGACGAGCCGCTGCCCGAATCCGTGGTCGGCAAGGCCGGTTTCAACCTGGAGTTCATCCCGTCCCAGTACTGGGGCAAGACCTACATCGTGGACGGTCGTATCAACCGGTTCCCGCGTTACGCTGTCAGCAAGACCGAGGTCCTGCCGAACGAGGAGAAGGCGCGCCAGTACAAGGGTTTCCGCACCTACGATGACCGCGACACCGGCAAGTTCGTCGATCCGCTGCCGCTCGAAACCGGCAAAACTTTCGTGATCGCGCCCGATGAACCGGAACGCATGATCAAGATCACGTCCGATGTTGACATGGATCTGTTCGACGGCCGTATTGTCGCCCAGAACGGCTGGTACACGCTGCGTACCCAGCTGCCCGCCGGAAAGACCGGCAAGGTGATGACCTGGATCGTCGAACCGAACGCCGTCCCGGGCTGGATCCGCGAACCGAATATCGGTTATTCCCAGGTGGGGTATGTGCCCGATCAGCCGAAAGTGGCCGTGATCGAACTTGACAAGAACGACAAGCCCGAAGAGACCGCCGAACTCTGGAAGATCAACGAAGACGGCAACGAGACGCTGGCGTATACCGGCAAGGTCAAAGAATGGGGCGATTTCTACAAGTACAACTATGTGAGATTCGACTTCAGCAAGGTGAAGGAGCCCGGCATCTATTTCATCAAGTACGGCGACCACAAGGCCGGCAATTTCATCATCAACGATTCCGTATACGACCAGATCACGGACGCCACCAGCGACGTGTGGCTTCCCATTCACATGAACCACATGACGGTCAACGAGGCGTACCGCATCTGGCACGGCGAACCCTTCAAGGAAGGTTACATGCAGGCCCCGCCGAGCGATCATTTCGACGGCCATTTCCAGGGGCAGGAAACCGCGACCAAGCCCGACGGCACCCCCTACAAGCCCTATGAGCTGATCCCCGGTCTGAACGTCGGCGGTTTCTTTGACGCGGGCGACTTCGATATCGAAATCGGCGCCACCTCGAATATGCTCAACAGTCTGATCATGGCCTGGGAACTCTTCCATGACGACCGCGATGAAACGTTCGTGAGCGAGGAACAGCGTTATGTCGACCTGCACCGTCCGGACGGCAAGCCCGACATCCTGCAGTACATCGAGCACAGCGTGCTGAACTTCCTCGCACAGGCCGAACAACTCGGACATTTCGCGATGACGCTCTCCAACTCGGTCCTTGACAACTACCAACATCTGGGCGATGCAGCCACCATCACGGACGGTCTGCAGTACGATCCCAGCCTGAAACGGTTCGAAATTTCCGAAGACGGCAAGCGCAGCGGCAACCCCGACGACATGTGGGCGTTCACCAGAGGTAGTGGTCGTAGCATAGGCCGCAATGAAGTTACCCTGTTTGCCGCGGCAGCCCGCGTGCTGAAAGGGTACAACGACGAACTGGCCGAACGCTGCATGGCGCAGGTCAAACGTCTCGAGAGTGAAGGCAACGCACCCGCCGGCGGCGGCATGGGCGGCTTCGGCGGCGGCATGGGCGGTCGTGGCGGCATGGGCGGCTTCGGCGGCGGCATGGGCGGCTTCGGCGGCGGCATGGGCGGTCAGCGTCCTGCCGGCGGTGCAGGTGCTGCTCCCGGCGCAGGGGCTGGCTTCGGCGGCGGTGCCGCTGGTGGCCCCGGCGCTGGTGCCGGTTTCG
>JAFXYP010000030.1 GCA_017541665.1 Lentisphaeria bacterium | reverse complement strand
TTCCCTTTGGGGTTCAAAGAGAAGTGGGCGTAGAAGGTCGCCACGCCGTACACATGCGCCACGGGCACGTCGAGCGACGTGGCCACATAGCTGATGACGTCCTTCGAGAGGTACTTGTAGACTTCCTGCACCTCCTGAAGGATCGGGATGAGCCGGGAGGGGTCGTTCCCGTTCTTTTCGAGGATCTCGTTGACCGCCGCGAGGTGGTGCACCATCGCGCGCGTCTTTTCCAGGGTTTCCTGCATAGGTTTCTCCATGGGGTTGATGTGAGGGTTAGGGTTTTGCAAATCGGTTATGATATATTTTCAAACGTATTTGATGATGACTTTTTTCAGGTACTGGGTTTCGAGCGTCCGCGCCAGCCGCTGCACGATGTTTCGCCGCAGCTCCAGGTCGTGCGGCAGGTTCGGGTCCTGGTGCGCCTCGTTGATGCGCGTCCCGACCAGGAACGTGATCACGTCGTTGCGGAGCATCAGGCCGGTGAGCAGCCCGGCGGGATCGTTGTGGCGCACGCCGTCGACCGACTCCAGGTACGTCGCCGCCTTCGAGAGCGTGAAGATGCCCTCGGTCACGAGGTTGACGCCGTCCATGGTCGACATCGGGGGC
Source organism: Lentisphaeria bacterium (assembly GCA_017541665.1). Lineage (GTDB taxonomy): Bacteria > Verrucomicrobiota > Lentisphaeria > Victivallales > UBA1829 > UBA1732. Next base: position 75,252 of record JAFXYP010000030.1, on the reverse strand, counting down.
ATGTCCGGGGAGATGCTCGACAGGTCCATCTTCAGCTCGCGGCCGAGTTCGCGCGACACGATTTCGGCGCTGGTGCCGCCGCAGATCGCCTTGTCGCCCACGAAATTCTTCAGGAACGACGCGCATTCGGCGTCGCGGGCGGCATCGTAGGGCGGCCCGGTAAAGAGCAGCATCTCGCGCGGATTGCGGAAATACAGCGCGGCGCAGGTCATGTCGTCCTTGTTGATGTGGTGCGGCTCCTTGCTGATCGCCTCGCCGATCACGTGTTCCGCGACCTCGTAGGAAGACACGTCCGGGCAGCTGTCCAGGTAATCCACCAGGTATTCCGACACGCCGCTTTCCCGCCAGCCGAGCGGAAGCTCGTCCGAGCCGATCGCGGCCTGCGTGACGCCGTCGGAGAAGAAGACGATGCGGTCCCACATGTCGACTTTGAAATGGTACACCTTCATGCTGCGGTTGTCGTATTTGGAGGGGTTCAGCTCCTCGTACGGCACGGGCAGCACCCGGTCGTTGCGGAGCAGCACGAACGCCGGATTGCCCATCTCGATGATGCGGACGTTTCCGTCCGGCCAGGCGTTCAGGATCGTGAAGGTGGCGTAGCTGATCTTGCGGACCTGGCAGATCGGCAGGGCGTCCATCATGATCTCGGCGGCGTGCAGGATGCCGCGGGGGCCGGTAAGCTCGTTGGCAAACTTCAGCGCCATGGTCGCGGTCATGGATGCCAGGATATTGGCCTTCACGCCGCTGCCCAGGCCGTCCGACAGCACGGCCACCACGCGCGAATCCTCCATGTTCTTGATGAACTTGAAGGCGTCGCCGCAGATGTCCTCGCCGTGCTTGCGGCACTGGCTGAATCCGAGGTCAACGAAAAAAGGTTCGTTCATGGTCCCGTCACCGTGGCATCATTTGTATTTCTTCTGAAACTCGTCGTCGGCCGGCGAGTCCGCATAGTTTTCCGCGATGGAGCGCAGCAGGATCTCCGTGTCGGCCATGTGCTCGCCGAGCTTGCAGGCGATGTCCTGCACCGTGGCGAGGTTCTTGCGGATCACCTCGCGCGCCTGGGCGGCGATCTCCTCGCGGCGGAACTCCGTGCGCGTAACGTCGAACATCATCGCGCCGACGACCTGTCCCGGGTCGATATTGAAGATATAAAGGCTCAGGAGCCGCCCGTTCACATGGATGGTGTCGCGGGAAAGCTCCTCCTTCGTGGTCAGCACCTCGCGGAAGAGGTCGGAGAAGCCGATGAACGTGTCAAGCGCGGCACCGGCCATGCCGGGCAGCACGCTCCAGACGTCAAGCGCGGATTCCCCGCAGAGCTCCGCAAACCTGTAATTGGACTCGATGAGCGTCAGGCTCTGGTCCACGATCACGACGGCCGCCGGGATGCACCGCAGGATGGCGTTGGATTTCTTCTGCGCCAGCTTCCGCATGTAGGAGACGCACATGTTCGGCTCGGCCTTGCCGGCGATCAGCGCTTTGGCGAAGTTGAGGCAGGTATTGTACCCGCAGCCGCCGCAGTTCAGTTCGTCCTCCTTGTCCTTCTTGCCCACGCGGAGCAGCGCCTGGCGGATCTCGTGCAGGGAGACGTCGCCTCCCGCCGCGGGCGATTCCCTGTAATCCAGGTCAAGAGTCACCGACGGTTCGCGGTCGGCAACGGTCTCCGGCACGTCCGCCATGCGCAGGATGCGGAGGCGTTCCATCAGGCCCGGAGCGCCGTGTTCCGTGCCCGGCCCGTGGACGCAGCCGCCCTGGCAGGCGAGCGTCTCCAGGAAGACCGGTTCGCGGATGTCGCGCGGGTGCAGGCCGTCCAGCGTGAGACGGAGGCTGTCGAGCCCCGTCACGGCAACGTATTTCACATGGCCGCAGCCCGGATGCAGCTTGATCGTGTCGTTCATGCCGCCCTCGATCGGGTACAGCGTGCCTTCGCGCGCCGCCTGCGGCACGAAGACGTCCTCGTCGGTCGTCTCCACGCGCCACGGGTCGATCTGCGCGCTGCGGAGCCATTGGCGCAACCGCGAGAACAGCATCGCCAGCGAGATCAGGTCGCCGTGCCGGTCGGATTCGTTCTTCTTCGCGATGCACGGCCCGATGAAGACCACCTTCGCATTCTCGCCGAATTCCTTCTTCAATATTTTTGCATGCGTCAGCGCGGGCGACAGCACCTTCGTGATGCACGGCGCGAACTCCGGCATGTACTTGCAGATGAAGTCATCGACCACGGGGCACGCGGACGAGATCTTCAGACCGCTCCTGAAATCCTTCAGCTCCAGCGCCAGCGCGTCCGAAACCGCCTGCGCGCCGATCGCGGTCTCGCCGACTCCGGCAAACCCGAGCTTCTTCAGGGAGGCAATCATGTTCTTCGCGGGGAGCCCCTTGAACTCGCTCACCCACGACGGGGCCAGCGAAACGTAGACGGGGTCGGGCCCGAGGATGAGCTGGCGGGCGCGCGTCATGTCGTCGCGGATCTTCTTCGCGTGAACCGGGCAGACTTCCACGCAGCCGCCGCACGCGATGCAGAGCTCGGGCATGACGGACGCATGCCCCTCTTCGACCTTGATCGCCTTCACGGGGCAGCGCCGGACGCATTTGAAGCAGTCCTGGCACTCGGCGTCGGCGGTAAAAACCGGATATCCCTGGTTCATGGCTCTGTCCTATGATTACTTATTCGCGAGAAACTCGCGGTTCAGGATGTCGATCAGGGCTTCCCTGCTCACGTGGCTGTAAGTCGTATCGTCGATGATGATGTTCGGCCCTTCCGAGCAGATCCCCGCGCAGCAGCGGCCGGACAGGAGCACGTCCGCCTGCAGATTGTTCGTTTTCAGGAAATCCTCGATCACGCGGAGGTTCTCCTCGTTCCCGCGGGCAAAGCAGCTGCTTCCCATACAGATGACGATCTTGCGTTTCATAAAACGGCTCCAGTTATGCAGTGGAATAAAAGTAGACGATCAGAAAACGGCTCGAAAACGGGCTTCCGTGAGCGCAGCGGCCCGTATTCGATATTTTTTTATCGAACATATAATTTACTCCCGTTTTCCACATTTTTCAAATCGTTTTCCGAAAAAATGCTTAAAAACTAACGATTTTTCCCGCCACTCCCTGACACCATGTTCAATCTCTTTCGCGAACCGAATTAATCAGCAAACTCCAAAAAATACTGTTCCATGAAAACCGGACTTCCTGACAATGTGTAGAGCAATGCCGTATTGACCTGCATTGACCAAGGCTGTGCAGACGGCAACGGAAGACATCTTCTCTCCGCTTTGGGCGGTCGGACATCCGATTCAGGCTGTGAAGGGAAAGACGCCCCGGCCAGAGGATCTCCCTTATTATTCCGAAATCAGGCTTGACATCCGGTCAAAGCCTGCTATAGTTATCGATAAACATTAGATATCTGCCATATCGACAAAAAACATTCCAGCCCCAAAGGGACAGGACATTTGCAAAGGAGTTTCTCATGGCCATTCGCAATTCTCGTGATGAATCGTTCGATTTGAATCAATCGGAGGAGCAGGCATTTGCAATTTGTTTAGCGGCCCTGAGCAAAGGCGGATTCTCTTCTGTGCAGCAGAATCGTACCATTTCCCAAATCTCTGCAAATTACCACAAGTTCACTGTGGGGGGAAAGATCGAAATCACGATCAAGGCGGGGCCCGCTGCAGGGAAGTCAACAGTTTGCATGCATACCACTGCAAACATGGATAACATCTACGCCCTCTTCACCTCTCCCATCGACAAAATAGCCAATGCGTTTAAGAATTCTTTAGATGCTTGAATCCTACTAAAGCATTAGAACCTGTCCCGTCAACTGAAACAGCCCATGGCAAAAGAGACAGGACATTCTCCCCTGCCCTGCCGAGTCGGGCAGGATCAAACACCGCGGAAACTCAGAACCGGAACGGCAGGTCGGGCTGGTCGGAGTTCTTCGACGAAGCGGACCTGGAACGTGACGGGGACGGTGGTTCGAGATGGACCACCACGTCGACAATGTTCAGGTCGGAATTCACGAGCAGGTCGCGGACCTGATGGGAGAGATCGTGCCCCTCGCGGACCGTCATATCGGGATCGACGGTGATGTGGATGTCGGCCCAGATCGCGCCGCCGGTGTTGCGGGTGCGGAGCGCATGCGCGCCGATGATGCCGGGGAGCGAAGCGGCCAGGCGGTAGATCTTCTCCTGGTCTTCGGGGGAAACGCCCGTCTCGGAGAGTTCCTGGAGCGTGGGCCGGACGATCGTCCAGGCAGAATAGAGAATGAACCCGGACACGAGGATTGCGCCAAGCGCGTCGACGAAATGAAGGTTCGGGAAGAAGTACGCGATGGCGATGGCAACGGCCGCCGGGATCGAACTGATTGCGTCGCTCCTGTGGTGCCAGGCATTTGCCATCATCGCGGGCGAACGCACGGCGCGCGCTTTCGCGAGGGTCCAGTGGAACAGCCATTCCTTCGTCACGATGGAGAAGGCGGCGATCACGAAGGCGAACTCGGCGGGGCCGCGTTCGGCGCCATGCCGCAGCGTGTCGATCGCGTCCCGGGCCAGCCCGATGGCAACGCCTGCGAGCGCGAGCCCGATGAAGGCGGAGACCAGCGTCTCAATTCGTCCATGCCCGTAGGGGTGAAGCCGGTCGGGCGGCGCGGACCAGTATTTCACGCCGAAGATCACGGCGAGGTCGGTAACGAGGTCGGAGAGGCTGTGCACGGCATCGGCGAAAAGCGCCTGACTGTAGAAGAACCAGCCGCCTGCCGCCTTGGCGAAGACCAGGATCAGGTTCAAAGCCATTCCGACGACCGTGACGAACTGCACGGTGCGGATCGTTTGTATATTCTTTTTCATGAGATGGAATATGAATGTTATCCGGGGCTCCCGCCGGGATGCCGGGTGCGGCGCGTCCCACGTGCGGAAAAAAAAACATAACGGGAATCCGGTCCGTCCGAATGTGCGGGACCGGGATCGCCGTCGTGCATGCTGAAGTGTGCAGAGATTATAGAAAAGAAACTATAACACGGAAATCGGAAATTGCAAGACAATACGGAAAAAAAGTTTTTTTTCGTCCCGATTTGCTTGCATTCTCTTCTTTTTGTTGTAAGTTATCAATAGAATTATGGAAAGCGGTTTATCCCTTGCCGATTTCCGAGCTCAACCGATTTCAGCCGACACAATGAGGAAACATTATGACCGAATATTCTGAACGCTCTGACAGAACCGGCCGAAAGGCGTTTTCCCTCCTTCGCAGCACGTTTTTCCGCCTCGTTTTTCTGCTGTTGCTGCTCTGCATCACGGCGACTGCCCCCTCGTCCGCACAGGACAGGAGGCAGTTCAACATCCTGATCATCTTCTCGGAGCACACCGCCAGCGAGATCCGCACGGACCTGACCGGAGCATTCTTCAACGAGCTCGCAAACCTCGGCATCATGTTCGAAAGCGACCTGGTCGAGCTTGATTCGCTGCACCAGCTGAACCAGACCGCCTGGGACGAGAAACTGAGCGAGAAGAAGGAAGCGATCGAGGCGGGGAAATACAAGCTGATTGTGACCTTCGGCGAACCCGCGTCGAACACGCTGCGGAACATCCTGCCGAGCGTCCCCGAATCGACGGCGATCATCCTCTCGTGCATGAAGACGTTCCCGGAAGAATGGCGCCAGCTTCACCCGAACACGACGGCCGTCATCCGGCAGATGGATCCCCGCACGAACATCAAGTTCGGCCTCAAGCTGTTCCCGGACCGCCCGCACGTCGTGCTGCTGGTCTCGAGGTACGCCTGGAACGACAGGCAGGACATCACGCTCCGGAACGAGTTCGCCGGCATCTGCGACTTCACCACGGTCTACATCAACAGCGACTCGGAAGCGGACCGCGACGCCGCGTTCCGCAAGCTCGCCACCGCGCCCGCGGACTCCTTCATCGTCTCCTGCGACTGGGACATCTACCTGCCGAACATCGGCAGCCGTTCGACCATCTGGTACCAGCTCATGCAGGTGCGGGACGACCTCCCGATCATCGGGCATCGGCGTGTCCTGCTGGACTTCGCCGTCGGCGGCTACATGTCATCCATCGAGGACGTCGGCAAAGAGACGGCCGCCCTGACCAAGCACCTCGCGAACGCCAGGGGCTCGTGGAACGCCTCCAACCTCGACCCCGTGACCATCGACGAGACCTGCGTCATCAACTACAAGCGCATCAACTACTGGGATTACGACAAGACGGCCATCCCCGGCGACGCCGACTGGGTCAACGAACCGGAGTCCTGGATGCAGCGGAACCAGGAACTGCTCATCACGCTCGCGATCCTCTTCGTCATCCTCTGTGCGTTCTTCCTCGGCGGGCTCATCTATTTCTTCAAGTACCGCAGGATGACCGGCCGCTTCCTCGCGATCCACGGACACATGCCTCTCCTCGTCGCCGCGTATTCCACCTCCGGCGAGGTCCTCTACTCGCACGTCCCGTTCAACGACCCGGACGCCTCGCAGAACCTCGACGATCTCCGCACCGCCCTGACCAACACGATCCGCATCGAGATGGCGGAGACGGCGATCTCCGGCAAGACCATGACCGTCAACCGGAAGCACGGAGACAAGAACTACACCGTCACCCTGACCAAGCTCGACAGGAAAATATTCAACCACGAGGCCGTTCTGGTCGTCGCGCAGGACACCACCGAGATGGCGGAACTCCGCGAGAAGGCGTTCAACCTCGCCACCAGGCTCCAGCTCACACTCCGCGCCATCGGCGACGGCGTCATCGTCACCGACCGCATGGGCTTTGTCACCATGGTCAACCACTCCGCGGAAAAGATGACCGGGTTCACGCAGACCGAGGCCGAGGGAAAGACCATTCAGGATATCTTCAACACCACCTCGCCCGACGGATCCGCCACTCTCACCTCCCCGGTCGAGACCGCCATCCGGGAGAACCGCATCGTCACGAGCAGCGACAACCTCACCATCGTCTCCAGGGACGGCGTAAAACGACGCATCTCCACCTCTACGTCCCCCATCCGCGGCGCGAAGAACGCACTGCTCGGCGCCATTGTCGTCTTCCGCGACATCACGGAGGAGTACGAACGCCGCGAGGAACTCGACCGCAAGACGCATGCACTCCAGACTGCCACGTCGCTCGCCGGCCTCGGATATTTCTACTACTCGCCGGACACCGACGCTTTCGAAGCCCCGTCCCCGACCGATGCCCTCTGGCCCTTCGAGAACGGGAAGCCAGTATCGGCCGACGCATGGATCCTCAAGGACGACCTGCAGGACTACCTGACGCACCGCCGCGCGCTCTTCCACGGCAAGGCCGATACGCTCGAATGCACGTTCCGCAGCGATTTCTTCGGCGAACGCCGCCATTTCCGAATTGTCGCGGTGAAGGACAAAACCGTACGGAAAAAGAATGCACGGTTCTTCTTCATGCTCCAGGACATCACCAAGGTCCGAAACCTGGAGACCGAGGCGGCGAACGCGGCGCTCTTCCTCAAGACGATCTTCGACACCATGCCGTGCACCGCCACCGTGCGCGACTACAGCAATTCCCGCCTCATCATGGCGAACCGCGAGTATTGCGACAGGATGAGGATTCCCCAGGAAAAGGCCGTCGGCACGAACTATGTCGAGCTTTTCGAACCGGAGATTGCAAAGACATTCCAGGACATAGACGACGACGCGGTCCGGCACAACGGGGAAGTCGTCACGCACGTCATCAAGGCTCCTTCACACGGCGGCGAGGCCATGGTGCAGATCTCCCATATCGCGTTCACCGACGCCTCCGGCCGCATGCTCGTCTTCGGATGCGGCATCGACGTCACGGAGCTGAACAACGCCATCGAGGCCGCCGAGTCCGCGGCCAAGGCGAAGAGCCTCTTCCTCGCCACCATGAGCCACGAGATCCGCACGCCGCTCAACGCCATCCTCGGGTTCAGCCAGCTCCTTCAGGACACGTCCCTCCCGCCTGCCGAGGCCGCCGAGTACCTCCGCAGCATCCACTACGCGGGCAACGCCCTGCTCTCGCTCATCAACGACATCCTCGACCTCTCCAAGCTCGACGCCGACCAGATGATCATCCAGCCGGAGCCGATCAATCTCCGCGAACTCCTGTTCGAACTCGAAGCCGTCTTCACCGCCAAGGCGAAGACCCAGGGCATCGAACTGGTCACGTCCGTCCCGGACGACCTCCCGATCCTCAACCTGGACGAACGCCGCCTCCGCCAGGTCCTGCTCAACATCATCGGGAACGCCGTCAAGTTCACAAAACAGGGGTCCGTCTCCGTTTCACTCACATTCTTCAAACTGAATGACAAACGCGCCGCGCTCACCATCCGCGTCGCCGACACGGGTTGCGGCATCTCGAAGGAATCCCTCTCCAAGATCTTCGAGCCGTTCGTGCAGGACAAATCGTCCTACCGCGGCATCCGCACGGAAAACGGCACGGGGCTCGGGCTCTCCATCGCAAAACGCCTCATCGACTGCATGAAGGGTTCCCTCACGGTCGACAGCACGCTCGGCAAGGGCAGCGTGTTCACCATCCTCCTGCCCGACATCGAGATCTGCGACAACGCCAAACTCGTCCAGGACGAACATGCCGCCGCGGGCAAGCTCGACCTCTCCAAGAAGATCCTCGTCGTCGACGACGTCCCGCTCAACGTCAAGGTCCTCTGCGCCATGCTCCGCAAGATGGGGTTCGACCCGGTTTCCGCTCCGTCCGGCGCGAAGGCGCTGGAGCTCATGAAGACCACGAAGCCCGACGTCGTCCTGCTCGACCTCTGGATGCCGGAGATGAACGGCATGGAGCTCGCGACCGCCATCCGCGCAAACCCGGACTGGGCAGACATCAAGATCTTCGCCGTCACCGCGGATACCGAAAACGCTTTGAACTTCAACGTCAACCTGTTCGATGCGATCGTCATGAAGCCGGTCACACAGGAGGCCCTGATCAAAGTCCTCAGCTGACCACCCCTGAACAGACGGGACCCGCGAACAGGTTTTTCCATTTGACTTTCCGCTTTTTCGTGATATAGTATGGTAGTACAACCGAAACCCGCCACCAACAGAAAGGAGTGATATTATGAAAAACTTTTTCGCCCTTTGCTGCTTCCTTATGACCGCCATGCTCTTCCCCGGCCTCTCCGCAGGGGAATGGCATACCGATTTCAACAAGGCCAAGGCCGAAGCGCTGAAATCCAAGCGCCCGATCTATATTCTTTTCACGAACTCGGACGCCGCCCCAAGCCTCGCCCTCGACCGGACGATCTTCAACCAGAAAAAGTTCATGGATTACGCGGACAGGAAGCTCGTGCTCATGAAAGTCGACTTCCCCGCCGCGATCCACCTTCAGTCGAAAGGGCTCCAGCAGCAGAACCGTGAGCTCCGCGAACAGTTCAAGATCTCGATCCTCCCGACCGCGCTTCTGCTGGATGCGAACGGCAATCTCTTCATTGATTTCGTGAAGGCCGACGGCAGCGTGGAGAAACACCGCAGGAAACTCAATGACATCATGGGGTTCGATCCGCCGAAACAGTATACCGAATACATCGAGGGATTCGTGAAAAAGTATACGCCGCCGGAACCCGCCGCCGCGCCCGCCAAGCCCGCCGAGGCGAAGCCCGTGGCAAAGAAGCCCGTGAAAAAGCCGGTGAAAAAACCGGAGGAAAAGCCGCAGGAAACCGTGGACACCAACATCCCGGATGAAAACGCCGGGACACCCCTGATCCCGCTTAATCCCCAAGGCGATCTCCAGGACTGGCTGAAGGCCAGCACCGCCGCTTCCGCAGATGGCGCCGAAGAAACGAAGCCTACCGAGAAAACGGGCGGCGACACACCTCAAGTTTCCGGAGAACCGGCGGGAGACGCGGCGGCCGCCCCGGAGCTGTAAACAGCTTCAAAAGAAACGAAATCCGGATCCCGTGTCGCATTGACGGCGCGGGATCTTTTTGCATCCATTCATTCCGCCGAAACGAAAGAAGCCGGTTCCACATCGGGAACCGGCTTGCGGAAGCAAGGGGATCCATGGGAGGCGCGGCGACCGCCCCTTCTTCCCGCTTATTTCAGCGGGACCAGCTCGACGAAGAATACGTCGTTCTGCTTCATGTCCAGTCCGAGCTGGAATTCCTCGCCCTTCATGACGGCGATCCGCGCCCGGTACATCGGACGAAGCCGGGAAATGCGCGTCAGGCGTGCGATCTCCTCGCGGCTGATGTCCGTCTTCGCGCCGTCCTCCTCCAGCCAGGCGGAATAGGCATCTCCGGCCCGGTAGCCGATTCGGGTCACGCGCAGGTCGTATTCGCCGGGTTTCATTCCGGTGAGGCGGAAGAGCGCATGCCCTTTGTCTTTCGCCGGATGCGGGTCGAAGAACGTGTCCTGGTTGCTGATCTTTCCGCCCTGCGTGGGGTGGGAGAGGTCCCAGAAGAGCGCCTGCACGCCACCCTGCGCATCCTTGCAGACGTAGGATGAGGCATCGCTGGACACCAGCTCCGTCGGGCCGAGGGCGGCCAGAAGCTGGTACGCGCGGTAGGCGGCCTTCGGGATGCTCTGGAACGTCATCAGACCGAACCCTCCGTGGAAAGGACGCGGCGCGGGACCGCACTCCTCGAAGATGTCCGTGAACGTCCACAGGCTCATGCACGCCATCTTCTCGGTGTTGCGGAGCTGCTCCAGGATGAACGGGGCGGCGAAGTAGGAATCGTGAACCGGGTCGACCGGCGACGGCGACGCGTGCCACTCGGTGATATAGACCGGGACGTCGCAGCGGAGGTTCGTGCGGATGTCATCCAGTTTCTTATTGAAGCAGTCCGCCACGTGCCGGAGATTCTTCATGAGGTAGATGTAGTTGCCGCCGAAACGGTCGATCTTCGGCAGCGCCGGGTTTTCCGGGTCGAACCCGTACTGGTGGAACGAGATGAAATCCAGCGGCAGGCGGTTCTTCCGGCAGTATTTCACGAGCGGGGCGATGAAGTCGAGCCCGGCGCCCGAAGGCCCGCCGACCGGGTATGCCCTGTTCACGGACTTGACCGCACGGGCGGTGTGCTTGTAAAGCTCGAGGTAGGCATCGAGCATGGTGGTCTTTTTTCCGGGATCCCAGAAGACATCCAGATCCGGCTCGTTCCACACTTCGAACCGCCAGGTCTTCACCTCGGCCTCGCCATAGCGTTCGGTCCAGTGAAGGACGGTCGCGCGGACGAGATCCGCCCAGCGTTCGTGCTTCTTCGGCGGGGTCACATTGGCTTTCCACCAGAAGATCGTGGTCTTGCCGGAGGCGAGCTTTTCCGGCATAAAGCTGAGCTCGACGAACGGCTTGACGCCGATGGAAAGCAGGAAATCGAACACATCGTCGATGTACATGAAGTTGTAGACCGGATTGCCGGCCTTGTCCTCACTGTACACGCGCATTTCGTCGTGGAAGAGGCCGTGCGCACGCAGATACCGGAATCCGAGTTCCTTTTTGCACTTCGCGAGCTGTTTGCGCCACGTATCGCGCAGGCCCTCGCCGATGCGCCCTGCCCCGACGCAGTCGCGCCAGACATCGGAACGCGCACCTTTTTCCGTCTTGAAATCGGCTTCGATGAAGCGTTCCGGGGCGGTTTCACCCGGCCAGAGTTCGGGGACCGTTACCTTCTTCTTCCCTGCGGCATTCCCGGCTGAGGAGGATGCGTTTTTCATGGCATTCTTTGGGACGGGGGTCTTTTTGTTCGAGCTCATGGGAATCGTTTCTCCTGTTGATTCGTCCGGACGGCGGACTGCGGCGCCGGAGCATGGGGTTATGGCATCGAATGCCTTTCCATATTTTCTGTGACGGATTTACAATAGCACGTTCCAATCATTTTCCAATACACTTTTTGCAGGATTTCATATTTTCTTTGAACAAAATCGCCCCGCCTCCCGGAAAAATGCCGGATACGGACGAAAAAAGCGGCATGGAACCTTCTCCATGCCGCAGGAAAAAGCGAATTGAAAAGCGGACCGCTCAGAACCCTTCCAGAAGGGATTTTCCCCCGTTTCGTTCCCCGGCCTTGTCCGCCGCCTCCTTCGCACCAACGGATTCGGGACCGAGGATGGCATCGGAATCAAGCGGTTCGTCAAGCAGGGAGCTCTTCGGGTCGCGCATATCCTCAAGGAACTGGATGTCGCGGATCTCCTCGTAATCGACGTCCTTGCGCGCCTCGCGGCCGCCGACGACCTTCACGATGCCGGTATCCGGGTCGTACACAAGGCGCGGGGGCTTGTTGTCCTTCATCAGGATCTGACGGTTTTCGAGATTGCCGTCGGTATTGTACTGGTAATAGGCATACACTTTGGTGCTGGCGGGAAGCAGGACATTGAGTCGGGACAGGAAATCGATCTCGCATTTCGGACGGAGGTCGGGGCCCAGGTCATAGCCGATATGGCGGAGCATGTAGAGGTTGTCCTTGTCCTCAAGCGTGAGGCAGTAGATGTTGGATTTGCCCGTGAAATAGCTCAGGATGCGGTATTCGCGCGTCTTGATCGTCGGGCGTTTTTCCTCCTTCACGCCGTCCGCATCGGCTTTGTCGCCGTTGTCGGGATCGTCGTCCAGCGTCGGCAGTCCGACCGTGCGCGACCAGATCAGATTTCCGCGCACGATGTTGAAATGCACCTCCTTGGACTGGTAGGGGGTCGTCAACTGGGGATGGCGCAGGACGGCCTTGACGGAATAGCGGCCGGTGGATCGGAGATCGTAATGCTTGCTGAGGTTGAACATGTAGGACTTCTCGCCGCCGGGAGGCAGGATCACTCCGGTCATATCGGGAAGCGCCGCATCCTTAGGCGAACGAACGAAACTCGGATCGTTGCGGTCGGAACGGCGGATCTCGAACTGGAGATTCCCCTTGAGGCCGAGGTTCTCCCCGAACGCCAACGGATGCGCGGAAAGGTTCCGCATGGCAACGCGCACGAACACCGATTCATACTGAAGGTAATTGATCTGCACGGGCTTGACGACGATCGCCACCTGGGCTCGGACGCACAGCGGGATCAAAAATAAAAAACAGACAGCCGCAAAGACATGGCGTAGCTTGGAAAACATGGTTCAGCTCCTTTTCGGAAGTAGGTTGGAGCACGCCGCGGCGACCGCTTCCGGATCGACCGACGCGTGACATCGTGAATCATTACAGTAGCGCAAAAAACAGCGAATACAAGCGATTTCCGGAACAAACACGGATTTTTTTTCGCAATACGGCCCGGTCAGGGCGGGATCCGTCGGCCCGAACATGGCCACGACAGGCACGCCGAGCGCCGCTGCCATATGCATCGGACCGCTGTCGTTGCAGATCACGAGCGACGACAGGCGCACGGCTTCCAACAACTCGGTGACGCTCGTTTTCCCGCAGATGGAAACGACGGGCAATCCGCTGCTCTTCGCCAGTATGGTCTCGGCATCCGGCATCTCGTCGCGGGACCCGGCGAGCAGAAAACGCATACCCGGCTCCCGGCGGGCAACGGACGCGATCACGGCGGAGAAGAATTCCGCGGGCCATTTCTTGGTCTCCCAGCGTGCGCCCGGCGCGATGAGCGCGAAGCGTTCCGGCAGAGTCCCGCCGAACGCCTCCGCGACGGTCATGCGGGCGCGTCCCGCTGTCTCCTCGTTCACGGGCAGGTCCAGGCTGAAATCGAGGCCGTCGCGTCCGAGGAAATCCTGCATCATCGTGTTGTTGATGTCCACCGCATGGCCCGGCTTCTCGCGACCCTTCAGGAGCCGCGTATAGAAATGCATCGCGAAGTGTTCCCTCGGCGACGCGGAACCGGCCCGCACGGCACATCCCGACAGGCGTCCGATCAATGCGCTGCGGATCAGCCCCTGAAGATCGATCACGGCGTCGTAGGCTTCGCGCCGGAGATCGGCGCGCAGGCTGAGGAGCGCGGGCAGGAACTGAAGCGGCTTGCGAAATCTGCCGTCGTAGAACGGAATGGTCCGGCGAACGCACGGCAGATAAAGCGGCAGTTCGAGGAACGCCGGTTTCACGACCCAGTCCACGCTGACGTCCGGACAGGCTTTCGCCAAAGCCGAAACGGCGGGCATCGCGTGCAGAATATCCCCCAGACTGCTTGGTTTTACGATCAGATAACGCATGGCGGCGTCCGCCGAAGGCATCCTTCGGCATCCTCCTGTTCGAAGATTACATTCCGTGTTCCAGGCGGGTGGCCAGGCATTCCGGCAATCCGGCGGCGCGGATCTTTTCCTGCGTCCCGGCGATGTCATACGGCAGACGGTACCGCGTAAGCGTGTGCTGTTCGGAATCGTACACGGCAAACGACGCCCGCGGATCGCGGTTGCGGGGCTGTCCAACGCTGCCGACGTTAATCAGGTATTTGCATCCGGCCTGAATGGGCAGCACGATCTCATCGGCCTCGTCGGAATGGAACATCATCCCTTCCTCATCCGGCTTGACCGCCCAGAGTCTCAGCTCGTCGACGGGCAGTTCGCCGGGACGGGCGAGCATTTTCTTGCAATATGCGATCGGGACGTGGGAATGCCCGCAGAAACAGAGCTGCGTATACTGGTAGGAGAAATTGTCCATCGCCTGGTGGATGTCGAAAATATAGCCCCATTCCGAGGGGCTGTCCAAAGATGCATGGACGGCGGTGAACGGCGTCCCGCGGACCTGCATCTTGTACGGGAGTCCTGCCAGAAAGGCGTGTTCCTCGGAGGAAAGCATGTTCTGCGTCCACAGGACCGCGCTTTTCGCATGGGGGTTGAATCCGGCCATGACGGTGTCGCCGTTGGACGCGTATTCGTCGTGGTTGCCCTTGACGAACGCCACGACGGGAAGCGACCGCATGATCTCAAGGCATTCATGCGGACTGGCGTTGTAGCCGACGATGTCGCCGAGTGAAAGATAGGAGTCCACCGCCAATTCACGGCAGCGGGCAAGCACTGTCTCCAGCGCTTCAAGGTTGGCGTGGATATCGCTCAGGATCGCATATTTCATCGCATGTCCGGGGTCCGACTGGTTCGTATTCTTGAAAAAAACATTTTATGAATATACCACATCCGGGTGCGATTTTAAAGAGCAAAAGGAAGAAAAAACCGATTTTTTCTTCAATAATTTCAGATTCGTTCACTTTTCGACTTGAAAAATCGGCAATCATGCCGTATTTTTTAGCGGTATTTATTTTTCTTTTCACCAAATGAGGTTTTGAACGTGCTTGACAGTGATTATGTTTTGGAGTTGCTTCAGGAGAACGGTTTCGTATCTAAGGAGCAGATAGACGAGGGATGGAAAAAAGTCGCCGAATCCGACGGCGAACTGGATATTCTCGACGCCCTGAAGTCCTTGCGCTATGTCGACGAGCAGGAAATCACCAACATGCTCGCCCAGCAATACGGGCTGGAGACCATCGACCTTTCGACGTTCGTCATCCCGGACGAAGTCATTCAGGAGCTTCCCGCGGAAACCGCCCGGCAGTACCATGTCGTCCCCGTCATGCTTCACGACGACATCCTGACCGTCGCCATGTCCGATCCGACCGACATGGAGACCATCGACTCGCTGCGCTATGTGCTGAAACGCGACGTCGAGGCGGTCATCGCCCCGGCGAAGCAGATCCAGAAGATCCTCGAATCCAGCTACGGCGGACTTGAGGGCACCGTGGATTCCTACGTCGGCAGCGTCGACACTTCCAAGCTCGAGGTCGTCCAGACGGACGAGGACGAGGCGGCAAAGGAAGCGGCGAAAGCCGCGAACACCGAAGACGACGCCCCGATCATCAAGCTCGTCTCCCTGCTCATCTACAATGCCTTCAAGCTCCGAGCATCCGATATTCATCTTGAGCCGATGGAAAAGAAATTCCGCATCCGCTACCGCATCGACGGCGCGCTGCGCGAAATGGAAAGTCCGCCGAAATACCTGCAGACGAACATCATCAGCCGTATCAAGATCATGTCCAAGATGGACATCTCCGAAAAGCGCGTGCCGCAGGACGGACGTATCCAGATCGAGGTCTCCGGCGTCGGACTCGACCTCCGTGTTTCGACCATCCCCACCACGCACGGCGAATCCATCGTCATGCGTATCCTCGACAAGTCCAGCATCCAGCTCGACATCCCGAAGCTCGGCTTCTATACGGACGACCAGGAGAAGATCGACCGCATCATCTCCATGCCGGACGGCATCTTCCTGGTCACGGGCCCGACCGGTTCCGGCAAGACCACCAGCCTCTACGCGTTCCTGAACACCATCAACAAGCCGAACCGGAAGATCATCACCGTGGAGGACCCTGTCGAATACCAGCTCAGCGGCATCAACCAGGTCCAGGTGAACCCGATCGTCCAGATGACCTTCTCCAACGCTCTGCGCGCCATGCTCCGCCAGGCCCCCAACATCATCATGGTCGGTGAAATCCGCGACCTGGAAACCGCCGACATCGCCATCAACGCATCCCTCACTGGTCACCTGGTCTTCAGCACGCTGCACACCAACGACGCACCGAGCTCCGTGACCCGTCTGATCGATATGGGCGTGAAGCCCTTCCTCGTGGCATCCTCCGTACGCGCCATCATGGCACAGCGACTCGTCCGCCGCGTCTGCAAGAACTGCATGGAGCCCTACAAGCCGACTCCCGACGAAATCCGGCTCCTCAACCTCGACAAGGACTACCTCGACTCCGCGAACCTCGTCCACGGACGCGGCTGCCCCGCCTGCGGCGGCACCGGGTACAAGGGACGTATGGGCATCTACGAGATCTTCCTCATCACCGAGGATATGCAGTACCTTATCTACAACAAGGAAAGTTCCGACAAGCTCCGTTCCGCGGCGCGCCAGAGCGGCATGAGAACCCTGCGCGAAGACGGACTCCGGAAAGCCGCCGCCGGGACTACCACAGTCACGGAAGTCCTCGCAGTCACAGTCGGCGACGAAGAATAACGCAATTAACCACACGGATCCCATATCATGCTTGACTCCGAAAACCAAACCCTGAAGGACATCCTCCTGAACGCGAACGCGTGTTCTCCCCAGAACATGAAGGAAGCCGAGGAGGAATACGAACGCACGGGGAAATCGCTTCAGCAGATCCTGATCGACTTCCAAATCCTCTCCGAAAACGAAATCCTCAACTACATCGCGGAAAGCCTCGGCACGACGGTCGTCGATCTCACCATGCTTGAGGTGCCGAAGGAGGTCATTGACCTCGTCGACGCGGACAACGTCCGCATGCTCGGCGTCGTCCCGATCGAGGCGGACGAATCCACCGTGACGCTCGCCGTCCGCAACCCTCTGAACTACCAGATCGCCGACGAAATGCGTTTCGTGCTTGGCAAGGACGTGATGATCGTCCTGGCCGAAGAAAAGCAGATCGACAAGTTCATCGACAAATACTATCCCGTCGACATCAACAGCGTGCACGACCTGCTGTCCGAAATGGATGCCGCGGAAGGCTCCGACTACGCCTACGCGAATGCCGAGGAAGACGCGAACAAGGCCCCTATCATCAAGTTCGTCGACGCCGTCCTCTACCAGGCCATCCGCGACAAGGCATCGGACATCCACTTCGAGCCGTTCGAGCACGAATTCAAGATCCGGTACCGCATCGACGGCGCCCTGTACGAGATGTCCCCGCCGCCGCGCAGCCTCGCCATCCCCGTCATCAGCCGCGTGAAGATCCTCTCCGGCCTGAACATTTCCGAGCGCCGCAAGCCTCAGGACGGCCGTATCCAGCTCAAGATCGCCGGCCGCCCCATCGACCTCCGTGTCTCCACGCTCCCGACCTCCCACGGCGAATCCGTGGTGCTCCGCGTGCTCGACCGCTCCGTCGTCAACCTCGACCTCGACGTCCTCGGCATCAACGAAGACACCCTGAAGAAGATCCGCGAAATCATCGCCATGCCGAACGGCATCTTCATCATCACCGGACCGACCGGTTCCGGCAAGACGACCACACTGTACTCCGCCCTGAAGGAGATCAACAAGGTCGAAGACAAGATCCTTACCGCGGAAGACCCTGTGGAATACGACCTCGAAGGCATCGTCCAGCTCCCGATCAACGACGCGATCGGCATGACCTTCGCCCGCGCGCTCCGTGCCTTCCTCCGTCAGGACCCCGACATCATCATGCTCGGCGAAACACGCGATATCGAAACGGCGGAAATGGCGGTCCAGGCCTCCCTCACGGGACACCTGGTCTTCACCACGCTGCACACCAACGACGCCGCCGGCGCCGTAACCCGTCTGATCGATATGGGCGTTCAGCCCTTCCTCATCACCGCCTCGCTGATCGCCATTCTCGGCCAGCGGCTTCTCCGCCGCATCTGCCCGCATTGCCGCACGGCGTTCGTCCCCACCGAGGACGACCTGAAGCTCCTCGGGCTCCAGAGGAAGGACATCGGCGACAACAAGTTCTACTACGGCAAAGGCTGTCCGACCTGCAACAACACGGGGTACAAGGGACGCAAAGCCATTACCGAACTGCTGTGCATGAGCAGCAAGATCTCCTCCCTGATCCTGGATTCCGCACCCGCCGTCGTCATCCGCGACAAGGCGCGCGAACTCGGCATGACCACCATGCGCGAGGACGGCATCCGCGCCATCCTGAACGGCGAGACCACGATGGAAGAAGTTCTCAAATACACTTAATAAGCATAAAGGGCCCTCAACATGGTTGAAATGGATGAATTACTGGATCTCGTCGTTACCGAGGGATGCAGCGACCTGCATCTCGAAGTCGGCGTCGCACCTGTGATCCGCCTCCACGGGGAAATGACCCAGCTCGACCTCCCCGTGCTTACGCCGGAGGACACGGAAGCGCTGGTCAAATCGATCGCCTCCCCGCGCCACCTTCAGCAGCTCGCGGAAGACGGCGGTTCCGACTTCGGTTTCGCATTCGGCGACCGCGCGCGTTTCCGCGTCAGCGCTTTCAAGCAGAAAGGCTGCATCGGCGCCGTGCTCCGCCAGATCCCCAACGAGATGATGCCGCTGGACAAGATCGGACTCCCGCCGAGCATCAAGGACCTGCTCTACCGCCCCCGCGGCATGATCCTCGTGACCGGCCCGACCGGTTCCGGCAAGTCCACCACGCTCGCCTCGATGATCAACGTCATCAACGAGGAGCGCGCCGTGCACATCATCACGGTCGAGGACCCCATCGAATTCTACCACCACCACAAGAAGAGCGTGGTGATCCAGCGTGAAGTCGGAGCGGACGTCCCGAGCTTCTCCGAAGCGCTCCGCCGTGCCCTCCGTCAGGACCCCGACATCATCCTCGTCGGCGAACTGCGCGACCTGGTCACCATCGAAGCCGCCGTCACCGCTGCCGAAACCGGACACCTGGTCTTCGGCACTCTGCACACCACCGGCGCGGCCCCCACGGTCGACCGTATCGTCGACGCCTTCCCGACCAACCAGCAGCCGCAGATCCGCACGCAGCTGGCGGCCGGCCTCGTCGGCGTCATCTCCCAGGTCCTCCTGCCCCGCATCGACAAGCCCGGACGAGTCGCCGCATTCGAGATCATGATCACCACGCCGTCCATCCAGGCGCTGATCCGAGACGGCAAGACCTTCCGCATCACCTCGGACATCCAGACCGGCGCGAAGTACGGCATGAACACCCTCGACTCCCACCTGGTCGAGCTCTACAAGAAGGGCATGGTCTCATACGGCGAAGTCATCACGAAGGCGCAGGACCCCGAAGGCATCGTCCAGACCCTCGCCGGCACAAACATCTGATTCAAGCTCACGACATCTTTCCCATATAACCTGGAGTTCACAAAATGCCGATCTTCCAATACACCGCGATGGATGCATCCGGTAAGGAGCAGAAGGGACAGCACGAAGCCGCAAGCGAGGAAGCCGTCGCATCGTTCCTGAAAGAACAGGGGATGTTCCCCACCTCCATCAAGCCACTCGCGAAAGCGGAGAAGGGCAAAAAGGAAAAAGCAAAAGGCCCCTCCGCCCAGAAAGGCCTGAACATCAACCTCGGCCCGGTCATCATGAAGGGCAAGGACCTGACCGTCTTCACCCGTCAGCTCGCCATCCTGCTCGACGCCGGCCTCCCGCTGATCCGTTCGCTCAAGACGCTCGAACGGCAGGCGAAAAACCCCTCCGTGAAGACCATCCTCGGCAAGGTCGCCGCCTCCGTCGAAGGCGGCTCCACCTTCTCCGAGGCGCTCGCCCAGCATCCGAAGTCGTTCGACAAACTCTACCTGAACATGGTCCGCGCCGGCGAGGCCGCCGGCAAGCTCGAACTGATCCTGACCCGACTCGCGGGATTCCGCGAAAAGGCCGCAAAGATCGCGGGCAAGGTCAAATCCGCCATGGTGTACCCGGCGATCGTGCTCTCCATCGCCATCGGCATTACCATCTTCCTCATGATCTTCATCGTCCCGAAATTCGAGGCCATGTTCGCCGAAATGCTCGACGGCGCGCAGCTGCCCGCCATCACCCGGTTCGTCATGGGCGTCAGCCGGTGGCTCCAGAACAACATCGTCATCGCCATCGTCATCGTGGTCGTCCTCATCATCGCCACGAAATTCGCCCTGAAAACCGAGAAGGGGCGGTTCTATTACGACAAGGGCATCTACAACGCACCCGTCGTCGGGATGCTCGTCTCCCGCACCGCCATCTCCAAGTTCTCCCGTACGCTCGGCACACTCATGGGATCCGGCGTCCCCGTCCTGAACGCGCTCCAGATCGTCCGCGACACCGCCGGCAACGAGCTCGTCGCAAAGGCCGTCCAGCAGGTCCACGACGCCGTGAAGGAAGGCGAACCCATGGCGCCCCCGCTCCAGTCCACCAAGATCTTCCCCGACATGGTCATCAGTATGATCGAGGTCGGCGAGGAAACGGGCAAGCTCCCCGACATGCTCGAAAAGATCGCCGACACCTACGACGAGGAAGTCGACAATGCCGTCAGCGCCCTGACATCCATGATCGAACCGTTGATGATCGTCTTCCTGGCCGTCATCGTCGGCGGTATCGTCATTGCCCTGTTCAGCCCGCTGATCACCATCATCCAGACCCTCGGCGGCGGTTGATCCGCTTCGTTTACGGTCCCGCTTCGGCGGGACCTTTTTTCTTTGCCGGAGGTTCGCTCCCATGCGATGCTACCTGAACATCGGAAACACACACACGCAGATCCTCTACATCGCGCCCGACCGTCTCAATTTCTCGGACACGGTCAATACGGCTGATTTTTCGCCGGAGATGATCCACACGGACGACTTGTCATTCATCGGCGCCGCATGCGTCGTCGAACGGCTGTTCCCGGTCCTGAAGGACATCAACGCCCGCATGGTGACACCGGAGGCCGCATCGAAATTCGTGGACTTCTCACTTGTCGACACATCGACGCTCGGACAGGACCGCATCGCGAATGCCGTTCACTTGACCAGAAGAGCCGTTCTCCCGGCGGTTTCCCTTGATTTCGGTACCTGCATCACCGCGGAGGTCGTCGACGATCAGAAGCGCTTCCTCGGCGGCGCGATCTTCCCAGGACGCACACTCACGCGCCGCGCCCTCAACCTCTACACGTCGAAACTCCCGGTCGTCGAACTCGCGGACGAACTGCCCCCCTGCCCCGGCGCGAACACCGTCGACGCCATCCGGCTGGGCACCGACGCCGCCGCGGTCGATGCCGTGGCGGGGTTCCTCGCGCGCGTCGAAAAGATGCTGGGATGCCGCCCCACGGTCTATGCATGCGGAGGCGACCGCGCGTTCTTCCTCCGTGCGCCGGAACTCGCCGGCATGACCGACGGCGGGGACGACTTCACCCTGCGCGGAGTCGAACTGCTTTTCGGTTGAAGGTTCAGGTTTCTCATGAGGATCAAGATCTGCGGCATCAGGAACGAAACGGATCTGAAGGCGGCGCTTTCCGCTTCGCCGGACGCCGTCGGGTTCCTTGTCGGGCAGGTGCATCCCTCGCCGGATTTCATCCTCGCATGCACCGCGCGGCGTCTCGCCCGATCCCTTCCCCCGTTCGTCCAGCCGTGGCTGGTCACGCATCTGTCCAGGCCGGAGGAAATCCTCGACCTGGCCGAAGCCGCGGCGATCTGCAACATCCAGCTCCACGGGGAATCCACGCCGGAGGAGGTTTCCTTGATCCGCGACAAACTGCCTCCGTGCGCCAAGCTCGTGCGGGCGGTTCATCCCGAGCCGCAGGACACGTTCTTCGAACATGCCGACTATGCGCCGTTCATCGACGCATACCTGATCGACACGCTCAACGCGAAGACCGGACAGGTCGGCGGCACCGGGCTCACGGGGAACTGGATCCGCGCCGCGCGTTTCGTGCAGGAATCGCCGGTCCCGGTCATCCTCGCGGGCGGGCTGACTCCGGCAAACGTCGCCCGCGCCATCGAACGCGTCCGCCCCTACGCGGTGGATGTGAACACCGGAGTCAAGACAGCTTCGGACCGTACGGAAAGCGCCCTGCTCTGCCGCGCGTTCGTCACCGAGGCGCGGCGGGCGGATCTCCGCCCCTGAGCTTGAGCCCGGCCCGGATCAGAGGATTTTCTGATAATACAAGATGCTGAGCCATCGGCCGAATTTCCAGCCGGCCTCGCGGATGGTCCCGGCATATTCGTAGCCGCATTTCCGGTGGAACGCGATGCTCGGCAGGTTCCCGGCGTCGATCACGCCGATGAGCGTGTGGATGCCCCGGCGACGGCTTTCCTCCTCCAGCGCCGCCATCAATGCCATCCCGACGCCCGTACGGCGCGCCGAAGGCACGACGTAGACGGACAGCTCCGCGGCGTGCAGGTATCCCTGATGATGCCGGTACGGGCCGCAGGAGGCGAACCCCAGAAACGCGCCGTTGTCGGACTCCGCCGCCAGGACCGGATAATTCCCCTCGGCATGCGAGTCGAAATACTCCCGCATGTACGGTTCCGGGTGCGGATCGCAATCGTACACCCAGGTCGTATGGAGGACCGCATCGTTCAGCAGGTCCAGCATCTGCAGGGCATGGCGCTCGAATTCGGCGGGGACGATCTTCATGCGAGCACCGGTCATTTCCCCGTCAGGGCGGGCAGGACGCCCTCCTGGCGCCAGACGAACGCCCGGCGGTCGAGCTCTTCGCCGTTGTCCCAGAAGACCGGGCAGATGCCGTTTTCGCGCGACAGGCGCACGATGGAGCGGAAATAGGAGATGCGGCTGGCGCGGTCCTTGTTCCGCAGCAGGCAGCCGTACTCGCCGATGATGACGGGGATCCCCTTGTCCAGATAAAGCTCCTTCAGTTTTGCGAAGCTGGCCTTCATCGTCTCGAGGTCGGCGGCGGATCCCCAGTTGTACTGGTAGCCCCAGCTCGTGCCGGGCGTGGCGATGGCGAACTGCGGCGGCAGGTAGTAATGCACGGACACGATGCAGCGCGGATCGTCGGGCAGGACCAGATAATCGCAGGCCTTGTCGAGGTCGGCGCCGATCCCGGGCAGCAGGAGCCAGCGTTTTTTGTTCGCCCCGCCGGACGCACGGACGATCTTCACGAACTCCCCGTTGATCCGGTTCACGAGCGCGCCATTTTCCCCGACCGGCAGGTCCTTGAAGTCGATCTCGTTCATCGACTCGAAGATCAGGTGGTCGGTGCGTTCGCGGAACTTCGTCGCGATCTGACGCCATGCGGCACGGTACTGCGCTATGGTCCCCTCGTAATCCTTCGACGCCTTTTCCAGCCAGGAGGATTCGTGGTGCATGTTGAGGATCACGTACAGCTTTTCCGCCAGGGCCCAGTCCACGACCTCCTCCACGCGCGACATCCACGCCGGATCAATCGTGTATTCCGGCGCGTCGCCCGTATGCGGTCCCCAGGTAACCGGGATGCGGATCGTGTCGAACCCCTGTTCCTTGATGAACTTGATCAGCTTGCGCGTGGTCCGGGGGTTGCCCCAGGAGGTCTCCGTCTCCAGGCCGGCACGCCGGCCGCCGGCGTTCGGCCAGGCGTCGAACGTGTTGCCGAGGTTCCAACCCAGCCCCATCCCGGACACGAACGCCATCCCCTCGCTCCCGGCCCCGTCTTCCGACGAAACACAGGAGATTCCGCATACGCACATGCAGACCGAGAAAAGAAGGAACAGTTTTTTCAACGCGGAGGGAAAATGGAGCCCGGACATACAGACCGCCTTTCTTTTGAAACCAGCATTCACATTATTGAAAACGCGAGCCTAATATAGCATGGACATTCCGCAAATGCAAATGGATAACCGGGAGCAAACGGTCCGTATTCCGCCACAAACACGAAAAAAAAAGGCGTTTTCAGTTGATTTTTCGGGAAAACGATGTATCTTTATAGCATCCGTCAATAAAATGAGTATGATCTCCGTCAGATTTCCCGGGAGTCCCGCTTTTATGAAAAGATTTCTTTCCTCCGCAGCAATCCTGACTGCCGTCTGCTGTGCAGTCCTCTGCCTGTGTGCCTGCGGAAAAAATATCCAGAACAAACGCACCGTCGACCCGGACACGCTGCGCCTCATGCAGAAAACCCAGGCGGAGCTCGTCGCCTGCGTCGAACGCTGCAGGTCCGCGGCGGCGGATTCCAAGGACAAGGAGATTTATCTCGCGCTCGCCAATTCCCAGCAGATTCTCGCCGACCGGCATGAGACGATCATCAATATCCTGCTGAAAAAACACAAGATGGATAAAATTTCCACGGCCTCCTACGCCATTGAGATGAACCCCCGGACGATCGTTCTCCCCCCCCTCGACGAATACAGGGAGACCCTCCTCAAGGCCGATCCGGAGAAAACACTCCGGGAAGTCCTGATCGCGCTCGAAATCACGAACAAGGTGCTGGAATCCGACACGGGGATCGAAAAGATGATCGATCCCGATGCGGAAGAGGAGCCCTCCGTGGATTTCTACCTCTGTCCCGTCTGCGGCTACATCGAGACGACGGAACCCGAGGAAAACTGCCCCGTCTGCCATTCCGACAAGAACAGGGCCTTCAAACTGCAGAACGGGGAACTCCCGCCCCGCGAGGAAGGCACCTTCGTTACGGTTTCGGAATAAGACCCGCCTTCTCCTCTTTTTCTGTTTTTCCGCGCCGGACAATCCCGTCCGGCATTTTTCTTGCTCAGGCGTTAAGCCCGGCCCTTTCCTTCGGCGGAGTGTCCTTCAGCAGCCGAGTGTGGTACAGGATCGAGCCGCCGATCACGAGTCCGGGGATCAGGAACGGGATCGACTCCGCGAACCGCGCCACGATGCCGAACCCAAGCACGGACAGACGGTTCTTCGCGACCTGTTTTTTCAGCACGGATACGGGGAGTCCCTGGCGGACGGAGCTGTCGTGAAGATACGACCGTCCGCAGATCGCGCCGCGGAACAGGAATCCGACGACCGGGATCCAGAACAGCATGAAATAGACCAGATAGGACACAACCGTAAGCAGGATGAACCCCGAAGTGAGGCGGAGGACCCGGCTGTACGGCTGGACCGCGCCGGGATGTTCGGGATAGTCTTCCTTCTCGAACGCATCGACCAGGATGTCGAACAGCATGTTGCCGAACATCTCGTAGAAGGTCCCGATGAAATAGAACAGGACAAGCGGGATGACGATCCAGAAGAAAAGCTTCAGGCACCAGTCCAGCGTCGTCTGAAGCCATGACAGCCATCCGGGGAAGGAAATCCCCGCGAGCCATTCCCGGAACCCGGGAGCGGCCCAGAAAATGAGTGCGAACAGGATCCCTGCATACAGCAGCAGGACGAGCAGCAGCGGCGGCAGGGCGTACGGCCACAGACGCGGGCGCGTGAAGAAAATCCGGATCCCGCGAAAGGCGCAGTCCACGCCGTATGCCAGTTCGTCCAGAGCTTTTTTCATGTCGGGATCCCCGTCCGGGCCGTGTCCGCCGGGCAGCTTACTTCCCGTCGTGGAAGCTCGTCCACAGGTGTTCCTCCTCGTTTTCACGCTTCGGCGTGGTGGCCTCCATGCGGAGCATCCGCGCCATGTTGTGCGCCAGAGTACGCATGGTCTGGAGCCCTTCGGCGTCCTTGCGGACGTCGTCCGGCGTAAACCCGTGCACGGAGTTCCAGTACTGGGAGGACACGACCGGCATCTGGCTGATCGTGAAATATTTGTTCAGGCGGTCGAACGACGCGCTCGCGCCGCCGCGCCGGCAGCTCACCACTGCCGCGCCGGGCTTGGACTTCAGGAACGATCCGGCGGAGAAGAAAAGGCGGTCCAGCAGCGCGCACAACGCCCCGTTCGGCCCGGCATAGTACACGGGCGAACCGATCACGATGCCGTCGGCGCGTTTGACCGCCTCGACGAGCGCCGGCAGGGCGTCGTCCTGAAACGCGCATTCGCCGCGTTCACGGCAGGCGCCGCAGGCGATGCAGCCGCGCACGGGCTTTTTGCCGAGCTGGAAGACTTCGGAGGTGATGCCCTCCTCCTTGAGTGTGGCAGCGATCTCGCCGAGCGCGGTGAAGGTGCAGCCCTCGGCGTTCGGGCTGCCGTTGAGCAACAGTACATGCATGGTCCGGGTTCCTTTCTGGCGGTGCGTATGGAGAGGAAAGATAAAAATGAAGATGAAAAAAGGCGAGCCGGAGAACGGTCCGGTCCGCCTTCATCGGTTCGGTTGATTGCGGCTTATTTCGCGTTGACTTTTTCGATCCAGGCGTCGAGGGCGGGACCGGCGTTCGCGGCATCCGTGCCCTTGAACGCGAAGACATCGGCGAAGTAGTCGATCTCGGGGACCGCGGCCTTCGCGTCGCGGAGATAGGTGAACGTGGCAGGATTGCCCTGTCCGTGCGTGCAGAAGAGCGCGACGGTCTTGCCCTTGAAATCGTAGGACTGGAGGAACGTGCGGACCGGCGGCGCATAGGTGGAGAACCAGATCGGGGTACCGACGTAGATCGGGTCGTACTTGGAGAGGTCGAGGTCCATTTCCTTGATGGCCGGGGCCTTCGGCTGCCGGAGGTCGTTCTGGCCGGCCTGGGCCGCCCCGCCGAAGTCGGACGGATACGGCGTGACCATTTCGATCAGCTTGATGTCGGCGCCGGTCTTCTGCTGGAGCATTTCGGCGACGACCTTGGTGTTGTGCGTCTCGGACCACGTCCAGTACACCACCAGCGGTTTCGTCTTCGCGGCGGCCTTCGCGGGCGCGTCGTCGGAGCAGGAATTCCCGTCGCAGTTGCAGCCGAAAAATGCGGCGGCGGACAGGACGGCGGATGCGGCGAGCATGAAAGCATGTTTCAGTTTCATAAGAACGACTCCTTCAGTTGAGTTTGGTTTTTATCACAAAACTATACCACCGATTCCGGCGTTTTCAAGCGGACGTCCGCAAAAAAAACGGAAGATCGGCGGAAAATCAAAGTCCCTGCGCGGAAATCCGGGCAACCTGCTCCGCATCCAGAGCGTGCGGATACAGCCGGTCGCAGAAGATGTCGAAAACCGTTTCGGATGCTGCCGGCACGGGCGCAGCCTCAAGTTTCTTCACCTGAAGCAGACTGCCGTTGCGGCTGACCAGCAGACGTTTCTTCGCGGGATCCCACGAGACCCCCAGTTTCACCCACCGGTTCGCGGGGAAGAACGCCTCGCCGTCCTCCCGGACGACCGCATAGGACACGCCGTCGACCGTAAAGACGAGGGAATCGTCCGGGGACACGGATAGGTCGAACCCGTCCCATACGGAAAGAACGGGGACCGGAGCCTCGGGAACAGCAGAGAAACGGATGCTGGCGGAAAATGCGAAACCAGTGCGGTCGGAGCTGTTCCACCACTGTTCCGGATGCCAGGCGGTGCCTTTCATGCGGTGGAACGGCGCAGGTTCGGCGGGGGGAGCCTCCACGGACTGCGGCGCCGGGGTTGCCGCCTGCGTCTCCTCCACAGCGGGCGCTTCCTCTGCAGGCTGGGGCTCCTGCATTTTCTTGAAGAATCCGGCGGCGGAAAGGAACGTCACGAAGATCAGCACGGGCGAGATGAAACGGATGAATACGGACCAGGAGATGACCGGGAGGCGCGTGCGGTTGAACTTCTGGAGCTTGGAAAGCCCCCTCAGGTCGGCGCCGGTGCGGTAGAGTTCGCGTGCCGCACCGTTGGTGCCCCAGACCCAGCCGGCGTAGAACGCCGCCGCGAGGCCGTTCAGGAGCAGGATCCAGTTGCTGGCAACATAGTCGACCAGATCGAAGAGGCTTCCCTTCACGCCGCCGAAGAGCTTCGTGAGCAGCCCGTGCAGCCCGGAAAGCCCCGACCAGTCGTTCACGCTGAACGAGATCACGCATCCGAAGGCGGTGATCAGCACGGTGGAGAGGATGACGGAGGCACGGCGCGAGAGGTTCAGGTTCTGCATGAAGCTGGACACGACCGCCTCCTGCAGGCTCAGCCCGCTGGTCAGCGCGGCGATCGCCAGAAGCAGGAAAAACATGCCGTTCCAGAGCCAGCCGAGGCCGCCGGGGATGGATTCGAACGTGATCGGCAGGGTATTGAACACGAGCGCGGGCCCCTGTCCCGGATTGCCGCCCTGCGCGAAGAGCGCGGGGAAGATGGCGAGTCCGGCAAGCAGGGCGATGAGCGTGTCGAAGAAGATGATCCAGAGCGACGCCTTCAGGATGTTGCGCTGCTTGCTCAGGTAGCTTCCGTAGGTGATGAGGATCGCCATGCCAAGGCTCAGCGAATAGAACGCGTGCCCGAGGGCGTCAAGGATGCTCGAGCCGTTGATCTTGCCGAAGTCGGGCTTCAAAAAGAACTCCACGCCTTTGGACGCGCCGGGGAGCGTCACGCTGCGGATCACCAGCACCAGGACGAGCACGAAAAGCAGCGGCATCATGATCTTCGAGACCTGTTCGATGCCCTTCTTCACGCCGAACCAGCAGATCGCCGCCGAAGCGAGCATGAATGCCACCGTCATCCCGGATGACAGCCAGCCGTTGGACGACACGCTGTCGAGGTACGCACCGGCCTTTTCCGGCGAGGCGAAAACGAGCTCATGCGCGAACGATTTCCACGTGTACAGGAAGATCCAGCCGCCGATGATCGCGTAGTAGGACAGGATCAGCCCCGCCACCAGCGTGCAGGAGAACCCCGCCGCCGACCAGCCGTAATGGTAAATCAGGATGCTGATGACAACCAGGAAAACCGCCATGCCGTAGTTGCCGGACGCGCCGAGCGCGGCGGCAAGCCCCAGGCCGAACCCGGATGCAACCTTCGGTAGGCGCGGCGACCGGATCGCGAAATGCTTGAACGCCTTGATCGGATCGCCCTGCGAGGCACGTCCGATGGCGAGTTCCGCCAGCATCACCGGCAGGCCGACCAGTGCGATGCAGAGGAGGTAGATCAGGACGAAGGCCCCGCCGCCGTTCTCCCCCGTGATGTAGGGGAAACGCCACACGTTGCCGAGCCCGATGGCGGAACCTACTGCCGCCATGATGAATCCGAAGGAACTGCCCCAATGCTCGTGTTTCACGCCGTCTGCCATGTCTGTTCCGTCCTTTGTCTGCCGTGCAGGGTTGTTTCGCTCCTCAGAGCTGGATGTTGTCGATCAGGCGGGTGCTGCCGAACTTCGCCGCGACCGCGATCGTGAAGTTTTTTCCGGGTTCGAGCACGGCCGCAGGCAGCATCGTGTCCGAGTCGGTCAGCTCGACGTACTCCACCGCGCCGCCCGCCGCCGTGATCTCGGCGCGGATGTCGGCGATCAGTTTTTCCGCCGTGACGCCGGGTTGGGCCGCAAACGTCTTCTGCGCGCGGAAGAGGCTGTGGGAGATCGCGAGCGCGCGCCGGTGCTCGTCTTCGGAGAGGTATTTGTTGCGCGAGCTCATGGCGAGGCCGTCCGCCTCGCGCACGATGGGCGCGGTAATGATCCTGATCGGGAAATTCAGGTCGCGGACCATGCGGCGGATGATCGCCGCCTGCTGGGCGTCTTTCTGCCCGAACACCGCCAGGTCCGGCAGCGCGGCATTGAAGAGCTTCGAGACGACCGTGGTCACACCCTCGAAGTGGATCGGGCGCGACTTGCCGCAGAGATTTTTGGAAATGGTGTTCTCGTAGACGTGGCAGGTCAGCGGTTCGGGGTACATGTCCTCCACGCCGGGCGCGAAGATCACGTCCACGTTCCGTGCCTCGCAGAGCGCGCGGTCGCGTTCGAAATCGCGCGGATACTTCGCGAAATCCTCGTTCGGGCCGAACTGGATCGGGTTCACGAAGATGGAGATGACCACGGCGTCCGCGCCGTTCGCGCGGGCCGCGTCGATCAGGGAGAGATGTCCGTCGTGCAGGAACCCCATCGTCGGGACGAGTCCGACTGTCTTCCCCGCCTTGTGCGCGTCGCGGGACCACTGCTGGAGTTCGGAAATCGAATGGATGACCTGTGTCATGGTATGTACCTCGCTGATTCACTGTTTGCTGTTCCGGGCGATGCGGGCGGCCACGGCACGTTCGTAGGCGTCGAGGTCGTCGATCCTGATTTGCGCCACGCCGGAAGCCATGGCGGCTTCGGCGACCATGCGCGCCACGCGTGGCACGACGCGCGGGTCGAACGGCTTCGGGATCACGAACGATGCCTTCAGCGGGATCTCGCCCTCGAAAATGCCTTTCGCCGCCTCTTCGGGATACGCGGCGGAGAGCAGCTGCCGGATGTCCTCCGGCATCGGTTCCGCCACGATGTCCGCCAGCGCGCGGGACGCCGCCAGTTTCATCGCCTCGTTGATGTCCGACGCGCGGGTGTCGAGCGCGCCGCGGAAGATGCCCGGGAACCCGAGCACGTTATTCACCTGGTTGCTGTAGTCGGAGCGCCCCGTGCCCGCAACCGCCGCGCCTGCGGCCAGCGCCTCGTCCGGGAAGATCTCGGGCGTGGGGTTCGCCATAGCGAACACGACCGCGCCGGGCGCCATCGTGCGGACCATGTCCCCGGTCAGCGCCTTCGGCACGGAGACGCCGACGAAGACGTCCGCGCCCCGGATCGCGTCGGCGAGCGTACGGGCATCCGTGTGGGCGGCGAAACGCTGTTTCTGCGGATTGAGGTCGGTGCGGCCGTCATGGATCACGCCCTTCGAGTCGCAGAGGATGAACTTGGAACGGTCGGCGCCGGCGGACACGTAGTATTCCGCGCAGGCGATCCCGGCGGCCCCAGCCCCGTTCATCACGAACCGGCAGTCGCCGATCTTCTTCCCGACCACGCGCAGGGCGTTCAGGATGCCGGCGAGCGAAATGATGGCGGTGCCGTGCTGGTCGTCGTGGAAGACCGGGATCTTCATGGCCTTCTTCAGCGCGGGCTCGATGGCGAAGCACGCCGGGGCGCCGATGTCTTCGAGGTTGATGCCGCCGAACGAGGGTTCCAGGCGGGCGACGGTCTCGATCACCTTGTCCGGGTCGGTGCGGCCGTCCTCCTTGAACACGCCGCCGATGCAGAGCGCCACGGCGTCGATGTCGGCGAACCGCTTGAAGAGGACGGATTTCCCCTCCATGACGGGCAGTCCGGCCTCGGGTCCGATGTTGCCGAGCCCGAGCACGGCGGTGCCGTCGCTGACCACCGCCACGGTGTTGCCGCGTCCGGTGTAGTCCCAGATCTTCTCCGGGTGGTCGTGGATTTCCGTGCAGGGGACGGCGACGCCGGGCGTGTACGCCAGCGAGAGGTCGTCCTGCGTGGTGCAGGGTTTCGAAGGCAGGATTTTCAGTTTGCCCGGCTCCGGGTTCGCGTGGTAGGCCAGACTGCGGGAAGCAAGATCGTTCGACATGGTATGTTCTCCAAAAAGATGGTTTGTTGTTCAGATGCGGACCGGGATGCCGCGCCCGGCGAGGTAGCGTTTCGCGTCGCCCACGGTGTACGTCCCGAAATGGAAGATGCTGGCGGCGAGCACGGCGTCCGCGCGGCCTTTTTCGATGACGTCGGCGAGGTCGGCGAGGTCGCCCGCGCCGCCGGACGCGATCACGGGCACCGGCACGGCGTCGGCGACCGCGGCGGTAAGTTCGCAATCGTACCCGGCCTTCGTGCCGTCGGTGTCCATGCTGGTAAGCAGGATCTCGCCCGCGCCGAGCCCTACGCCGCGAACGGCCCATTCGAGCGCGTCGATGCCGGTCGGACGGCGGCCGCCGTGCGTGTAGACCTCCCAGCGGTTTTCGCCGGGGACGCGCCGGGCGTCGATCGCCAGCACGATGCACTGCGCGCCGAACCGGTCGGACCCTGCCTTGATGAGGTCGGGGTTCAATACCGCGGCGGTGTTCAGCGACACCTTGTCCGCGCCGGATTTCAGCATCAGGCGGATGTCTTCGACGGTGCGGATGCCGCCGCCTACGGTCAGCGGGATGAACACCTGGTCGGCGGTCTTCGCGATCACGTCGACCACGCTGGCGCGGGCGTCGCTGCTGGCGGTGATGTCGAGGAAGACCAGCTCGTCGGCCCCCTGCCGGTTGTATTCCACGGCGGCGGCCACGGGATCGCCCGCATCCACGAGACTCACGAAATGCACCCCTTTTACGACGCGTCCGTTGTTCACGTCCAGGCAGGGTATGATACGTTTGGCAAGCATTCTCGTGAAGCTCCTTTCTTCGGTTGCCGGAAACGGCGAAAAAATCTATCCTATTACTATACATGAAAATGAGCCTGTTTTCAAGACTTTTTCAGGCTGTTTCATGCGCTTTTCCACATTTTCGCGCGCGCATGTGGGTTGCCGGACGGAAAATGAGACAAACGGAAGACGAAAAAGCCGTCCGGGATCCATGCCGGGCGGCGAAATACGGATCGAACAATCGGATGATCGTCCGGGCTATTCAGCCCTGCGGAGGACGGCGCGGAGGCTGGTTGCCGTGGGGCTTGCCGCCGTCCCGGTTGCCATCGCGGTTGCCGCCGTCCTGGCGCTGCGGACGCGGAGGCCGGTTCGGATTCTGCTGCGGACGGTTCTGCGGACGCTGGTCGCCCGGCTGACGCGGAGGACGTTCGCCCTGTTTCCGCGGCTGCCCGTGCGGGCGGTTCTGTCCGTCCGGGGCGCCCTGCCGAGCGGGCTTCTGCTGCTGGGAGGGCGCAGTTCCCTCGGAGGACGGTTTCGCGGCATCTCCGCCGGACGGATTCTGGTTCTGCTTTGCGGAGTCCCCCTGCCCCGCGGCGCCGCGAAGCTTGTATTTGTCGAGGTACACAACCGAGACTTCGGAAGCGGGGCAGACCACGGTGTGCGTGGAGTCGTCCAGCTGGATCGTGACTTTCTGCGTCAGGAGGTTGCGGTCGACGACGCGCCCGCGCCCGTCTTTGCACTCGCAGAGTTCGCCGCGGCGCGGCATGGTCTTCTCCAGCTCCAGGTAGCCTTCATGCTCGTACTTCAGGCAGCATTTCAGCCTGCCGCAGATGCCGGAGATCGTGGATGGCGTGAGCGAGAGGTCCTGCTCCTTTGCCATTTTCACGTTGATGGAGGCGAAATCCTTCAGGAACTGGCAGCAGCAGAGAGGGCGTCCGCAGTTCGCGATGCCGCCGAGGATGGCGGTCTCGTCGCGCACGCCGATCTGGCGCAGTTCGATATGCGTGTTGAATTCCTGCGAGAGCAACTTCACGAGCTCGCGGAAATCCACACGCCCCTCGGCGCTGAACTGCACCGTAATAAGCTTGCCGTCGTAGGAATAATGCGCGTTGATCAGCTTCATGGGCAGCCCGAGACGGTCCACGTACTGGCCGGTGATCCGCAGGGCGGATTTCGCGCGCATCTTGTTCTCGTTCGCCTTGCCCTGGTCCACCACGGTCGCCTTACGCAGGATCGCGTAGATCTCGTTCTTTTTGGCGGAGAAGACGGTCCCGCCCGATTCGCGTTCCTCCTCGACGGGCGCGGCGGGAGTCGCCTCCGGCGGCGGCGCGTCGAACTGCTTCACGATCTGGCCGTAGTCCAGATAAAAATCCTTGCGGATCACACAGAAGTCGCCGATATGAAGCCCGAGCGAAGAATCGCACCGGGCGTTGTACCCGGAGCCGTTGTCCAGCATGATCCCGTAAACAATGTCCATACGTTGTCCGATCTCTTTTTTTACATCATGGATTTCCGGCAGGACATCCGCGGAACAAAACCACGGACGTCCGTACGGATTCAGGTCTTGCGGAAAAACACGGGGCGCGCATCACCAGCTGATGACGAGTTTCTTCCGTGCGGCCAGGTCGTTGATATTGACATTGTTGGAACCGCCCTCTTCGGGATCCGTGCTGACGCCGATCGAGTAGACGGCCACCCGGGTGCTGAGGTCCAGGCTTTCGTTACGTCCGTTGTACTTGTTTGCAGGCTTGATCGCCTCGTCGGCGCTGTTTTCGATCCTGCCGTCGAAATTGACGTCGAGGATGACCCTGTACGGGTTACCCCACGGATCCAGAATGCCCTGGTCGGGATTGTAGCCCACACCGGCTTCGAAGAAAACCATGTTCTTGGCATTCTTTCTGTTCTTGTCCGCGCAGGTGAGGAAACGGCACATATCGATGTATTCGCTGTCGCTCAGGCGTCTGTCGCTGGTCCCGGAGACTTTCGCGGGCCACTGGGAGAACTCCGTCTCGTACATGAGGATGGCGGCCTTCAGGGACAGGCATTCGCTGTGCGCCTTGGACTTCTTGGCGTTGTTGCGGACCGTGCCGAGGGCGGGGAAGAGGAGACCGGCGAGAATCACGATAATGGCGATGACGACGAGAAGCTCGATCAATGTAAATCTTTTGCAGGAAGATGTTTTCATGGTATTGTTTCCTTATGGAGAAGGGTTGGTTCTTTCTTCAGGCGCCGGGGGCTTTGAAGTTCGCGATGTCGTCGCCGAGCCCGGGAGTTGTCTTTTTGTTGGCCTGATCGCCGACGCCCTTGTCCGGGCCGACGGAATACAGGTCGTAAGAAGTCGTATTGTAGATGCCGGGCGAACGGTAACGGATCGTAGTGCCCCAGGCATCCAGCAGGACGGTCTTTCCTTCCGCGAGCGCGGCGTTCAGGCATGTCTCGTAGGCGTCACCGAGCAGCTCCTTCGCGCCGGCGTTTTCCGCGATATCACCCGCGGTGTTTTTCGAATAAAGCTCGATCTGTTTCCATTGCCCGTCCCGGGTTTCCCCGCCGTGGGGGAAATAATACCCGTGCTTTACCTTGTACTGTTCGTTTCCGGCGCGGACGGCTTCCAGGATCGCGTTCGTCCTCGTCGTGTCGGCACGGCGATAGGCGACCTGCGTAATCTTGATGGAAAGCGCCGCGAGCAGGGCAAGCACGATAATCACGCAAAGAAGCTCGACCAATGTGAAGTTTTTTTTGACGCGTTTCATGGCATTCTCCCGATGACTGTTGTTTTTTCCATTACGTACTATATCATGCAAAACGGCGGAATACAACCGTTTTTTTGCGAAAACATCCAAAAAATCACGTCCCTTCCCCGTCCGCAGCACTACTCGCCGCGTCCGATGCGGAGGAAAGGATCTCCTGCTCCAGCACTCGGAACGCCTCCTCCTGCGGGAGGTTCGCGAACGGCACCCCCTTCCGGAAAAGCGCCACAAAGCCGTTCTTCGATCCGGCCAGTCCGAACTCGGCATCCTTCGCTTCGCCGGGCCCGTTCACCACGCATCCCATCACGGCGATCTTCTTCAGGCCGATGCGGCGGCCGGAAGCTTTCAGCGAAGCCACAAGCTCCTCCACGCGCTCCGCCATGCCGATCAGGTCGTATTCGGTGCGGGCGCAGGTGGGGCACGACACGATTTCGGGATATGCGTCCCGCAGGCCGCAGACTTCCAGCAGGGTGATGCCGGCCTTGACTTCCTCGCGCGGCGGCGCGGTCAGGCTCACGCGAATGGTGTCGCCGATGCCGTCGAGCAGCAGCGCGCCGATCCCGGCGGCGCTTTTCAATATCCCGCGCGATGCGGTCCCCGCCTCGGTCACGCCGAGGTGCAGCGGGTACGGCGAACGCGCCGCGAACTTGCGGTAGGCGGCGGCCATGACCGGCACGGAACTGGCCTTCAGGGAGACTTTGATGTCCTGGAATCCGCAGGACTCCAGAATGTGTATTTGTTCCCCGACCGCCTCGCAGAGCGACTCCGCCATCGCCTCGTCATGGTCTCCGCAGGCGGCAAGTTTCGCCTCGAACATGCCTTTCGGCAGGCTGCCGGTGTTCGCGCCCACCCGAATCGGGATCCCGGCTTTGCCCGCGGCCTCCGCCACGGCACGGACGCGGTCCGCGCCGCCGATGTTGCCGGGGTTGATGCGGACGCCATGGACCCCGGCGCGGATGGACTCCAGCGCCAGGCGCCAGTCGAAATGGATGTCGGCGATCACCGGGATCGGGGATTCCGCCGCGATGCGGCGCATGGCCTCGGCGGACGGCATGTCCGGCACGGCACAGCGGATGATGTCGCAGCCGAGTCCGGCCAGTTCGCGGATCTGCGCGAGCGTGGCGTCGGCGTCGGAGGTGCGCGTGTTCGTCATGGACTGCACGGACACCGGGGCGCCGCCGCCGACGGCGACGCGTCCGACATGCACCCGGTTACTCGGCCGCCGTTTCAATTTCCGCCTCCGTCTGTGCCTGGTTCTTTTCGCTTTCCGCGTTTTCGGACGCATCGGCGGACGCTTCCGGCATCCCGGGCTCCGCCTCCGCTCCGCCGTCCTCCATTTCCCCGGCCGCGCGGTGGATCTTCAGCTCCAGCGCGTTCGTCCACCGCTGGGGAATCATCTTCTTGACGTCGAAGAACGACACGATCACCATGAACCCGATCAGGACGAACATGAAGAAATAGGTGACCGGCTGGACCAGCTTCGTCGGGACCGGGCGGCGGATCGCCATTTCGATCAGCGCGATCATGATGTGGCCGCCGTCCAGCACGGGGATCGGCAGGAGGTTGAAGAGCCCGAGCGAGAAGCTGATGACGACGACCAGGTACAGCCCGCGCATGAAGGACCCCTGGAAGGTCATGATCATGTAGCGGCCGATGCCGAGCGGGCCGGAGAGGTTCTGCACGCCGATGGTGGTGTAGCCGGTGTCCTGGCCGACCTTGCTCTGGATCGTGTGGCCGAGGCTCTTCAGCGTGCGCTGCGTCATTTTCAGGACGTTGCAGAACTGTTTCCACGGGGTCGGGTGTTCGATGCGGTAGAAGCTCACGCCGATCTCATGCGGGACGACGATGCGGGGGGTGAGCTTCACTTCAAGCTTTTCGCCGCCGCGTTCCACGGTCAGCGCGATCTCCTTGTCGCCGTTGACGGAAACGAGCTTGGAGAACGCAGCGGGGTCGTCCTCGATGGACGCGCCGTTGAACGACGTGATCACGTCGCCGGGCAGCAGGACGCCTGCCGCGGGCATCCCGGGGATGGTCTCCTCCACTTCGCAACGGGCATTCGCGGTCGAGAAATAGATCCCGACCTGGGGACGCGGCTTGATGTCGGGGATCTTCTTCGGCGTCACGGGGATTTCGAGCTGCTTCCCGTCGCGCTCCACGGTCAGGGTGAGCGTCTTTCCGTTGGAGAAATTGATGCGGCTCATCAGGTCGTCGGTGCCGTAGACGGATTCGCCGTCGATCGCGGTCACGCGGTCCTCCGGCTGGATCCCGGCCTCCTTTGCAGGGGACCCGGGGAGCGGATAGACGTAGACGCGCATTTCCGGCTGGAAGAACGGCAGGGCGACGCTTTCGCCTGGCATGAGCTTGTCGTTGACGGCCGGGGTATAGGCGATCTCGGACGTCTGTCCGTCGCGGACGATCTCCAGCACGACCTGCTTCACGTTGTCGTCGTTCAGCATGATCTTCTGCATGAACTCGTTCCAGCTCAGTTCGAACGTATTTCCGTTCAGTTTCACGATGCGGTCGCCCTCGCGCAGGCCGGCGCGGTACTCGGGGCAGTCCTCCGGGACGCTCCGCACGGTAAACTCCGTATAGCGGTCGGTGTCGGGCTGCGGCAGTCCCACGATCCAGATCACCACGCCCAGGACGAGCCCGAAAATGATGTTGAAGAGCGGGCCGGCGAATGCGGTCGCGATGCGTTTCCACGGTTCGGCGTGCGGGAGCGGATTGCCCTCGCTGTCGGTGATTTCGTCGCTGGTGGAGTCGATCTGCGGCAGGTCCACATAGCCGCCGCACGGGATGCACCCGATGCGGTACTCCACGCCGTTGATCTTCTTGCCCCAGATCTTCTTGAACCCGACGGAGAACGCCTCGATGTGAAGGCCGCAGAGCCTGGCGACGATAAAATGCCCGAACTCGTGCACGATGATGCACAGGCCGAAGAAGATCACCATCAGGGCGACCGACGCGATCAGGATCAGTGTGTCCATATACTCAAAAACTCCTTTTCAATTTCTATTCGCTGGTTGCAACAATCAGGGCAGGACGAGCCCGCGGGCGTATTCGCGCGCCATGGTGTCCGCCTCCAGGACCTCTTCGAGCGTCCCGTCGCCGCACCGTCCCAGCGCGTCCATGGTCCGCTCCACGATCCTCCAGATGTCGGTAAAACGTATGGTCCCTGCGCGGAACCGTTCGAATGCGATCTCGTTGGCCGCGTTCAGGACCGCCGGCAGAGCGCCGCCCGCCTCAAGCGCGGTGCGGGCGAAACCGAGCGACGGGAACCGCGATTCGTCGGGCCGCTCGAACGTGAGCGTGCCGATCTCGGCGAGGTCGAGCTGCGGCAGATTCGACGCCGTATGTTCCGGCCAGGTCAGCGCGTACTGGATGGGGAACCGCATATCCGGGATGCTCATCTGCGCCATCAGGGCGCCGTCGCGGAACCGCACGAGCGAATGCACGATGCTCTGCGGATGGACCAGCACCTCGATCCGGGGAGACTCCACGTCGAAGAGCCAGCGCGCCTCGATCATCTCCAGCGCCTTGTTCATCAGCGAAGCGGAGTCCACGGTCACTTTCGGCCCCATCGACCACGTCGGATGCGCCAGGGCCTGTTCCCAAGTCATCCGGTCCATTTCGGACAGCGGAGTATTGCGGAACGGTCCGCCGCTGGCGGTCAGGATCAGCTGCGCGACCTCGGAGGGAGAACGTCCCTCCAGGCACTGGAAGAGCGCGCTGTGCTCGCTGTCGACAGGCAGGATGCGGGCGCCGAACTGCTTCACGGCAGCCGTGACCAGGCGGCCCGCCATCACCATGACCTCCTTGCTGGCAAGCGCGATGGTCTTGTGCGCCCGGATGGCGTTCAGGACCGGGAAAAGCCCGCCCGTGCCGACGATGGCGCACAGCACGGTCGTGATCCCCGGCGCGGCAACTGCCTCGCAGAGGGCTTCGCGCCCGCAAATCACCTTGCATCCGGCCGGGACCGCATTGCAGAGGTCGTCCAGATGGGCGGGATCCTCCAGGCATACGCAGTCCGGACGGAACTCGCGGGCCTGTTCCGCCAGAAGCTCCCAGTTCTTCCCTGCGGCGAGCAGGGAGACGCGGATGCGGTCCGGGAGGGCCCGGGCGACCGCGAGGGCGCTTTTGCCGATGGACCCGGTGGACCCGAGCAATGCGAGGCTGCAAACGTTCATTCGTCCGCCTCCCCGTTCGGATTCGAGGTCACGGCATATTCCCAGGGATGGGAGAGCAGGAACGTCGCCGGACCGTCGTTTTCGAGCGAGACGAGCATGTCCGCGCCGAAGCGTCCGGTCTCGACCCGGACGACGCCTTCGGCCTTCAGGCGTTCCGCGAAATATTCATAAAGATCATTGGCCGCCGCCGGATCGCCCGCCAGATCGAAACCAGGACGGCGTCCCTTGCGGCAGTCGGCGTAGAGGGTGAACTGCGACACCACGAGCGCGCCCCCGCCGACGTCCAGCAGGGAACGGTTCATCTTGCCGGCCTCGTCCTCGAAGATGCGAAGCCCGGCGGCCTTTTTCGCGAGCCAGTCGGCATCGGCGCGCGTGTCGCCGTGCGTGACGCCGAGGAAGAGCAGGATGCCGCGCCCGATGGAGCCGACGGTCTCGCCTGCCACGGTCACGGACGCCTGGCGGACCCGCTGAAGCAGCACTCTCATGCGTGTGGTCCCGGTTCCGTTCAGATCTTCGCCAGCGCCTGTTCGAAATCGGCCTTGATGTCGCCGATGTCCTCGATGCCGACGGACAGGCGGATGAGGTCCGGGGGCACGCCAGCCGCCGCGAGCTGTTCGTCGGAGAGCTGGCGGTGGGTCATGCTGGCCGGGTGCAGCACCATGGTACGGACGTCTGCCACGTGGACCACGATGGATGCGAGCTTCAGGGAGTCGATCGCGCGGACGCTGGCCTCCTTGCCGCCGACCGCGCCGAAGCAGAGCACGCCGCTGGCCGCCTTCAGGTACTTCCTGCAGCGCTCGTGTTCGGGGCTGTCCTCAAGGCCGGGGTAGTTGACCCACGCGACTTTCGGATGCGCCTGGAGGAACTTCGCCATTTCGAGCGCGTTCGAGCTGTGGCGGTCCATGCGGAGGTGGAGCGTCTGCATGCCGAGGTTGATGAGGAAAGCGTTCAGGGGCGGCAGGATGGCACCCGTGTCGCGGACCCACTGCACGCGGAGCTTGGTAGAGAACGGTGCGGCGGGGAAGTCCTTCGTGTAGACCAGGCCGTGGTAGCTCACGTCCGGCTCGGTGAATTCGGGGAAGTTGCCGTTCGACCAGTTGAAGTCGCCCTTCTCCACGATCACGCCGCCGATGCTCGTCTGGTGGCCGTCGAGGTACTTCGTGGCGGAGTGCGTCACGATGTCCGCGCCGAAGTCGAACGGGCGGCACAGGTAGGGCGTGGCGAACGTGTTGTCGACGATCAGGGGCACACCGAGGCGTTTCGCGGCTTCGGAGTACGCGGCGAAATCCAGCACGCACACGCTCGGGTTCGTCAGGGTCTCGGCGAAGAGCGCGCGGGTGTTCGGGCGGGCAGCCGCCACGATCTCGTCCGCGGTGGCGTCGTGCGGGACCATGGTCACTTCCACGCCCATGCGCTTCAGTGTCATGGTGAAGAGCGTCACGGTGCCGCCGTAGAGGGCCGCGCTGGCGAGGACGTGTCCGCCGGCGGGGCAGACGTTCATGATGGCGAGCATGTTCGCGGTCTGGCCGGAGGTCACCCCCACGGCCGCCACACCGCCTTCCATCTCGGCGATCTTGGTCTCGAACGCCGCGACGGTCGGATTGGCGAGGCGCGAATAGAAGAATCCGTCAGACTTCAGGTCGAAGAGGTCCGCCACGCTCTGCGCGTCGCTGTATTTATAAGCCGTGCTCTGGAAGATGGGAAGCTGGCAGGGGTCGCCGTTCTTCGGGGTCCAGCCGCAATGGACGGCCTGCGTTTCGGGTTTCCAGTTTCTGGAATTCATGGATTGCGCTCCTTGTTTCTGCAAGTATTACGTTAATTATAAAAAACAATATTCCATACAATACCATGCTTTCGGGCGTTTTTCAACTCCAAACCGCCCTTTCTTCCCGTTTTTCCCGAAAAAATCCCCCCGCCGTCCATGTCGGAGCGGCGAGGGAACACGTCTTTTGTTTTGAATCTCTTGATTTGTGCTTGCGTTCAAGCCAGGATGCCCGTGCCGGATTCCTCGAAGATCCTCTGCGAGGTAAAGGCGTCGAACGCGCCGATGCCGGAGAGCGCGGCGAATTGAGCGGCGTCTTCGGGAGTGTCCCCGGAACCGAATTTGAGCATGATTTGTTCTGCCGTGACGCCGGAGACCGTGACGCTGTTTTCGCCGTCCGTGTAGGTCAGCGTTTCCTCGTTCCAGTTCGATTCGTCGCCGGACGCGAACCAGAGCGTGACCGTGCCGGTTTCGAGCTGTTCCACCGTGTCCGCGCCCCAGTTGTCGCAGAACGCGAACACGTCGTCGCCGCCGCCTCCGTGCATGGAGTCGTTCCCGATGCCGCCGACGATCACGTCGTTGCCGGACGCTCCCACGATGCGGTCGTTTCCGTCGTCGCCGAAGAGCATATTGTCGCCCTTGACTGCCCAGATCACGTCATCGCCGTCGCCGCCGCGGATCGTCAGGCCGTCGCCGATGTATTCGCAACGCTGGCTGGTCATGTCCACGATGTCGTCGCCTGCGCCGCCATAGATCTCCTGGATCCTGAACAGCCTGGCAGGCTGCTCCTCCTTGATCTCTTCCGGCAGCCCGGTGAAAACGTCGTCCAGGAAAAGGGCGTCCCCGTTTTCCGAGTCGGTCAGGAACAGCGTACTTGGGTCGGCGGAACCGAAGAAAAGGTCCCGGATCCTGCCCTTGCCGCACGCGGAAACGACCTCGCCGGTCCCCGCCCACTCGCCGGCGAACCCGGTGTGCTTCGCGGCATAGCGGCTGTCCCACGTGCCGGACGGAGTGGCGAAGAACACGTCCGCATTGCCGTCCGCGTCGGACTTGACGAGCTGCGGGGCATCATCGAACGTTTCGGCTTCGATGGGATCGCCCTCCAACCATTCGCCGGTGTCCGCCGCCATGACGCGCATCCGGTAGGTGCCGCCGGGCATGCGGAATGCATTGAGCGTGGGCGAGGGGACCGTGATCCGGATCGTGTGCTCGAAATTGTCCGTGCTGTATTCGACCGTATACGGCTTGAATTCGGACACCTTGAACGCATTGCCGGCGGTCACGGCGGATTCGTTGCCCGCGAAGTCCACCGCCTGCACGCTCCAGCTGTATGAACCGAAGTCAGCATTGTTCAGCACATAGTTTGTCCCATTAGTCGTGACAGAGAACATCTGCCCTTCAAGCGTGTATTTCACAATAAATTCCTTGATCTCGGAGAGATCATCAAAGCTCCAAACGAATGCGATATCCTGACCATCCACAAAAGCCCTGAGCCCAGTCGGCGAGCTCGGGACTACTGGCTCAATCGTCCCAACTGCAACCGAAAGAATGCCGTCCAAAACGGTCAGCGTATAGTCGGTATCGCCAAGCGTAACTGTTTGATCAAGAGCGAGTGTGCCGAGCGATTCGCCGACAGTGTTCTTGATGGTGATTGTTCCATCGAAATCGTCCGCATTGTCCGCGAGCTTGTAGATGCCGGACGCCTGACTTGCGCCGACCGTGAGGACGCAATCCGGCGTTCCCTGGATCAGCGACCAGTTGTTTAGAATCGCTTTCCCGCCCGCTGCGGTCTGCGTCAGGTCGAAATCCAGTATGGCTCCTTTTTCGACGGAGACGATTGCCCCGCCCAGGAAATTCATTTTACCGGTGAGCTTGCCGCCGCTCAAGACCTCTACGGTTCCGGCGGCGTATATCTTTGTATTGCGTATGATGCCCCCGGAATAAACGATCGCACTGTATCCCGACATGATGTTCATGGAATCCATGACGTCGGCCTTGCTGAGAAAACCTAAACTTCCACCGTAATAGACGTTCGCATCGCGATCCAAATAAGAAATGTATTCCTTGACATCCGGGTCAATGCTCCCCTGCCAAGGGTTGAAGGCGATTGTTGCCGAAGCCCCTACAGCAAACCAAAGAGATCCTCCGGAGTTGATGTAGGTGTTACTTGCCATGCAGGAAACCTCGAGCTCGCCGCCGGAATTGACGATCGTGTTGTTTGCCTCATAAAAGTACATGCTGCCGCCGGAATTGATGATCGTGTTGTTTGCCTCATAACCGTACATGTAACCGCCAAAATTGATGATTGTGTTATTCGCCGTTCCGCCGCTGGAAATACACAGCATACCATCATCAAGGGTTGTTCTGTTTGCCGTTCCGCCGCTTTCGACTACCCCTCCAAAATCATAAATACTTTCCTTCTTTATAATAAATGTGTCGTTTGCTGTGCCGCCGCTGCAGACAAAGAGCCGACCGCCGGACTTGACAGTTGTTCCGTTTGCAACACCGCCGTCCCAAATGATTAGCATGCCGCTGGAATTGACGATCGTGTTGTTTGCCGTTGTGCCGGAATGGACTGAGGCTGAATTATTGATGAGTTCTATCCCACTGAAAGTATTTGAGACAAAGGTAACTCTTTTTTTTTCATCATCATCATAATAATAAACAGTTTCCACATAACCTCCATTTTCCTTGATTTCTATAGCATCCAACTCATTGAGCCTCATTTTTCCGCCAAAGTTGACTGTTGCGCGGTTAATTGTTGCTGAAGGATAGAAATCAAGACTGCCACCAGAATAAACAATCGTGTCGTTTGCCGTTCCACCGCTGAAGACAGCCATCATGCCGCCTGAGTTGACAGTGGTGTTGTTTGCCGTTCCGCCGCTGGAGACAAGCATCCAACCGCCGGAATTGACGGTGGTTTTGTTTGCCGTGCCACCGCTGGAAACATAGAGCCCAAGCCTATGGCCGAAGCCGACCTTGACAGTGGTATTATTCGCTATGCCGCCTTCAAGGACGATCATAAAATCGTCGC
This sequence comes from Lentisphaeria bacterium, assembly GCA_017541665.1. GTDB lineage: Bacteria > Verrucomicrobiota > Lentisphaeria > Victivallales > UBA1829 > UBA1732. The sequence continues at coordinate 31,167 of JAFXYP010000030.1, read as the reverse complement.
TGCCATCAAGGACGATTCCTTCGCTGGTAATACCGTCGGAAATGTTATATTGCATATTTGAAAAACCCTTATGAGAATTGGCAAAAAGATTGTTGCAATGACGGTTGAAAACACTACACGGGATTCAAGTTCTGTTTTTCAGTCCCTTGATTATTTCATCTCGGTCGTTAATGACATTGATGAACCCAATTCCAATTCATTCCTTTCATGACATCTTCGATAATATCCCGTCCGTATCGTCCGCCATATTTGCCGCTCTTTCGATTCCACCAACGACATCCGGGATGTGGAGTTGCGACAACTGGAATATGAAGATCATTTTTTGCCCAACAGTTATCGTATGCAAATCGCGAAAAGAAAAGAATGCCGGTGGGCGAATAAGTCTTAACCATCCAATCGAAATACTCATTGGAGATTACGTCATCGTCGTGTGTTCTTAGTTCTTTGATCGAGTTTCCCTTGTTTGCCGGACGCAAGTAGAAATTGTAAAAAATCGTGTACTTGAAACAGTCAATATAATTTGGAAGTTTTGGTCCCGCATTGTTTATTTGCTGATATCCATTTTTCCATATACTATGCTCTCTTTGAAAATCTCTTTTGGAAATATCATCTTTGATCAGTTTGCTTGTGTAAATATACTCTTTTTCATCTTCATCCAGACGTGTATCATCCAGAGAGTACCAATCCAGGTTTAGATGCTTTGTGCTTCCTTTCGGCAAATAGTGACTCTCTCCGATCACAAGCAAGGCACACCCTTTTTCTTTTGCTCTTTCATAATCAGAGCCAATAAATGGTTTCATTTCGGGAAATCGGGATTGGAAATCTTTCACGTCGAACTTCATTGGGGACTCCTTGTGTGGGTTGATGGAGGTTGCTTGAGATGCTTCGCACGAGGAGATGCCCGGAAAATAAAAAAAGCCGGACGCTTCCCCATGCGTGCACGTGAAGGTCCGACCAAGAACCTGCTCATAGAACGACAAAGAAACGCCCAGCAAGGCACAAGGACACAATGCTCCTGCTGGTATTTCAATCCTATGAGCAAAAAGGCTATTGCTAAACTTGGTCGGTTTTCACGTGCTTTTTGCTGAAATAACCGATGTAATGAGCTTGGAAAGCGGATTTCGCGGAAGCGGAACCCGGTTCCAAACAACAATTTACATGCAGTCGGAGAAAAATCAAACGGATTCCTCGTTTTTTTCAGGAATTTCCCGACTTCGGGGGAGAAGCAGGCAGGGAAGGACGCGCTCGCGTCCCCGCTTTGCTGGGGGCGGCTTCGCCGCCGTGGCAGCCTCGCTCACGCTCGACTGATTACGGAGCCGCGAGGCGCGGACAGGGGGGGGACAGATATGGCGGATGGGGCGGAGGAGACAGGTCGAATAGGTCGAATAAGCCGGATACGACCTATATGTCATATTCGTCCTATTTTTTTACGGTGCCGTTACCATGCTCTGCTTGACGAGAGCACACCGCAGCGGTGCCGATACAGTGTCCGGCTGCGCTCGCACACGGGGTACTTCTCACGTCCCGTGCTCGAGCGAAGCCAGACACTACGGCTGCGCAGGCGTTGCCTGCTCAGTCGCCGGTGAACTTCAGGTCCGGCTTGCGGGCCGCGAGCGTCTCGTCAAGGCGGCGCACCGGGGTCGTGACAGGCGCGGCATGCAGGGATTCCGGGTCGTCCTCGGCAGCGCGGGCGATGTCCTTCATGGCGTCGATGAAGGCGTCCAGCATCTCCTTGGACTCGGTCTCGGTCGGCTCGATCATGATGGCCTCCGGCACGATCAGCGGGAAGTAGATCGTGGGCGGATGGAAGCCGCGGTCGATGAGCCCCTTGGCGATGTCGAGCGTGTGGACGCCCTTCGAATCGAGCTGGCGTTTGCCGGAGAGCACGCATTCGTGCATGCAGGGGCGTTTGTACTTGCGGTCGTAGTACGCTTCAAGCTGCGACGCCACGTAGTTCGCGTTCAGGACGGCGTTTTCGCTGACCCGGACGAGCCCCTCGCGGCCGAGCGTAAGCAGGTAAGCGTAAGCGCGCAGGATCACGCCGAAATTGCCGTAGAACGGCGCAATGTAGCCGATGGATTCCGGGTAGTTGTACTCCAGGCAGCAGATGCCGTCGGAACGCCGGATCACGCGGGACGTGGGCAGGTACGGCACGAGGCTGATGGAGACGCCGACCGGGCCGGAGCCGGGGCCGCCGCCGCCGTGCGGAGTGGAGAACGTCTTGTGCAGGTTCACGTGCATCACGTCGAATCCGATGTCGCCTGGGCGGACGCGGCCGACGATGGCATTGAAGTTCGCGCCGTCGCAGTAGCAGAGGCCGCCGGCCTGGTGCACGAGCTTGCAGATCTCGGACACGTTCGGATCGAAGAGCCCGAGCGTGTTCGGGCAGGTCAGCATGATGCCGGCCACCTCGGGCGACAGCATCGCCTTCAGCGCGTTCAGGTCCACGTTGCCGTCCGCGTCGCTGGGCACGACCTTCGTCGTGAATCCTGCCACGGTCGCGCTCGCCGGGTTCGTCCCGTGCGCGGCGTCCGGGATCAGCATGTATTTGCGGGCGGTGTCGCGTCGGGCGCGGTGGTAGGCGGCGATCAGCATGCAGCCGGTGAGTTCGCCGTGGGCGCCCGCCATGGGCTGCATCGTCATCTGGGAGAACCCGAGAAGCTCGGCGAGCATGCGTTCCGTCTCGTGCAGCACGATCAGCGCGCCCTGGACCAGCACGCCGCCGCGGCGGAGCTGCGGCAGGAGCGGATGCAGGTCGGCGAACCCGGCAAGGCGCACGACTTTCTCGTGGAACTTCGGGTTGTACTTCATGGTGCAGGACCCGAGCGGATAGAAATTGGTGTCCACGCTCATGTTCATCCGGCTGAGCCCGGTGAAATGGCGCACGACCTCAAGCTCGGACGCCTCGGGCAGGCCCGCGGGTTCGACGCGGCGCAGGGAGGCGGGGACTGCGGAGGCGGCGGGGACGTCGCACTTCGGGAGGACGACGCCGGAACGCCCGGCACGGCCCGTTTCGTAGATCAGCTTCATAACAGTGCCTCCATCGCGTTGGCAAGCGCCTTGATCTCCTCGCGGGTGCGCTTTTCCGTCACGGCCACGAGGATCTGGTTCTTGCGTTCGGGGTAATACCGTCCGAGCGGGAATCCGGCGGCGAAGCCCTTGTCGATGAGCTTGCCGACCAGTTCCGCGCCGTCCAGCGGGGTCTCGATCACGAACTCGTTGAAGAACGCGCCGGACCCGACGGGCGTCACGCCCGGGATCGCGAGGAGCTGTTCGCGGGCGTAGACGGCCTTCGACATGCAGAGTTCGCCGACCCGGCGGAATCCCTCCTTCCCGCACAGGGACAGGTAGATGAGGGCGTTCAGCGCGCACAGGCTCTCGTTGGAGCAGATGTTGCTGGTGGCGTGTTCGCGCCGGTTGTGCTGTTCGCGGGTCTGGAGTGTCAGCACGTAGCCGGTCTTGCCGTTCAGGTCCACGGTGCGTCCGACCACGCGGCCGGGCATCTTGCGCATGTATTTGGACTTCACGGCCATGAATCCGAGGTACGGGCCGCCGAAACTCAGCGGGATGCCGAGGCTCTGCCCCTCGCCGGTCACGATGTCGAATCCCATTTCGCCGGGCGTCTTCAGGCAGCCGAGCGCCACGGGATACGCCGAGCAGACCGCCAGCGCGCCTTTCGCCTGCGCGGCGGCCACGAGCCCGGCCAGGTCCTCTACCTCGCCGAAGAAGTTCGGATACTGCACGATCACGCACGCGGTGCGGTCGGTCACGGCGGCGATGACGGCGTCCAGCGCGGAATCCGTGCCGTGTCCGTCCGGGATCTCGATGCGTTCCAGGTCCAGGTTCCGGCAGTAGCATTCGATCATGCAGCGGTAGATGGGCGAAACGGCAGCGGAGATCACGACCTGGCGGCGCCCCGTGATGTGGGCGGCCATCATCATGGCCTCGAAGAGGGCGGTGCCGCCGTCGTAGAGGCTGGCATTGGAGACCTCCATGCCGGTCAGGCGGCAGATGGCGGTCTGGTACTCGTAGATGGCCTGGAGCGTGCCCTGGGACGCCTCGGGCTGGTAGGGCGTGTACGCGGTGTAGAATTCGCCGCGCGCTGCGATGGCGTCGGCGGCCGCCGGGATGATGTGGTCGTAGTAGCCGCCGCCCACGAAATTGATCAGGTGCGTGGCGTTCTTTTCGGCGAGGCCGGAAAGATACGACATGACCTCGAACTCGGATTTGCCTTCGGGGATGCCGTCGAGCTTGGGCGCGGGGAATTTCACCCCGGCCTTCTCCCACATATCCTCGACGGACGCAAATCCCGCCGCGGCGAGCATCTCCCGCCGGTCGGCGTCGGTATTCGGGATGTAAGGCATGGCATTTGCCTTTCTGATGGTGGATGGAAGGGAAAACGGATCAGAGAGATTCGACGAACTTGGCGTACGCGGCGGCATCCATCAGGCCGTCGAAGGAACCCGCATCCACGCCTTCAAGCTTGCAGATCCAGGTGTTTTCCGGGTCGGCGTTGAGCGCGCCGGGATCGGCTTCGAGGTCGGCGTTGCCTTCGCCGACGGTACCGGCGACGGGCGCATAGACGTCGGAAACGGCCTTCACGGATTCGACCGTGCAGAGTACGTCGCCCGCCGAAACGGCCTTGCCGGACGCGGGGATTTCGACGTAGGTGATGTCGCCGAGGGAGTCGGCGGCGTACTGGGAGATACCGAGCTTGGCCGTGGTGCCGTCAAGTTCGATCCATTCGTGCGATTCAGCGTAATATTTCGCCATGGTTTTCTCCTGATGATAGGTTGATATGGTTGCAAAAAAAGGTTGAATTGACGGGAAAAGGATTCATGCCTTCGGATTGGCCGTGCCGTGCGTCCAGAACGGCAGCGGGGAGAGCCTCGCCTTCACGACGGCGCGGTGGAGCTCCACGTCGAACTCCGCGTCCTCCTGGACCTCCGCTCCGGCGTCGAGGTAGGCCATCGCCACGGCGCACCCCAGCGAGGGCGCGAACGTGCCGGACGTGATCGTGCCGACCTGTTTACCGCCGAGCAGCAGGGGCGTCCCGGTATGGGCGGCGCGGCGGCCGTCCAGGACGATCCCGCGCAGATGCTTTTTCGGCGGGTTGGAGCGGAGCGCGCCGGACCCGACGAACGTGCGGGCGGACCTGTCGAGTTTCAGCAGCGCCCCGAACCCGGCTTCGACCGGGGTGGTCGCCTCGTCCATCTCGTCGCCGTACAGAGGGTAGCCCATTTCCAGTCGGAGCGTGTCGCGCGCGCCGAGTCCGGCGGGCTTCACGCCCGGGCACGCCAGCAGCTTCCGCCATACATCGACCGCGTGCGCCGCATCGAAGTACAGCTCGAATCCGAGCTCGCCGGTGTAGCCCGTTCGGCTGATGAGCATGTCCAGTCCGAAGAGGTTGAACTTCGCCCAATGATAATACTTCGGCAGGGCGGCGGCGTCCAGACCGAGCGAAACGAGCACGTTCAGGGAATCCGGCCCCTGCAGATCGAATTTCGCCGTGGCATCGGACAGGTTCTCCAGTTTCACCGAAGCGGGGAGCCGCTTGCGGAGTTCGGCGAAGTCGACCGCGATCCGCGCCGCGTTCACCACGATGAAGAACTCCTCCGCGCCCATCCGGTACACGATCAGGTCGTCGATTACGCCGCCCGCATCGTTCAGCAGGAAATTGTAGCGGCAGACGCCGTCCTTCTGGTCGGCCACGGACCGCGCCAGCGCCGCGTCGAGCGCCTCCGCCACGCCGGGTCCGGCGGCGGTAAACTCGCCCATGTGGCAGATATCGAACAGGGAGACGTGCTCCCGGGTGTATTTGTGTTCGGCGAGGATGCCTTCCTTGTACTGGACCGGCATGTACCAGCCGGCAAAGGGAACCATGCGTGCGCCGAGTGCGACGTGTTCATCGGCCAACGGGGTTTTCAGAAGAGATTCGTCCATGGAGAGATGCCTTTCTTGAGCTGATGCCGGGGAAACAGGATATGCCGGGACTTGCGGTTGCTGTCAAAAAAAACGTATCAAAATAATATAGACTTGAAACGGTTGAAATCAAGACCGCCGGGACGGAAAACAGGCTTTTTCCTTTCCCGATCGGTTTTTGCATCGTTTTTTAACGCAGCCCCCGCCTGTCCGGGACGACCGTGATCCGATGTTTTTCCTCCCGCGAAGGGCATTCCGGGTTGAAAACGGCGGCTTTCAGGAGTATATTATATTTGTTGCAATTGCATGCGCGCACCCGAAGTGTCGGGGGGACATCCTGCGCCGGGTCCGCGCATCCGCCGGGCAACTGCACCGCCCGGCAAAAGACACCGTTTTTCCCCTACCTTTGCAGAAGGAGTTTCCAAACCATGGCTAAGAAAGAGACGAAGGAAATGCTGAAAAAGCTTTTCCTGCATCACCTGACCTGTTCGCTCGGCAAACGCCCGGAAAAGGCCGTCAACCTGGACCGCTACCACGCGCTGGCGCTGGCCATCCGCGACCTCATGATGCGCGACTGGATCGCCACCCGCGACGAGTATGAGGAGAAGAACCCGCGCACGGTCTGCTACATTTCCCTCGAATTCCTGATCGGCCGCACGCTCGGCAACGCCATGGTCAACCTCGGCGTCGAAGAAGATGCGGCGGAAGCCATGGCCGAACTCGGGTTCAAGATCGACGAGATCCGCGACGAGGAAGTCGATGCCGGACTCGGCAACGGCGGCCTCGGACGCCTCGCCGCCTGCTTCCTGGACTCCATGGCCACGCTCGAACTCCCCGCCTACGGCTACGGCATCCGCTACGATTACGGCATCTTCAAGCAGATCATCCAGAACGGCTACCAGGTCGAGGAGCCGGACAACTGGCTCAGCCGCGGCAACCCGTGGGAGATCCGCCGCCCCGAACTTGCCCGCGTCGTCCATTTCGGCGGCCATGTCGAGAAGATCCGCGACGACTCCAACCCCGACCGCCGCAGATGGGTCGACACGCAGGACGTAAAGGCCATGCCCTACGACACCCCGATCCCCGGCTACCGCAACCACACCGTGAATACGCTCCGCCTGTGGTCCGCCGAGTCCCTCTACGGGTTCAACCTCACGAAGTTCAACCAGGGCGACTACATCAGCGCCAACCTCGAGTCCAGCCTGGACCAGAACATCACCCGCGTGCTCTATCCGAACGACAACAACTACGAGGGCAAGGAGCTCCGCCTCAAGCAGCAGTATTTCCTCGTCTCCGCCTCGCTTCAGGACCTCTTCGGCCGCACGGAATACTACAAGAACGACCTGCACGACCTCCGCAAGACCGCCGTCGTCCAGCTCAACGACACGCACCCCGCACTCGCCATCCCCGAGATGATGCGCATCCTGATCGACGTGAACAATTTCTCCTGGAACGAAGCCTGGGAGATCACCACTCACGTCTTCAACTACACCAACCACACCCTCATGTCCGAGGCGCTCGAACGCTGGTCCGTGCAGCTCTTCGAAAAGCTCCTCCCGCGCCATCTCGAGATCATCTACGAAATCAACTTCATCTTCCTCCGCCAGGTCGCCACGCGCTACATGAACGACAACTGCCGCCTCGCCCGCATGTCCCTCATCCAGGAGCATCCGGAGAAGATGGTCCGCATGGCGTACATGTGCGTCGCCACCGCCCACCGCGTGAACGGCGTGGCCGCGCTCCACACCGAGCTGCTGAAGAACGGCCTCTTCCACGACTTCAACGAGTTCTTCCCCGGCAAGTTCGTGAACGTCACGAACGGCATCACGCCGCGCCGCTGGCTGAAGAAAGCCAACCCCGGTCTCTCCCGCCTCATCGACGACCGGATCGGCGACGCCTGGCCGAAAGACCTCGACCAGCTTGAAAAGCTCGTCAAGTTCGAGAAGGACAAGGAATTCCTCGGCGAGCTCGCGAAGGTCAAGCGCGCCAACAAGCTCGTGCTCGCGAAGTACATCTACGAGCACAACGGCGTCGAGGTCAACCCCGATTCCATCTTCGACGTGCAGGTGAAACGCCTCCACGAGTACAAGCGCCAGCTCCTGAACATCCTCCACGCCATCACGCTGTACATCCAGCTGAAGGACAACCCGAACATGGATTTCGTCCCGCGCACCATCATCTTCGGTGCGAAGTCCGCCCCGGGCTACTACATGGCAAAGCTCATCATCAAGCTCATCAACTCCGTCGCCGAGGTCGTCAACAACGATCCCTCCATCGGCGACCGCCTGAAGATCCTCTTCCTCGCAAACTACCGCGTCTCCCTCGCCGAAAAGATCATCCCCGCCGCCGACCTCTCCGAGCAGATCTCCCTCGCCGGCACCGAGGCCTCCGGCACCAGCAACATGAAGTTCGCCCTGAACGGCGCACTCACCATCGGCACGCTCGACGGCGCCAACATCGAGATCCGCGACAAGGTCGGCGCAGACAACATCTTCATCTTCGGCCTGAACGTCGACGAGGTGAAGCAGCTCCGCGAGCAGAGCTACCGCCCGCGCGAATACGTGGAGCGCTCCCCGCTTCTGAAACGAGCGATCGAGCTGATCCGCAACAATTTCTTCTCGCCCGGCGAGTTCGACATCTTCCGCCCCATCCTCGACAGCCTCGACTACGACAACTACATGTGCGCCGCGGATTTCGACTCCTATGCCGCCGTCCAGGCGCAGGTCGCCGAGCTCTACCGCAAGCCGGTCGAATGGCAGAAGAAAGCCCTCCGCAACATCGCCATGATGGGGTATTTCTCCAGCGACCGCTCCATCCGCGAGTACGCCGAAAAGATCTGGGACATCCGGCCCTGCCCCGTCAACGTCTCCAACCGGCACGGCTTCAACCTCGCCGCAAACCAGCTGGCGAAGTGACGGCCGCCCCGGCGGACGCAGAGATTCGGGAATCCCCCCATGAACTGGCTCAGCACAGGACCGTTCACCGTCTTCGACCTCGAAACGACCGGGTTCAGCGCGATCCGAGACCGCATCATCGAGATCGGCGCGGTCCGCGTGGAGCTCGATGGCTCCATCTCGAGGTTCCAGACGCTCGTGAACCCGGGCGTGCCGATCCCGCCGCGCCTGACCGCGCTCACCGGCATCGACGACGAAATGGTCGCGGATGCTCCGAAGTTCAAGGAGGCCGGGTTCAAGTTCATGGATTTCGCCCGGAAATCGCGCCTCGTGGCGCACAACGCCCGGTTCGACCTGTCGTTCATGCAGGAGAGCCTCGCGCGCTGCGGCATGGAGCTGATCCCCGGCGGCGCCTACGACAGCATCCCGATCTTCCGCCGCGCCTACCCCGGTCTTTCCAGCTACAGCCTCGAATTCCTCCGCACGAAGTTCCCCGTGCCGGACAATTTCCCCGGCCAGCCCCACCGCGCCGCCTACGACGCCGACGTCACCTTCTCCCTCTTCAAGATGGCGATGAACGTCCTGTGCCGGGACTCCGCTCAGGACGCCCCCGCCGAAAACTGAACGGGAAACAAGTTACGGTATTATTGCGCCCCGGTGGAGTCAATCATTCCGGTTCCGGTGGCAATTGCAGTAGCGATGAGCCAAACGGGCGTTTTCGGGGATCGTTTGTCCCCCTCTCCAATACTGTTCGATATGGTCAATCGCCGCATCATCTATGGTTTTGATCTCCTGTCCGCAGATTTCGCAGGTCGGATTCTTTTCAAATAGACGTTGTTTCAACGCTTTGGAAAAACATCGCGGCTGTTTGGAATCTTCATCGAGGATCGAGTCAAGGGTCATGCGCCAGATGTCAAAACGTTTCCTCACAGCCTGTTGACTGCTCGTCGAACGTTCGATGCTTTCACAAAAGACTTTATCATTTGACATGAGGTCGACATAAGCCTCGTTGATGGCATCCAGGTTCCTCATCACCAGATTCTTGTCCTTGTCGGCAAATCCGAACATAAGGACGTCATACAGGGATGCGCTGAATTTCTTGGGCTCCCAGTCGCCGGCTGTCTTATCCTGCGTCCCGACATTGTACCGCCGAAAAGCCTTTTCTCCCCGCATGGATTTAATAAGGGAAACGGTGTTTTTGAAGGCCGCCCTGATCTTATCCGCCTTTTCTTTCGTCAAAAATCGATTCTCCCTCATTTCTTCGTTCAGGAAGCTTCTCATCGGAGGTTTGTAGTTGAGGTAGGTCTTATTTAAGAATGCGCAGAAACGCAGCACGAGTTCAACATCCTGCATTCTTCTCTCTTTTCCTTCTATTCCGAGAATATACTTGAAATCCGGATCAGAAGCGAGTTCTTTCAGCAATTTATTATATGCCCCGTGATAAATGCAATTCCTCAATTCCTGGTCATTAAGGGCGACTGCTCCCGTGTTAAGCCGTTCAAAAACGTTAAACTTAAGCTCTGGATCTGAATTCTTCAGAAAAGTGACAGTCCGAATTGAACACTCTTCTATGCGTTTTCTGTATTCTCTATCCAGCTGTGAAAACAGCTTGCCTTTCAGTTCCGGAAAGACCTGCATTTTCCGAAGTTTGAATTCTGAACCGTCGGGAAAGGTTCCGTCGAGAAATGAAAAGAAGGCTGTCAGGCGCTGCTGGCCGTCTATAACGGATTTTCTTATTCTGTCCTCCTCGAACAGGTAAATGACAGGGAGAGGGATTCCTATCAAAGCGGATTCGATGAGGCTTGTCGCCTTCTGGGCATCCCAGACATACAGGCGTTGGAAATCCGGCTGAACAATCAGCTCTCCATTTTTCCAGGAACGATACAAATTGATCACCCTGTCGTCAGCCGGCTGGTAGTAAACTTCCCGCTGTTCAATATCGTGTCCAACACATTCTTCATCTGACTGGTCAATATCAGTTTCAAAAATGATGTCGTTTTCTTCTTCCTGGTTCATTTTGGCTCTCCGGTTGATTGCGTCTTTGGGGATGGACGGGGTTGATGGTTTCGTTAAGAAACGATTTCAAAATACCACATGGAATTTCGATTGTCAAGCAGGAAAGGGAAATAATCTGTAAAAAGGCATCTGGCTCGTACCAAAGCGAATCCGTCACATCAGAAATGAATGCTTTGCGTCCGGTGGTCGCTGCGCTCCTCGGTAAGCTCGCTTATGCTCGACATCCTTTTACTTACCGCGAACGCAAAATCGAAAACCGGGACTCAGGGCTTTTTCTCCTCAGACGAGGCGGGATGCGGACAGTAATTACCGGGGGGGGGAAAATATAGGTCAAACAGGTCTCATAAGACTTATTATCCCGGGCTCGCCAATGGGCGGCCCGGGATGAAACAGACTGGCAGGCTCTTCTCTCTTTCTCTTACACGCCGGGCTCGTTTCCGAAGCGGAAACGGGCGGCGGCGCTTGAGATTACGCGCCGGGCTTCGCGTTCGCGTCCGGGGCGTTGACGAACGTGACGACGCGTTGCGGGAACGGGATGTTGAGTCCGGCCTTTTCGATGGCGGGCTTGAGCTGAGCCTTGACGGTCCAGTAGGCGGGCCAGTAGTTCTCGGTGGCGGTCCAGTAGCGGAGCGTGAGCTGCACGGAGCTGTCGGCGAGTTCCGCCACGAGCACTTCCGGCGCGGGATCCTTCAGGATCATCGGCTCCTGCTCCATGATCTCCATCAACGCCTTTACGGCGACGGGGAGCGAATCGGCGTACGCGATGCCGACCGTGATGTCCGAACGGCGGGTCGGGTTGCGCGAATAGTTCTTGATCGGCGTCCCGAAGACCACGCTGTTCGGGGCGGAGATGAAGAGGCCGTCCGGAGTCTTCAGCACGGTGGAGAAGAGCCCCATCTGCTGAATGGTGCCGCTGACGCTGCCGCAGTCGATGTAGTCGCCGAGCTTGTACGGGCGGAGGATCAGGAGCATGATGCCGGCGGCGATGTTGCTGAGCGAATCCTTCATGGCGAGGCCGATGGCGAGGCCGGCGGCGCCGAGCACGGTCAGGATGCTGGCGGTGTTGAACCCGAAGAGGTCGAGGATGATCAGCATGGCGATCACCCAGATGAGCGTGCGGACGATCGTGTAGGTGGCGTGCGTGAGGGATTCGTCGCCCTCGAACTTCTTGAACGAGCGGGCGATGATCTTCCGCACCGCCATGGAGATGAGTTTCGCGGCCACAAGCACGACGAGCGTCAGGATGACGACCTTCACGAACCGGATCACGTCGTCGCTGTGTTTATCCCACAGGTTCGAGAAGAACCCGGTGCCCTGCTCCTGGATCTGGCGGACCACACTGTCGGCCTCGTTCAGCTGGCTTTCGAGGAGGGACTGTTTCTGCGGGACAGTCGTGGCGGAGGGGGCAGCAGCAGTTTTTTCTGCGGCGGAAGCGACGGTCTCGACGGCTTCCGCGGTCGCGGCGATCAGGGCATAGGGGATCATGGCAAACACCTTTCTTGTTTTTGGAGGAAATATGTGAGTTTTACAGTTGAAAACAGGAAAAAAACGGATCAGTTCGCAAACATGCGCTGGAGCTCCAGCTGGAATTCCTGCAGGTCCTGGCGGTCGGGCTTGCCTTCGAGCTTCTCGAACATCAGGCGGCCCATCTGGTCAAGGCACCAGTTCCCGCTCGCACCGGAGCCGAACTGCACGCCGCCGGTCGCCAGGAATCCGGGCCGCGCGAGCTGGTCGAGCGTGACGGTGGTACGGCCGCGCGGCTTCGCTTCCCCATCCGCGGCGGGGGCTTCGCCTGCAGCCGCATCGTCCGGGGGAAGCTCTTCCGCTCCGGGTTCGTCCTCCGGGAAATTGTCCGTCTCATCGGCGGGCGCGGGTTCCTGCGTCGCCTGTTTCGGTTCGGGGGCGGGTTCCGGCTTCGGGTCGGACTGCTGCCAGAACGACGTTTCGATCTCGGACGCGATGAGGCGCAGTTCCATGAACGTCATCTTCACGCCCCGTTCGGCGAGCATGTCCTGGATTTTGGAGAGATTATGTCCTTCGCGGGTGCGGTCCGCGATGAACGCTTTGATTTCATCATGTGTCATGGTTTCAACCCCTTTCAGAAAGGATGTGCGGGAAAAAGATGCATTAAAAACAATAGGCGATGCAGCAGAAAAATCAAGAGCGACACTTGAAAAAAACCGAAAAATGCCGCCGTTTTCCGCCTTTCCGCATCCGGTCCATGCGCCCCCTGCCCTTTTTCACGGGAAAGCCGCGCAACCCGATGCCGTTCCCGGCCGCAATTTCATTCTTTTTTCTTTTTTTCTGAATTATGTTTTAATTGCTTCGGTATCCGTTTGAAAAAAAAGCCTTGTGGTGTAGATTTATAGAATTGGCTCCGCACAGACGTTCGCCTGTGGGGAGAAACAACTCATTTTCATTTACAATTAACCCATATTTCACCAAGGAGATATCCCCATGAAACACTCGAAATTCGCCTGGATCGCCGCGTTCGCGGTATCCGCCCTCGCCGCGGTCACATGCATCAGCTGCGGCAAGGAAGAAGCCGCAGAGGCAGCCGCCGGAAGCACCGGTTCCGCATCCGCCGCAGCCGCCGGCACCGGAAACGCCGTCTTCGACATCACCACAGGCCGCCTCGAAAAGGGCGGCATCGCCTACAGCTTCACGGACGGCGCCGCGGCCTACCAGATGGTCGACAAGATGTTTGATTCGTTCGGCACCCTGATCCCGGAGGAAGTCCCCCAGGCTAAGGAGATCTTCGACGCCATCCGCGGTTTCGTCGGCGACGAATTCGGCCTGAAGACCTTCCTCGGATGCGGCTCCAGCGTCAAGAAGAACGGCGACTACTACCGCTGCATCGACTTCGAGTATGCGCCGGAGCACAAGGGACTGTTCTGGGACATGGTCGGCGCCGCCTCGAACGGCCCGGCTCCCGAGCTCAAGCTCGCCTCCCCGAAATCCGCCATCGCCGTCACCACGAAACTTGAGCCCGGCGCGCTCTATGCGTTCATCGACAAGAAGGTCCGTTCCATCCTGGATGAGGACACCATGGCGGTCGTCGACCAGCAGATCTCCGCGCTCGCCAGTTCCGGCATCCAGCCCGACAAGCTCCTGGACTGCATCTCCGGCATCTCGTTCTATGCGGAAGGCCGCGAGTTCAAGGAGGAAGACCTCCAGGGCGCGACCGAGGGGGAAGCCCCCGAAGCCGCCATCATGTCCATGATCCCGAAGTTCGCGCTCATCCTCACCACGAAGAGCGATCTCTGCTGGAAAGCGCTGGAGAACTTCCTCACCCAGTCCAGCCCCGAGCTCGTGAAGGACGGCAAGTTCGTCCCCGTCGAGGGCATCGCGATCTTCCAGGCCGGAAACTACCTCATCGCCACCAATGACGAGGCCGCCATCCGCGACCGCATCGCCGGCAAGGGCTCCGACCTGACCTCCAACGCCGAATTCGCCAAAATGCTTGCGCTCGCGAGCAAAGACTTCTCCAGCTTCTCCTGGGTCTCCGAGGACTACTTCAAGACCATCGCCAGCCTCGCCGGCGTGATCAACTCGGCAGCGGCCGGCATCACCGGCGGAGCGGTCCCGACGGCCGATCCTTCCATCTTCCTCAACCAGAACCTCCACAGCATCCTCTACACCGCGCAGATCAGCGCCGACGGCCTCCTCTTCACCACGATCACGTCCGATCTCCAGGTCGCGCTCCTGAACTCCGGCACGGTCGCGGGCGTCGTCTCCGGCGTCCTGCCCTATCTCGGCCCGATCGCGCAGAGCATCATGACCGTCATGAAAAACGTCGGCGGCTCCGATGTCGACGACATCGAACAGCTGAACCGCCAGTTCGGCGCCACCGCCGCGCTCGCACTGCTGAAGGAAGCGACGATCCCGGAAAGCCCCTGCGTCTTCTTCGCCATCGCGGAGGACGGCAGCGGCGCGGTCTTCGCGAAGTGGGACGAGGCGAAGCAGGAAATGGCGACCGATGACGCCGCGGAAGAGTTCCCGTTCACCGTCCTCATCTCCCCGGAAGCCGCGGCCAAGGCCGACAACCCGGAAGAGACCATCGTCTTCTATGAAGACCCCAACGATTTCTTCGACGGCATCTTCATCGCGTTCGGCGACGGCTCCGTGAAATTCCTCGAAGGCAATTTCGACGGTCATGCCGATGCCATGGAAGCCGCGGTCAACACCTTCGGCATCTCCGACAAGGCCGCGGCCGACCTCCTCAAGAAAGCCGCCGCCATCGACAAGATCCTGGAGGACTGACGTCCGCTCCTCTTTTCCGTTTTACGGATTCTACCCACGCCCCTGCTCCATCCCGGAACGGGGGCGTTTTTTATGTTTCCCGGATCAGAGCCATGCACTCCCCGCCCATGACCACAAATTCCGGAAAAGAGAAGTACCGTCGCTTGCAAAAGACACGAAAGACTGTATAGTATAGAATTAATTGCAGTTTCAGCCCGGGAGCAGGAGATCAGCATGCCGACTTACACCAGCACAGACGCCAATGGCGACGTCCTCCTCGCGCTGGTCGTGCCGGAGGCCGAATACATGTACGGCTGCACGCCGACCGCCGTCGCGATGGTCCTGGGGTACTACGACCTTTACGGATACCGCGGGGCCGACCTCTCGAACATGATCGAGGGAGATGTGGACTCGAAGTCGCGCGGCACAGACGGCAATGCCTACAACATGAACGCCTTCGACACCGTGCTGGGGCGGGCGACCGCCACGGAAAGCTTCGTCTCGCGGTTCCATTCCCGCGGCGGCAAGGAGACGACGCCCGCCCAGGAGCTGAAATACTCGTTCAAGTCCGACAACAAGACGATCGACACGAGCAACTGGGACTGCATCGCCGACTACCTCGGGACCGGCCAGTACTGGCGCGGCAACGACAACCTCTCCACGACCATTTCCTACTCCTCGCTTGAGGACATTTTCAAGAACGCCAGCTATCTCGAGATCACCGCGGGCTCCACGACGCGCAACGTCCGCCATGTCGACACGACCATGCTGTACGGTCTCGACCTGTACGTGCAGTCCCGCGGATACGCGCTGGACTACGAGATCACGGGCACTTACGTGGTCGACGTCGCGGGCGGCAGCTTCACGTTCGCCGACTACATGAACGAAATCGACTCCGGCCGTCCGGTGATGGTCTCCATCAGCGGGCACTCCATGGTCGGATACGGATACAACGCCGGTACGCAGGAAATCATTTTCGACGACTGCTATGTGTCCGGCAGGCGCATGCAGTGGGGCGGCACCTACCGCTTCGACAAGGTCGACCGGCCGCTTCAGGCCATCACCGTCATCGGGATCAACGTGAACGGCAGCGTGGACCTGGCATTCGACAACATCGCCGGGAGCGACTGGAATAAGCTCATCGTGGCAGGCGCACCGGATACGACGGAGTCCGCGGACTACTGTTTCGCCGGAGACACCGTCTTCCTCAGCTTCACCGTTTCCAACCTCGGCACGAAGGAATCCGGGGAGTTCGGCGTATCCGTTTTCGTCGACGGCATCCCCGTCAGCTCTTCGACCAACGGATCCATCTCCGGGGAATCCGCCCGGACCGTGACCGGCATCCCCCTCAGCGAACTTGCCGTGGGCATGCACAATGTCCGCGTCGTTCTGGACGAGGGAAACGAAGTCCAGGAACTGAGCGGATCCAACAATGCGGCGGAAACGGACATCCTCGTCCTCAAACCCGGCACGACCGTCGTCGCCATGGCGAACATGGTCGTGGTCGATTCGAAGGAGAATGTGCAGGACTGCTACGTGCAGGGCGGAGCCAACCTCACATTGAAGGACGGGACCGCTTCCGGCACCGTCCTGCGCGGGCTCGTCACCGAAAGCACATCGGAAAGCATCCGGTGGATCCCCGGCGAATTCATCGTCTCGCAGGGCGGGCAGGCATCCGCCACGAACGTCTTCGGCTTTGGGAATTTCTATGTTTCGAGCGGCGGCACGGCGGCGGACACCAGCGTTTTTTCGCGCGGTTCGGCTTTCATCTGCGACGGCGGCACGGCCTCGAACGCGGTCGTCGCATCCGGCGGCAGGCTCATCGTCGAACCCGGCGGCAGGCTCACCGGGCAGGTCACCCTCGAAAACGGGGCGTCCGCCTGGATCAGCGGAGGCGGCATCATGGATTTCGACCTGTCCGGCGCGGCGCCCGGCGGGGCCGCGTTCCTCAACGATTTCTCCCTGTTCAAGGGGAACCCCGTCTACACGCTCACGGTCTCCGGCTCGCAGGCGCACGGGTCCTACCGGCTTGCGGACGGCGTCGGCAAGTTCAGTAAGTCCATCTCAGTCCGGGGTACGGACGGGACCATGCTCGGTTCGCTAACGACCGGAACAACCGTTTGCATCAACGATTCGGACTACTTGCTGAAACTCAATGACGGCGCACTGACGCTGACTGTTTCGGAGCACGTTCCGGTCGATGCCGTCGCCCCGACCGTCTCCAACATCAGGGCAGACGTCACGGAACCGACCTGCGGCCGGGTCGTCCTCACCGCGGATTACCATGACGACGTGGCGCTGGCATCCAAACTGTACCGGATCGGCGCGAACGGCGAATGGCTCGAATACGCGGACGGGGTGACCGTGGAGGACAACGCGACCGTCTATTTCAAGGCGGTCGACACATCGGACAACGAATCCGTGGTCGCCTCCCGCACCGTTTCCAACATCGTCTCGTCCGGCTTCGTCCTCTCCGAGGGGAAAACCGCCGCAGTCCTTCCCGGCCGCACGCTCACGGACACCGTGGTCTCCGGCGGGCTCCTGCATGTCTCCGCCGGCGGAACCGCAGCCGGGATCACGGTCGAGGCGGGCGGGGGCATGTACGTCTTCGCCGGGGGGTCCGCGACCGGACGGATGGTGTTTGCGCCGGACGCCGGCGTCTTTTTCGAAGACGGTTCGACCCTCGACTTCGATATTTCGAACCTCAAGCCGGGCGCGGACGCACGCGCAAAAGGGCTTTCGTGCATCCAGGGATCGCCGCTCTTCACGCTCACGGTCTCCGGCACGCAGGCAAAGGGCCTGTACATCCTCGCGGACGACGCGCCGGAATTCGAGACAAGCCTCTCCGTCCTGGACGCCGCCGGCGCGGCGCTCGGCACGTTCTCGGTCGGGCAGTCCGTCGACATCAACGGCACGGGGTATTCGCTGAACCTCTCGGACCGCGTCCTGACCCTCACGGTCGGGGCTGCCGGGACGGCCAACCACGCCGACTGCGGCTGGAACAACAAGTTGTGCGAAAACAAGACGCCGAACCCGAAGATCAAGGACACCGTCCCGGCGGCGCTGACGTCCGGAACCATGGAGGAGATCCTGCTGGACTCCGAAGGCTCCGTCTCGAAGGACGGCAGGCGCAATTTCGTCGGATTCGGCGACGTGGCGGACTACGCGAAGATCACGCTGGACCACGCCGCGAAACTGAGCTTCCTCATCGACGCCACGGATGCGGCGAAGTTCATCATCCAGAAGCTCGTCGAGGGCAAGGACGGCAAGTACACGGTGAAGACGCTCCAGACGACCGCGATCCTGAAGAAGAACCGGTATTCGGGGAAGACCGGTTCGCTGATGCTCGAAAGGGGCGACTACTACATCTCCATGCAGTCCACGAACGCGAAAAAAGGCGGCGCGGCGTATTACAAGGTGACGCTCGATCAGGACGCCTGCTGTTTCTACGACGACGGGGATGACGGGTGGAACAACGGCCCCCTGCTGGACAAAAAGCTTCCTTCGGAGAAGACCGCGGCTTTCCTGCCCGTGACGATCACCGGGACCGCGACCGAAACGCCGGTCCAGTTCGACAACAATTTCGGCGAGGACGGCAAGCTCAGGCTCAACAAGGACTACTCGAACTTCGTCGGATTCGGCGACACATCCGACTTCGTGAAGCTGTCGGCGACGCAGCCCGTGCAGCTGAGTTTCACGGTCAGGGCCACCGGGAACGTGAAGCTCAAGGTCTACAGCCTGAGCCGGAACGCGAAGACCGGCGCCTGGGTTATGAAGACCCTCCAGACAGTCACACTCAACGTGAACAAGGGTGATTCGGCATCGAGCCAGAAGGCAATTCGGCTCGACCGCCTCGGCGTCGGCGCGGCGGCCGGCGATCCGGCCGGATATTACGTGTCCGTGGAGAGCACGGACAAGAAGGGCAACGCATACTACAGCGTGACCGTCGACAGCAAGTTGTACGGATATGCCGACTTCGGCACGAACGGCAGCCCGCTTGACGCCGCCGGCAAGATCAAAACGGGCCTCCGCTCCACGGAGATCGCCGGGGAACAGAAACGCATCGACATGGAGGTCGACCTCGAAGGCGATTCCGTGACGATCGGGGAGACGGTCGACGGCAGGACATACACAGGATTCGTCGGCTTCGGCGACGAGTACGACTGCGCCGAACTCGTGTTCTTCGACAAGGGGACCGTCACGCTCGCGGTCGAGACCTGCGGCACCGGCGGCGTGACCTCGAAGCTCGCGCTCTTCCAATACACGCTCAAAAACGGCAAGTGGGCGAAGAGCTCCGTCGGCACGCTGAGCGTGAAGACGGACAAGGACACCAAAGCCGGCTCGAACTCCAGGGAACTCAAGGTCAAGGAAGCGACCGGCGCGACGGTCCGGTATTTCGTCGTGATGCAGGCCGGCAGCGCGAAGAAGGACACCGAAGTGTACTACAACGCCTTCGCATCCTTTGCCCCTGCAAACAGCTCCGCGCTCGAAATGCCGGAGATGGACGACCGGAGCGCCTCCGCCTCCGACATCGGCATCAGCCCCAGGCAGAATGAACTCACCGTCGCCCGGACGGACGACACTTTCTCCTCAGCTGCAGCCGACACCGGATGCCTCCCGACCGACAGCAGCCTCTTCAAACAGGACAGTCTCCTCCTGGCGTGACGCAGCGCCCGCCTGAAAGGCACTGTCGGCGCTCCCCTCTTCCCCCCCCTTCATCCGAAATCTCCCCCTGCCCCGTCGACGCAAAAAAACTCCGGCGTGGCATCGAAGGCCGCACCGGAGCAAATCATTTCTTTCAGATAGAAGCAGAGTCGGATCAGTTGTTGCCGACGTTTCCGCCCCAGTCCTTGTGGTTGAAGGTCCACATCCCGTTGGGCGTGTGTTTGCCGACGACATCACCTTCCAGCGTTCCTTTTCCCGTCAGTTCCGGTTTGCCATCTTTGGCATGGGTCTGTTCGGGGTGGAGGTTCGCCGCATGGCCGTCGATGAAGGAGTAGTTCCAGGTCACACCCACATGCCTGGGCTGGGGTGCTGCCAGATACTTGGACATGCTGCGGCCCTGACTGTTGTCTTCGTAGCCGAGAACCGCCTGGTCGTATGCGTGCACGACGCTGCCGGACATGAACTTGAAGTCGCTGACTTTGTTGTGGCTGTAAAGGCGGGCGTACTGCTGGTCATGTCCGCGGCCTTCGCTCCAGTTGGTGTCGCACACATAGATCATGTGAGAGGGATCCTTGAAGTTCGAAGTCCTGTTCTTTGCGCCTTTCGTAATGGAGTCGTACGTGGTGCTCGTCAGGTTGAACACGGCGTTGCGGCTGATGGCGTAGGAGAGCTTCGGCATATCCATCGGCTCAAGAGTCTTGAGACCTTCGTCGGCGGGGCATTCGAACATCTTGGAGGCGTTCACGGGGGACCCCCAGGAAGCCTGGTAGGACTGGTGCTCCTGATCCGAAGGCATCACGCTGGCTCCGAGCTGGTTCCAGAGGAGGGCGGGCCAGATGTTGGTCCCGTGCTCGTCGCCCCAGTTCGTGATCGGGGTCACGTAACCGTTGAAGGTCGTGGCGTACAGGTGGTTCGACTGGGCGAACTGCTTGCAGTTCGAGGTGCACTGCGCCATTCTCGCCGTTCTTCTGGCGCTTCCGAGCGCGGGCAGGAGCATTGCGGCGAGGATCGCGATGATCGCGATCACGACCAGGAGCTCGATCAGGGTAAACTGTTTGGAGGAACGTGATTTCATGGTGTCGTCCTTTCGTTTGAGTATTGATAATTGTTGATAACGCGTACGGGAAATGCGGATCCGCCTCAAAACCGCCTCGCGGCAGGAAAAATGATGCGTTTCGCACACTTGTTTGCTGTAATATAATACCCGCATGCGCATATTTCAAACCGTTTTCTCCTATTTTTTAACGTTATTTTCGATTTTTCCCGGATATCGCCCCGATCCGGACGGTCAGACAGGGAAAAACGATTCTATTTTTTTTATCGGGAAAGACGTCCAGCGCCTTGACATAACCGTCCCGCCGGGCTATAGTAAAGAAAAACGTATCAAAGAACATGTCCGGTCCGGGCGCATGCAGCACATCCGCCCGCCCGGGATCAAACGAAGGAGTCCCCCCCATGCCGTTCCGCACCTTCCGCAAATTCGCCGCGGCAACAACCGTCTGCTGCGCCGCGATTCCGTTTCAGGCGTCCGTCGCGGGCGTCACCTCCGATGGCAGCATACTGCCGCAGGGCGTATACATTCCGATCGTCACGCTCGCGGACAATAAAAATGCCTCGACGCTTCAGGTCATCGTGGATGACGCGGACTACGAATGCGTGAAGAAAGCCGCCGCAATGTTCTGTTCCGACCTGAAGGCAGTCACCGGACGCGAGGACGCCGCCGTACTCGGAAGCAGGATCGAACCGGGCAAAATGAAGGAGGACATCGTCATCGCGGGCACACTCGGACACAGCCCGCTGATCGACAAACTCGTCGCGGAATACGGGATCGACGTTTCCGGGATCAGGGGCAAGTGGGAACACACGCTCTACACGGCAAAAGGCCAAAAGAACGACAGCCTGACCAGGTCGATCGATGCGAACAACGCGCTCATCATCATCGGCAGCGACCGCCGCGCCACCGCCTACGGCCTTATGCAGCTTTCCGAAGACTGCGGCATGTCCCCGTGGAACTGGTGGGCGGACGTCCCCCCGCGACATGCCGACACGCTCTGGTTCGTCGGTCCGTACAATAATGGAACCGATTTCGGACAATTCATCGACGCCCCGAAGGTGAAATACCGCGGCATCTTCATCAACGACGAGGACTGGGCGCTTCACGAGTGGGCGAAGAACAACTTCGAGAAGGACGGCTTCGGGCGCATCGGGCCGAAGACCAACGAAAAGATCTTCGAGCTCATGCTCCGGCTCCGCATGAACTACTTCTGGCCCGCCATGCACGACGTGAGCGTCGAGTTCGGCGCCGTGCCGGAGAACCCCGTGCTCGCCGACCGGTACGGCATCGTGATGGGCGCGAGCCACTGCGAGCCCATGCTCCGCAACAACTGCCACTGGAAGAAGGAAGACGGCGAGTGGAACTACATCACGAACCAGGCGAAGATCGACTCCTACTGGAAGGAAAGCGTTGACGAACGCGGCGACAAGGAGGCCGTCTGGACGCTCGGCATCCGCGGCATCCACGACTCCGCCATGGCGGGCGCGAACACGATGGACGAGAAGAAGGCGCTCGTTTCGAAGGCGATCGCGAACCAGCGCGCCATGCTCGACGCGGGCGTGAGCAGGGAATGGGGCCCGATCGCCCAGTGCTTCGTCCCCTACAAGGAGGTCCTCGCCATCTACGACGCCGGACTTGAGGTCCCCGAAGACGTCACGCTCGTCTGGGTCGATGACAATTACGGCTACATCCGCCGCCTGAGCAACCCGGAGGAACAGAAGCGTTCCGGCGGTTCCGGCGTGTACTACCATATCTCCTACTACGGCGGGCCGCATTCCTACTGCGAGCTGAACACCACCCCGCCCGCGCTCATGCAGCTGGAACTCCGCAAGGCTTGGGACAACAACGCCCGCGACCTGTGGGTATTGAACGTCGGCGACCTGAAGCTTATGGAGATCGGCGTGGACTATTTCGCCCGCCTCGCATGGGATCCCACCAGGACCTCACGCGGCATAATCACGGCACCCCTGGATAAGTCGGGCAGGTATTTCATGAATCCCGACAAACTGGACCAGGGCGCATTCCTGGCGGATTTCGTGAAAAAGAACTTCGCGAAGGACACGTCGGATTCGTACCGGACGGAAAAAGCCGACGCGGTCTGGACGCTCATGGATTATTTCCAGCTCGGCGCCTTCCGCAAGCCCGAGGAAATGTCCCGCACATGGGCGAACGATCTCCGCGACGACCAGATCGAACCGCTGAAGAAACAGTATGAAACCCTGATCTCCGAGGCGAAAAACGCCGAACGGCAGATGGAAACGCCGGAACTGGCGGACGCCTGGTTCGAGATCGCCGGATATCAGGCACAGTACCTCGGCAACGCCGGACTCGTCTTCCTCGCCTGCCGCCAGGCCGCAAAAGAAAACAAAGACCTCCGCGCCGCCGCCGAACCGTACATCCAGGCCATCGACGCCAACCGCGAACGCTTCGGCAAGCTCAAGGACGGCAAATGGGCGGGCTTCCTCCCCGACACCGTCCGCAACCGCACGACCAACAACGAATGGTGGACCCACATGCAGTGGCCGTGGAACGACGGCCGCGGGTGGCATTTCGGAAACACCGACCACAAGAAAGGCTGGTCCGCCGACCTCATCCGGCAGGCCGTGGCAAAAAACAGCCACTTCGACAATGATTTCGACAGCCCGAAACCGCATTGGGCGGGATTCAGCGGCATGGAGAAGCCTTACGACGAGCCCGTGGGAACCGGCTGGAACAGGGACGACGAAGGCGCATCCTACACCACCGGCAGCTGGGCGCTCGTCCCCGCCTCCCCGGACGTTTCCTTCGACGAAAAGGACGAAAATGCTCCCGGCCTCGAGTTCGCTTTCGAAACAGATAAATCCGAGGCAAACGCCCTGATCGACTTCATCCCGTCTTACGCGCTCTACCCCGGCAGGCAGACCCGCGTGTCCGTCTGGCTGAACGGCAACTACCTCCAGACCGTCGCCGTCCCGAACTCCGACAGCCTCAAGGAGGAGAACGGCCCGCGCAGCACGCTGATCCTCGACAATTTCGCCCGCGTGGTCGTCCCGATGAAAAACCTCAAACAGGGGCAGAACACGTTCACAGTCCGCGCAGTCGATCCCGGCGTTTCCATCCGCGCCGTCTACCTGCCGAAGAAACCGGAGTGATCGCCCTCGGCGGCAACACCTTTCCTCCTCACAACCACAGCAAACATTCCTGCCGGCGTCCGCATCCCCGCGGCGTCGGCTTTTTCGTGTCAGTTTTCTACACGAATCTGCAAAAATACACCAAAAACGGCGAAAAATCGCGCCCCTGCGCGAAAAATATAGAAAAAAGTCGGAGATTTCTTCATTTTCCGGTTGAAGAAAGCGCATTGACGGGGTATAGTTAGAGTTAATTTGAAACTTGTTGGAGTTTGTCTCATGTTCTGGATCATCACGGGATTGCTGGCCCTGCTGCTCGTCGTCGGGCTGATCGCGCTGTATCAGCGCATCAAGATCGCCCTGCTTCGCAGCAAGCTGGAGAGCGCGATCCATACCAACGCCCAGACGAACAGCTATCTGACCATGTTCTCGCGCGGCGTCCGCCAGACCGAGGACAAGAGCGAATGGATGCGCGTCACGGCGAAATACCTGTCCGACCTCATCCAGGCGGATTCCGTCTGCGTCTACCTCTATCGCGACGGCGCGTTCTACCCGTCCGGCATGACGCCGCACTACCCGCTCCAGCTCTCGCGCCCCCTGCCCTGCGACATCAACGCCCCGGACGCCGCGGAAAAGGCGAAAAGCACCCCGCCGCGCGACCTGGCCGACCTCATCCTCTCCACGGTGCTCGCGCACGAATCCCTGCTCATCAGCGACCCGCGCCACCCGCTCCTGACGAAGATCACGCACACCGAGACCGTGAAGACGTTCATCGCCGTCCCCATGATCTACGAAAAGCTCCTCATCGGGATCATCTGCGCATCGAACAGCTCGGCGCCGCATCGGAAATTCTTCACGCAGGAGCAGATCAACCGCCTGAGCCTCCTCACCGGCCCGGTCATCCTCGCCCGCAACATCATGGAGATGTACGACCGCCTCAGCCAGCAGCAGCGCATCTCGCAGGAACTCGAATTCGCGCGCACGCTCCAGCGGTCCCTGCTCCCGCCGGACTGCCCGCAATGGGGCGGCTTCTCCATTCAGGCGGTCTCCCGCGCCGCGAAGGAGGTCAGCGGCGACTTCTACGATTTCGTCGAGATCGACTCCAACCGCCTGCTCGTGGTGATCGGCGACGCATGCGGCAAGGGCATCCCGGCATGCCTCATCATGGCCATGACGCGCAGTTTCATCCGCGCCAACATCCCGCATTTCACCACGCTGAAAGCCATGCTGTTCGAGCTGAACGACAACCTCTTCCGCGACATGGGCGACGGCCGCTACATCACGCTCGCCGTCTGCCTGCTGAACAAAAAGGAGAACACGCTCGAATACGCGCGCGCCGGGCACACCGAGCTCATTCTGTACGTCCGCAACCACATCCGCAGCATCAACCCGAACGGCGCCGGCCTCGGGCTTTTCCCGTCCGAGCTCACCGAATACGACACGTTCAACACCCAGTTCGGCCCGGAAATGTCGATCATCATGTTCACGGACGGCATCAACGAGGCGGAAAACGCGGACGGGGAACAGTTCGGCATCCAGCGGATCAAGGACTGCTTCATGGCATCCTGCGTCGCGCAGGAATCCCCCCGCGAAGCCGTCGCGAAGATCATGGACAGCGTCGACCGTTTCGCCCCCGCCAACGGCGAACAGGACGACCGCACCGTCGTCGTCATCTCTCCCCTCATCTGAAGAAAGGAACCCAAGCCATGAAACTTGTATCGAAACTCGCGCTCCTGATCGTTTCCGCATGCGCGGTTTCCTTCCTCTGCGCATCGTCCTGCGCCTCCACCGAGGCGAAAAAGAGGCAGCAGATGGCCGAACTTACGCCCGAACAGATCGCGAATATGTCGCCGGAGGAAGTCGCGGACTACTACGCGCGCCGCGCCCGGCTCCGCGCGCAAATGCAGCAGGAGGCCGAGGAGGAGGAATCCGGCGAAGGGTTCTTCTCCCACGTCCACAGCGTCGAAAAACGCGAACGCCTCGGCAACGTGAGCGAACGCCTGCAGGACAATGCCGACAACACCGTCTTCCCCTGGAACAGCAGCGACCCGCGCCGCAGTGAATCCCTCCTCGGACGCGGCTCCGCCATATACAACTGGTAACAACCTTCCCACCCGATTTACCGTTCCCATGGACATCCCGAACACCCAATACATCGTCACAGGCGGAGCCGGATTCATCGGCAGCGCCGTCGTCTGGGGACTCAACCGCAGGGGCATCGACGACATCCTGATCGTCGACCACCTCGGCGAGTCCGAAAAATGGAAAAACCTCCGCGCCCTCCGCTATGCGGACTACATGGAAAAGGACGATTTCTTCCGCGAGCTCGCGGCGAACGGCCTCCCCGCCTCCGCAAAGGCGGTCGTCCACCTCGGCGCCTGCTCCTCCACCACCGAGCTTGATGCCTCCTACCTCGTCCACAACAATTTCGAGTGCACCAAGCTCCTCGCCACGCTCTGCGCCGCGCGCGGCGTCCGGTTCGTCTACGCGTCCAGCGCCGCCACCTACGGCGCGGGCGAGTGCGGCTACTCCGACGCCCTCGACGGCATCCCGGCGCTCCGCCCGCTGAACATGTACGGCTACTCCAAGCAGATGTTCGACCTGTGGGCCATCCGCAACGGCCTCGTCAACTCCATCGCCGGGATGAAATTTACCAATGTCTTCGGCCCGAACGAACGCCACAAGGGGTCCATGCGGAGCATGGTCTGCCGCGCGTTCGAGCAGATCCGAGACACCGGGACCGTGAAGCTCTTCAAGTCCTGCCGCCCCGAATACGCCGACGGCGAACAGAAACGCGATTTCGTGTACGTGAAGGACATCGTGGAGATGGTCCTCTTCCTGCTCGACCGCCCGGAGCTCTGCGGCATCTGCAACGCCGGGAGCGGCCTCGCCGAGACCTGGAACGAGCTCGTTTCCGCAGTCTTCGACGCGATGGGCAAGCCCCGCCGCATCGAATACATCGACATGCCGGAGATTCTCCGCGGCAAGTACCAGTATTACACCTGCGCCGATATGACGAAGCTCCGTTCCGCAGGCTTCACCGGCGGCAGGACCCCGCTCGCCGAAGCCGTCGCGGATTACGTCCGGGGCTACCTGCTCCCGGACAAATACCTCGGCGACGAACCCTCGAACTGAACCCGAATCCATCCACACACCTGACATACGCGGCAACCGCAAGGAACCCCCTCAATATGGCTAACGAACCCAAACTGAAAGTCGGCGTCATCGGCACCGGAGTCCTCGGCAAATTCCACACCAACCTGTACCGCACCGCGCCCCACGCCGAGCTCGTCGGCATCTATGACGCGTCCCCGAAGGTCGCGGCGGACGCCGCCAGGGAGTTCAATGTCCGGGCGTTCCAGGACCTCGACGAGCTCGTGGACAGCTGCGACGCATTCACGGTCGCCGTCCCCGCCACGCTCCATTACGACACCGTCATGCCGCTCCTTCAGAAGGGCAAGCACGTGCTCGTGGAGAAGCCCATCGACTCCGAGGTCGAACACGCCCGCGAGATGGTCCGCCTCGCCAACGAAAAGGGCGTCGTGCTCGCCGTCGGCCACGTGGAACGCTTCAACCCCGCTATGGACTTCCTGGAGAAGAACCGCAGCAACACGCTCTTCATCGAGGCGCACCGCCTCGCGAAATATCCCCCGCCGCGTCCCGGCCAGCACCGCCGCGGCACCGAGGTCAGCGTCGTCATCGACCTCATGATCCATGACCTCGACCTCGTGCTCACCATGGTCGGGCAGGAGATCGAGAAGTTCGATGCCGTCGGCGTGCCGATCCTCAGCAACACCGAGGACATCGCGAACGTCCGCATCAAGTTCGTGAACGGCGCCGTGGCGAACATCACAGCCAGCCGCATCAGCGCGAAGGTCATGCGCAAATTCCGCGTCTTCCAGACCGATTCCTACATCTCCATGGACTACTCCAACGGCACGGGCGTCATCTACCGCAAGGGGTTCCTCGGCGTCGGCAAGAAGGACATCAATTGCACGCACACCAACGCGCTCGCCGACGAGATCAACAACTTCGTCGACGCCGTGATCGCTACGAAGGTCGCCGGCAAGATCGTCCCGCCGAAGGTCACCGGCGAACAGGGCCTCCGCGCACTCGAAGTCGCCGATGCCATCTGCCGCGAGATCCACGACTACAACTACAAGTACGGTCTGTACAAGTTCAAGAAGTAATCCCGCTCGTCCCCCTCGATGCTGACCTGCTCCAAAGTCAATCTCTCGCTCGCCGTCACCGCGAAACGCCCCGACGGCTACCACGACCTGGATTCGCTCTTCTATCCCTTCCGCGATCCGTCCGACGAAATACGGCTTGATGACGCGCCCGCGGCGTCCGGCGTCGCCATCCGCTGCGACGCGCCCGGTGTCCCGCTCGAACCGGAGAAGAACCTCTGCGGCAAGGCGGTCTACGCGTACTGCAAGGCCGCCGGAATGGACGTCCCGGGACTCGTCATCCATCTTGAAAAACACATCCCCGTCGCCGCCGGAATGGGCGGCGGTTCCGCGGACGGTGCGGCCGTGCTCCGCCTGCTTCAGGAACGCTTCCGCGCGCTTTCGCAGGAACGGCTCGAATCCATCGCGTTCTCCCTCGGCGCGGACGTGCCGTTCTTCCTGAATCCGCGTCCCTCGCACGTGACTGGGGCGGGCGAACACCTTGTGCCCGTCGACGGCCTCCCCGAACGCCTCCCGATCCTGCTCGCCGCGCCGCAGTTCCCGGTCAGCGCGGCATGGGCGTACCAGCACATGGACCTCGCCCGCGCCGTCGCCGAGCCGCCCCGCACGAATGAGCTGATCGACGCCCTCCGCCGCCGCGACTTCGAATCCGCCGCGCAGTTCATGCGGAACGACCTCGAACACGCCCTCTTCGTCAAATTTCCCCTGCTGGTCCTCCTCCGTGATTTCCTGCTCAAACACGGCGCGCTCCGCGCCATGGTAAGCGGCAGCGGCCCGACCATCCTCGCGCTCTTCCGCGACGATGCCGCCGCACACGCCGCCCACGCCCGCGCCGCCTCTGAATTCGATCCTTGTGTTCGCTTCCTCCTCCCCGAGTGAAAACCGAGGAACGACCATACCAACAGTCATACTCACTTTGCCTGGCATCATCGTCTCGACCGTGCTTTTCGTCCTGTTTTATCGGAACCGGAAGCAGGAGCTGTGGATTCGGCGACGTATTCTGGTCTTGCTTTGTCTTGATACTGGTACACACGACGCTCTTGTGGCCTCTGTCAGTCTTGTTCGAAACCGGACTTCCATGGATATCCCTCATTCCGGTCCTGCTCATCGTAATGATCTTCTATCTGGTCCATTTCAACGAATGGAAGAATCGTGATCTACGGATTGCCACGGTGGCATTTGCAGTCTATCCCATGTTCTTTTTGCTTCTCGCGGTACTCGCATCTCTTTTGGTGGCAACAATCTGAACCGCGTTCCCGAATCTTTTTTGCTGCACAAAAACAGCATCGCTTCTGCCTATTTTTCAAGTAAAAATGGGCAGAAAGAAGAAAGAAATGTGCAGAAAGACGCCCGAAACGACTATTTCAGGGCAATCTCGGCAGGCTCATTTTCGCAGGAGCGTGCTGTGCGAACCTGTTCTGAGGAGCGTCAGCAGAAGAAGCCCCTCGCATTTTTCATAGATCAGCAGCCAGTCGGGATCGATATGGCATTCCCGTTTCCCGGACCAGTTCCCGGACAGGGCATGGTCGCGGCATTGATCCGGCAGAGGCGCATCGGTCCTGAGCAATTCAACGACATCAAGCAGGGCCTGGATATTCTTACCCTGCTTCAGCATGAGTTTGACATCTTTTTTGAACTGCGTGGTGCGTTTGATCTCATAATTCATGAAAGCAGGTCCTCGCGAAGCTCGTCAACGGTCTTGAACACCTTGCCGACACCGGGCTTCTTGAGTTCCTCCGCCTCCAGAAGCGCCGCCCGGGATTCCGGATCCAGCGGAGGAAGGGAGATTTCGAACGGAATGCGTTGCTCCAAAACAATCTTTCTGAGGTAAAGGTTGATCGCCGTCGACATCGACATGCCGACGTTTTCAAGAAAGATATCAACCTGTTTTTTTAATGCCGGATCGGTTCGCACGCTGAAGCTCTTCTGCCGGGGAGCTGAAGTCCTGCGGGTGGTCTTGTTTGAAATACGAGCGGTTGATGATCTGCGAACAGCCCGACTTGTTGTAGTTGCCATCATGCACCTCCTGTGTTTAACATCAAATATAACGCAATTGTATCACTTTGTCAAGCTATTGTGTTTAGTTTTATACAAAAAAGGCTTTTCGTCTTTCCCCGCCGCATTTTTCTTTAAAATTTAATGTATTTCCATTTGCTTTTTCCTTCTTTCAGGTCTATATTGTTTCGTTCTTAAAATTTAATTGGACTCAAACCGGCATATTCCGCCGCCAGCCGCCCTGTAACAAAAACACGTTTTCCCCCATACAGGAACCACCCGACATGACCAAAGCCATGAAACACTGTCTCTGCATCTCCGCCGCCATCGCATCGTCCATCCCGTTCACGTTCGGCGCACCCCCCGCCGTCCCGTTCAAGCTCAACGAGGTCGAACTCCTCGAAAGCCCGTTCCTCGCGAACAAGAAGCGCAACGCGGATTTCCTGCTCACGCTGAGCCCGGACCGCCTGATGGCGCGCATGTACGAATACTGCGGCGAGACGCCGAAGGCCCCGGTCTACGGCGGCTGGGAGAGCAGCGACCTCTCCGGGCACACGCTCGGGCACTACCTGACGGCGCTTTCGCTCGAGTACGCCACCACGGGGGACACGCGGTTCAAGGAGCGCGTGGACTACATCATCGGCGAGATGGCGCGCTGCCAGAAGCTCTACGGCGAGTCCGGCTACATCGGCTGCATGTCGCGGAACGCCCGCCGCGCGCTCGAGGCGCTGAAGGACGGCGACGTGGAAACCATCAACCGCACCTGGGCGCCGTGGTACACGCAGCACAAGATCGCCGAGGGGCTCTACGACGCGTGGAAGGTCGCCGGGAACGAACAGGCGAAGGACGTGCTGGTGAACTTCGCGCGCTGGGTCGACGGCCTCACGAAGGGGCTGGACGAGAAGAAATGCCAGCGCATGCTCGACATGGAGTTCGGCGGCATGGGCGAAGTCTTCTGGAAGCTCTACGCGGAAACGAAGGACGAGACGCACAAGGCGCTCGCGCAGCGGTTCCGCCACCACTGGCTCGTGGACGACCTCGCTGCGGGCAAGGACAACCTCGCCGGCAAGCACGCGAACACGCAG
>JAFXYP010000029.1 GCA_017541665.1 Lentisphaeria bacterium | reverse complement strand
GTGGAGCTTCCTCGCTGCCAAGAAGGTCCCGGACAAAGTCCAGATCTGCAACGCCGACGAAGGCGACCCGGGCGCGTTCATGGACCGCTCCATGATGGAAAGCGTCCCGTACCAGGTCCTCGAAGGCATGCTCATCGGCGCATATGCCACCGGCGCGACCCGCCTCTTCATCTACTGCCGCGCAGAATACCCGCTGGCCATCAAGCACCTTACGATCGCCATCGAGGAGATGAAGAAAGCCGGCCTCAACAAGCTCCCGAACCGCGAAGCCCCGCTCGAGATCACCATCAAGGAAGGCGCCGGCGCATTCGTCTGCGGCGAAGAGACCGCCATGATCCATTCGCTCGAAGGCAAGCGCGGCACCCCGCGTTTCCGTCCGCCGTTCCCGACGGACAGCGGCTGGAACACGCTCCCGACCGCCATCAACAACGTCGAGACGTTCGCGAACATCCCGATCATCTTCCAGATCGGCGCGGAAGCCTACGCCGCCATCGGCACGGAGAAGAGCAAGGGCACCAAGATCTTCGCCCTCGCCGGCGACGTGAAGACCCCGGGCCTCGTCGAGGTCCCCATGGGCATCACGCTCGGCGAGATCGTGTACGACATCGGCGGAGCCGAGCCCGGCACCGTGAAGGCGGTCCAGACCGGCGGTCCCTCCGGCGGCTGCATCCCGGCCTCCGAATTCGGCGTGAAGATCGACTACGACTCCCTCGGCAAGCTCGGCGCCATCATGGGGTCCGGCGGCCTCATCGTGATCGGCAACAACCGCTGCATGGTGGAGACCGCGCGCTACTTCCTGAACTTCACCCGCCGCGAATCCTGCGGCAAGTGCACGTTCTGCCGCGTCGGCACCACCCGCATGTACGAGGCGCTGGAGCGCATCACCTCCGGCAAGGGCTCCATGGACGACATCGCGTTCCTGGAAGACATCGCGCCGAAGATCAAGAAGGGCGCGCTCTGCGGCCTCGGCCAGACGGCCCCGAACCCCGCGCTCTCCACGCTGCGCTATTTCAAGAACGAATACCTCGCGCATGTCCAGGACCACGTCTGCGAAGCGCTCGCCTGCCCCGCGCTCGTCGACGTCGCCATCGACCCCGCCAAGTGCATCAAGTGCAAGCTCTGCGTGAAGACCTGCCCGGTCGGCGCCATCGACCCCGCCAACAACTTCTCGGTCGACAACGCCAAGTGCACCAAGTGCAATTCCTGCATCGAAGTCTGCCCGAAGAAGGCCGTCTCCCGCGTCCGCAAACAATCCGCAAACTGAGGTAACGTCCATGTCTGACATCATCTTCAAAATCGACGGCCGCGAGGTCGCCGCACAGCCGGGCGAGACCATCCTTCAGGCTGCCGCCCGCATCGGCGTGGAGATCCCCACGCTCTGCTACAACCAGAAAATCTCCAAGACCACCAGCTGCTTCGTCTGCGTCGTCAAGGACTGCAAGACCGGCAAGTTCCTGCCCTCCTGCTCCGCCTGCCCGGCTCCCGGACAGGAGATCGACGCCTCCTCCGACGAGGTAAAGGACATGCGCCGCACCGCCCTCTCCCTGCTCGTCTCCGAGCACACCGGCGACTGCGAAGCCCCCTGCACGCTCGCATGCCCCGCGCACGCCACTGTCGAGGAATACGTCCGCGCCGGCCGCAACGGCGACTTCAAAAAGGCCCTCGAGATCATCAAGCAGCGCATCCCGCTGCCGATGTCCGTTGGCCGCGTCTGCCCGCGTTTCTGCGAGCGCGACTGCCGCCGCAACATCGGCGGCAAGCCCGTCTCCATCAACGACGTGAAGCGCCTCTCCGCCGACATGTACTACGACACCTACATGGAGGAGCTTCCGGCCCTCAACGGCAAGCGCGTCGCCATCGTCGGCGCCGGCCCGGCCGGCCTCTCCGCCGCCTACTATCTGCGCCTCCAGGGCGTCTCCTCGTTCCTCTTCGAACAGATGCCCGAAGCCGGCGGCATGCTCCGTTACGGCATCCCGGAATTCCGCCTGCCGAAGGACACGCTCCGCAAGGAGCTCGCCCACTTCGACAAGATGGGCGGGATCGAGATCCGCACCGGCCAGAAACTCGGCAAGGATTTCACGATCGAACAGCTCGAGCAGGACTTCGACGCCGTGATCCTGGCGGTCGGATCCTGGGCCTCCAGCTCCATGCGCATCGACGGCGAGGAAGCCGCACAGAAGGGCATCCAATGGCTCGGCGACATCGCCGGAAAAAACTGGAAGGACTGCCCGAATCCCGGACGCACCATCGTGGTCGGCGGCGGCAACACCGCCATCGACTGCGCCCGCACCGCGCTCCGCCTCGGCGGCGACGTGACCATCGTCTACCGCCGCACCCACAACGAGATGCCCGCGCAGGCCGTCGAAGTCGACGAGGCCATGGAGGAAGGCGTCAAGTTCGAATTCCTCACCGCGCCCGCCGCGCTCACGAAGAACGCCGACGGCTCCCTCGCGCTCTCCTGCGCCCGCATGCAGCTCGGCGAACCCGACGCCTCCGGACGCCGTTCCCCGGTCCTGATCCCCGGTTCCGAGTTCAAGCTCCAGGCCGACACCGTGATCTCCGCCATCGGCCAGCGCACCGTGGTGCCCGAAGGCTTCGCCGCATCCAAACGCGGCTTCGAGATCTCCGACAGCGACTTCTCCTGCACCGGCAGGAAGAAAGTCTTCGCCGCGGGCGACTGCGTGTCCGGCCCCGCCACCGTCGTGGAAGCCCTCGCGGCAGGCCGCAAGGCCGCGCTCTCCGTCGTCGACTTCCTGAACGGCGTCCCGCACAAGGCCCCATTCGAATTCAACGTCTCCCGCGGCCACTGGCGTTCCCTCGCGAAGGAAGACCTCGTGTACATCCGCCAGGTCTCCGACGCCGAACGCATCCAGCCCGAATACATCCCGCTGGAGGAACGCAAGACCACGTTCCACGAGCTGTACCCGACCTTCACGCAGGAACAGGTCTCCGGCGAAGCCGACCGCTGCATCGAATGCAGTTGCACCGGCAAGCACGACTGCCTGCTGAAGAAGCATTCGACCGCCTACGGCGTGAACCCGGACGCCTACAAGGGCGCCAAGCCCATCTCCGCCGTCGACGTCCGCCACAAATACATCATCCACGACAAGCAGAAGTGCATCCGCTGCGGTACCTGCGTGAAAGTCTGCTCCGAGATCATCAACAAGTCCCTTCTCGGCATGATGAAACGCGGATTCCACACCATGGTCGACACGACCTTCGGACAGGGGCTCCCGGACTACTGCGTCGACTGCGGCGCCTGCGTGAAGGAATGCCCCACCGGCGCACTCGACTGGAAGAAGAAAGAGTAAGCCGCACAGCATTTTACGCTGTTTCTCTCCGCGGACCCGGTTTCATCGCCGGGTCCGTGTTTTTTGTTCTGTTATCTAAGAATCTCTGTCGATTCCGCAACTTGCTGGCCCGGCACAAATTTAATTTATTTATGATTGATTGCAATCATATTTGTTTTTCGTTGCGCGGAATCCTGTGCAGCGTCCGATGATCCGTCCCGGTTCTGCTTTTTTTCAAAAAAAAAGAACAAAAAATCGTCTTTTTCTTCGCGCGTATACGCGTACGCGCTTGAAAATAATGCAAGTGGGTGTATATTATATTGAAAACATATCAAAGCAACGAACCCGCGGTCGGCTTGCCCCGGCCGCAACTCATGGAGAATCCAATGTCCGAAGACGAAATCACCGCCCAGGCGTCCGCATCCGAACCCCCTGTGGAAAATCCCGCGTCCGCCGTGCCGGAGGCCGCCGCAAAACCCGCGGAACCCCGGAAGCCGGAGCCGCCCCGCTCCATCAACAACGAATCCAGCGTGGACAGCAAATTCACGTCGCAGTCCGAAGACCGCAACCCGGACGACTATACTGCGGACGAGATCACCGTCCTCGACGGTCTGGAGGCCGTCCGCAAGCGTCCCAGCATGTACATCGGCGACACGTCCCAGCGCGGGTTGCACCACCTGGTGTATGAAGTCGTCGACAACAGTATCGACGAGGCGCTGGCCGGATTCGCATCGAAAGTCTCCGTGACCATTCTCCCGGACAACTGCATCCGCGTCAGCGATGACGGACGCGGCATCCCGGTCGACATCCACAAGGAACTCGGCATCCCGGCAGTCGAAGTCGTGATGACCGTTCTGCACGCCGGCGGCAAGTTCGACCACAACGCCTACAAGGTGTCCGGCGGCCTCCACGGCGTCGGCGTGTCCTGCGTGAATGCGCTTTCCACATGGATGACGGTGGAAATCCACCGCGACGGTATGGCCTATGAGATCCGGTTCGAACGCGGCAACACCGCCGTGAAACTGCATCCGCTGCATCCGGTGTCCGACCGCGGCACGACCGTGACATTCCAGCCCGACCCGACCATCTTCACCGAGACGACGGAATACGTCTGGAACATCCTTGCGAAGCGCCTCCGCGAACTCGCATTCCTGAACCGCGGCATCCGGATCGACCTCACCGACGAACGCGAGAACCCGGTCCGCTCCGAGACGTTACACTACGAAGGCGGCATCATCGAGTTCGTGCAGATGCTGAACCAGAACAAGGAGCTCGTGCATCAGGACGTGATCTACATGCACAAGGAGCGCAACGGCATCGACGTCGAGATCGCCATGCAGTACAACGCCGAGTTTCAGGAAAACATCTTCAGCTACGCGAACAACATCTGCACGGGGGAAGGCGGCACCCACATGACCGGGTTCCAGTCCGCGCTCACCCGCACCGTGAACAACTACGCGAAGGCGCAGAGCCTCATCAAGGGCGACAAGCCCATGACCGGCCAGGACATGAAGGAAGGCCTGACCGCCATCGTCAGCTGCAAGGTCCCGGACCCCCAGTTCGAAGGCCAGACCAAGACCAAGCTCGGCAACAGCGAAGTCAAGGGCATCGTGGACTCCATCGTCAGCGAATGCCTCTCCACCTTCCTCGAAGAAAACCCGGAGGTCGCCCGCCAGATCGTCGAAAAGGCCATCGTGGCATCCCGTGCGCGCGAGGCCGCCCGCCGTGCCCGCGAGGAGGTCCAGCGCAAGGGCGCCCTCGAAGGGTTCTCTCTCCCCGGCAAGCTCGCCGACTGCGAATCCAACGACCCGGAAATCTGCGAGCTCTTCATCGTCGAGGGCCAGTCCGCAGGAGGTTCCGCCAAGGGCGGCCGCGACAGCAAGTACCAGGCCATCATCCCGATCCGCGGCAAGCTGCTGAACGTGGAAAAGGCCCGCACGGACCGTATCTTCGAGAACAAGGAGATCCAGTCGCTGATCGCGGCCATCGGCTGCGGCGTCGGCAATGACGAATGCCACCTGGAAAAACTCCGCTACAACAAGATCGTGCTGATGACAGATGCCGACGTCGACGGCTCCCACATCGCCACGCTGCTCCTCACGTTCTTCTTCCGCCAGCTCCGCCCGCTCATCGAGACCGGGCACATCTACCTGGCCAAGCCTCCGCTGTACAAGGTCACGAAGCGCAAGCAGGAGAAGTACATCGACAGCGACGAACAGCTGGACCGCTACCTGGTCGAGCTCGGCTGCGGCGACGTGCAGGTCTCCGACATGGCGGGGAACGCCCTATCGCAGGACGACATCATGCGGATCTTCTCCTACGTGACCCGCGCCCGCGCCGTGACGCAGGGGCTCCACCGCCACGGCGTCGACCCGCAGAAATATTTCACGCTCGCCCGCGACGGCGCATTCCCGTTCGACCTGGTGATCGTCCACGAGAACGACGGCTCCGTGACGGAGACGTTCGTGTACACGCCGGAAGAGGAGGCAGAAGTCATCGCCGAAGCCGAGAAACGCCTCCCGCCGCGTGAAATCCCCGAAGACCTCCCCGAAGGCACCCCGCTCGGGCTGCACCCTGCCATCGACGTCGTGCGCCTCTACGAATCCAAGGAATGCGAAGAGCTCGGACGCGAGATCGCGGCATCCGGCGGCGACCCGAAAAACATCTTCTACGGCACGGAACCGCTCTACCGCATCCGCATCGGCGCATCCGCCGACGACTCCAAGTCCGCCGAGACGGCCGCGTCCGCCGCGCAGAACGAATTCAAGACCGTCAACTCCATGGAACAGCTCTTCGAGGCCGTCAAGCTCCAGGGCCGCGAGGGGCTCGCGCTCCAGCGCTACAAAGGCCTCGGCGAAATGAACCCGGAACAGCTCTGGGAGACCACTATGGACCCCGCCCGCAGAAAAATGATCCGCGTCACGATGGAGGACGCGGTCGAGGCCGAACGCATCTTCACCCTCCTCATGGGCGATGCCGTCGACCCGCGCCGCGAATACATCGAGCGCCACGCAGCAGGCGTGAAGGATCTTGACATTTAACATTTTCACACCGAAAGGAATCCTCCAGCCATGGCGGAAAAAGAATCCAAGAAGACCGCAGCGGCAGCCGCAGCGCCCGACCGCGATAAGAACCTGAACGTGACCCTCGCGCAGATCGAGAAGGAGTTCGGCAAGGGCTCCATCATGCGCCTCGGCGACAACCACACCGTCGACGTCCCGGTCATCAGCACCGGCGCGCTTTCGCTCGACATCGCGCTCGGCATCATGGGCCTGCCCCGCGGCCGCATCATCGAGATCTTCGGCCCGGAATCCTCCGGCAAGACCACGTTGTGCATGCACGTGATCGCGAACGCCCAGAAAGCGGGCGGCACCGCGGCGTTCATCGACGCCGAACACGCCGTCGACCCGGCCTATGCCAAGCGCATCGGCGTGAACATCGACAATCTGCTGATCTCGCAGCCCGACTGCGGCGAAGACGCCCTGAACATCGCCGAGATGCTCGTGCGCAGCAACGCCGTCGACGTGCTGGTCATCGACTCCGTCGCCGCCCTCGTGCCGAAGAGCGAACTCGAAGGCAACATCGGCGACTCCTTCATGGGCCTCCAGGCGAGGTTGATGTCCCAGGCGCTCCGCAAGCTCACGCCCGCCATCAGCCGCAGCCGCACCTGCTGCATCTTCACCAACCAGATCCGCGAGAAGATCGGCGTGATGTTCGGCAACCCGGAAACCACCACCGGCGGCAACGCCATGAAGTTCTATTGCTCCATCCGCCTCGACATCCGCCGCATCCAGGCCATCAAGAACGCCAACGGCGAATCCGTCGGAGCCCGCACGAAGGTCAAGGTCGTCAAGAACAAGCTCGCCGCGCCGTTCCGCGTCGCGGAGTTCGACATCAACTGGAACGAAGGCATCTCCCGCATCGGATCCATCATCGACGTCGCCCTCGACATGGGCATCATCGAGAAACGCGGCTCCTGGTTCTCCTTCGACAACGAACAGCTCGCGCAGGGACGCGACGCCGTGAAAGCTCTCCTCGCGGAGAAACCCGAACTCGCCGACCGCATCTACCAGAAGATCAAGGACGTCCTCGCCGCCCAGAAGGCCGGAACCCGCGCCGAATCTTCCTCCGAAGACACCGCCGCGCCTGCCGACAATGCCACACCCCTGGTCAATGCGTAATCTTTTCCAGACAGACCGCCGCGCCTCAGGTCCGGCGGAGTCCCTTCCCGGCGTCCATGCCGGGAGGATCCTGCTCGCCTGCACGGTCGCCGCACCTCTCCTTCTGAGCTCCGGCGTCTCCGCCGTTCTTGCCCAGGATGCCGGTGGCTCCGCTCCCGCAGTCAAGCAGGAGACGGTCAAAGCCGGCGTCAAAGCCGACGCCAGGCAAAAAACGGAAGCCGGACAGGATGCGGGCGCCACGACCGCGCCCCGGAAGGAAACAGCGAAAGCCAATACCAGAGCCGACGCCAGGGCAAAAACGGAAGCAAAAACGGAAACAGGTTCCACGCCTCAGCAGGAGGCGGTAAAATCCAGCACCAAGGCAGATGCAAAGACAGATGCCAGAACAAAACAGGATGTCCAGCCGGAAGAACCTTCTTATCCCGACAAGGAGTCCGGCGACCGTGCCCGGGCGGAGGCGGAATACGGCACGGCGGCGAGTTTCTACCGCCAGTACCGAGCGAAAGCGGAACAGAACGGCGATGCGGAAGCACGCAAGGACGCGTACGGCCGCGAACTTGATGCGCTGATTCTCGCGAACCTCGCCGATTCTGCACAGAAGCTTCTGGACGAATACCGCGCCGCGTTTCCGCTGCTGACCGCGAATTCCGTCAAGCTCTGGCAGGCGGAGATCTACCTGCTCCAGCGCCGCGCCGACGACGCGGACAAACTGCTCGGGGAACTCATCCCCACCCTCGAAAAGCTCGATCCCGGATATTACCGGGCGCTTTCCTGCGCGGCGTTCGTCGCCGAACTCAAAGGCGACTATGCCGCCGCCGCAAAGCATTACGGCGACATCGCCGCGAACGCGGGCGTCAAGACGACCTTCGGACGCAGGGCTGCGGAACGTCAGGCTCTTGCGCTGGCCGCGCTCGGCAAGCACGCCGACGCCTATGCAGTGCTCAATTCTCTGCCCGTGGCGGACAGCAAACGCGACGTCGATGCCCTCAAACTCCTGTCGTTCTACCTGACCCTCTCGGAAAAAGGAGCCGACGCCATCGCGGAAGACTGGAGCGGGATCCGGTCCATCTCCGTCCCGCGCAAGGACAATTTCTTCTTTCTGGCGGCATGCCGGATCGGTGAGGAATTCACCAGGCTCGGAGACCATGTGCGCGCCGCCGAGGCGTTCCATCTGGCCTACAGCCTGGCTTCCGTCCGGGAGGACGCGTTCGACGCCATGACACATCTGATCGGGTCGTTCCAGCGCCTCGAAGACCGCAAGACCGCTGCCGACCTCGCCGTCCGCATGCTGCCGCTCTTCAAGGACGCTCGGCTTTCCCCGGATTTCAAACTTCAGATCGCATCCGTCCTCTTCCAGGCGAAACGCACGGGCGAGGCCATGGAAATCTGCCTCACCTGCGTCCCCGACGAAACCGTGCCGGACGCCGAACGCGAAACCGTCTACCGCAGAGTCCTCGACACGATGATCGCGGAGAAGGCGTTCGAATCCGCCCGCAAATTCGTCGAGGCTTACGACACGGTCCCGGCGAAGAAAAATGCACGGGCTATGGACCTGGCGGAAGTGACATGGCGCGAGGGCAAGCCGGCCGAAGCGGCCAAGCTCTACCGCACCGTCGGCGAAACCGCCGCCGAGTCCCGTCCACGGGCAATGCTCAACGCCATGCGGTGCCTTCTGGAAGCCGGCCTCTTCGCCGACCTGCTGGACGTCGCCGCACAGCTCCGCGAAACCGAAGGAAAAAACCTTGACCCGAACGTCATTTACCTTTCGGCGATCGCACAGGAGAAGACCGGCGACTCCGCGGCCGCGGCACAAAGCTACCTGGACTACGAGAAGGCCGCGCCGAAGACGCCCGAAACGCTGGAACGCCGCGGATCGGCGCTCTATGCCGCCGGACGTCTCCTGATCCGCCTCAGCGAACCCGCCAAAGCGCTGGACAGTCTTCTCCGGCTCCGCCAGAACTACAGCACGCTCGCCGTCTCCGAACCCGGCCGGTACTGGCTGATCCATGCGCTGTACGCATCCGGAGACAACCGCGGCGCGGAAAATGAATCCAGACACTTCATCGAGGACGCCCCCGACTCCGAATACGCTGCCGCGGCCCGGCTTCGCCTCGCGGAGCATTATCGCGAAATCGGGTCCGTACAATATGCGGAAAACACGATCGAACAACTCCTGAACCAGGAGAAATATCCGAAAATCCGTGCCCGCGCCTCCTACGAAAAGGCTTTGATCGCCTACCAGCGCGACGACCTCGCAGCCGCACTGACCGCGCTGGAGACCATCGACGCGCTTTCCCCGGATGCCTCATTGCTTGCCGACGTTCATTATCTCAGGGGCGACATTTTCCGCGCCTCCGGCGATTTCACGACGGCCCGCATGGAATACGAAGCCGCGGCAAAGGCGGTCCCCGGCACGCTGCTGGAACAGGCCGCGCTCGGTTCCGCCGCGGACTGCATCTATGCGCTGGCGACCGGATCGGCATCGGCGACCGAGGTCATAAAGCCGAAGGAAAACGCTCCCGCAGCTTCGCAGACGGCAGGAAAGCCCGCCCCCGCATCACAATCCCAGAACGGGACAAAGCCTTCCGCCACGGCACAGCCCGCGGGGACGAACAAGCCTGCATCCGCGACGGCACAGCCCGCCGACGCCGAACCCGCGGTCGTCTTCCCCTCCGCGGAAGCGTGCCGTCTGGCAGCCGACGCCTATCAGGCACTCCTGAAAATCGACGGCCTGCGCCCGGAATACCGCGCCATGGCCATCTACAAATCCGGCCAGTCCCTCTGGAAAGCGGGCGACGAGAAAAAGGCGTTCGACCTTTTCAACCAGATGATCTATCTGGTCCCCGCCAGGGATGCCGCGTCCAGGCCCGTCGAAGCCTTCTGGATCTTCCGCGCGGTCGACGCCCTTGAATCCCTCGCGCACAAGGACCCGGCCGACTCCAACGTGGAATCCGCCGTTTCCGCGCTCATCTGGCTCGGCCAGACCGGCACGGTCGACCAGTCCTCGATCCGCCAGCGGATCCGCGCCCTCCGCAAGAAAAAGTACCAGCCGCCGCTCCCGGCGCCATCCAATACAATCACCAGTCCGGAGTCATCCAAATCATGAAATATCTGTCCATGCTTCCGCAGGGCGGTCCCGTGCTCGTGCTCATCGGCATCTGCGCCCTGATCGCCGCGTTCATTTTCATCTGGAAATGGTTCGAGTTCTACCGCGCGCAGGTGGACATCGACGAGATCGTCACCGGCCTCATCAACGTGCTGCGCCGCGAGGGCATGATCGAAGCCATCACGCTATGCGACAACTCGCCCGGGCCGATCCCGCGTGTCCTTTCCAGCGCCATCCGCGCCTACAAGGAAGGCGACGACATCCGGGATTCCCTCGCAACCCAGACCCTGATCGAGGTGCCGCGGCTGGAATCCCGCCTCAACATCCTGGCCACGCTCGCCTACGTAACGCCCCTGCTCGGACTGCTTGGCACGGTGCTCGGCCTCGTGGATTCCTTCCAGGCCATCACAGCCAATCCCGAAGCCGCCGTGACATCCCTTCCCGAACTCTCGAAGGGCGTGTACAAGGCGCTTCTCTGCACGGCGGCCGGGCTCTCGGTCGCCATCCCGTGCCACATCGCCTACAACTACCTGGTCTCCCGCGTGCAGGATTTCTGCACGGACATGGAAAAAGCCTCCGCCGAGATCATGTATTTCTTCCGCCACCACAAAAAAGAGAACGCGGCCGACCATGTCGAATGAAGCCCCGATCCAGGTAAAGACCAAGCTCAAGATCTTCAGCGGCCTGCCCAGCCTGGTCCTGTATTTCTGCGTCTTTTTCATCCTGCTGGTCTTCTTCATGCTCAGTTCGAACTTTGTCCCGCTTCGCGGCATCGAGGTCAAGCTCCCCAAAACCGGCGGCCGGCAGATCTACACCTCCCGCAACTTCGTCGTGACCATCGACAAGGACAGCCGCATCTATTTCAACGATGCGGCCGTCAGCGGCGCGGACGAACTCAAACGTCAACTGTCCGAGGCACTCAACGAACGCGGTTTCCAGCCGGACAACGAACGCGTCATCATTCGCTGCGACGTCCGTGCGCCGCTCACCTCCGTCGCCGAAGTCCTGGCCGTGGCGGAGGAGCTGAACGTCAACGTCCTCTTCATGTCCGCCGGGCCGCCGCGCGGCAAAACGACCAGTTTCACCGAGCCGGAATCATGACGGACACACCCGGAAATCTCATGCTTCCCGTCGACGGGTCGCCCCCGCCGGAACGCCTCCGGT
The DNA here is from genome assembly GCA_017541665.1 of Lentisphaeria bacterium. GTDB lineage: Bacteria > Verrucomicrobiota > Lentisphaeria > Victivallales > UBA1829 > UBA1732. The sequence goes on along the minus strand of JAFXYP010000029.1, from coordinate 13,580 downwards.
GGCCCATGCTCCTGCTTTTGGGGGCAGGCGTCGTCCTGATCCATCTCGCCCTGTTCACGGTCTTCACGCCCCTGGCGCCGGAACCGGTCGAGGACGCGTCTTCCCGGGCCGACCGCACTTTTTCGTTCATATCGTCCCGAACAGCAAATGCGGACCCGCTTTTCCTGAGGATGGTCGACACCTGCGACCCGATCTCGTTCCTCCATCCGCCGGAGACCGTCGGTTTTTCCTTTTTCCGGGCGGCACAGGTGGAAAACGGACCCGAAGCCGCGTTCGAGCCCCCGCTCCCGGCAGGCCTTCCCGATGTGCCGCAGACGCAGCCGGTCGCCATGACCGAGGTAAGCCGCCCGCTTCTCCCGGATACCCCGGACTACAGATCGGATGAAGTCCTCCCCGAAGTCATGCCCGCATACCCGTACTGGGCGGCGGATTCCGTTTCCGGCATCGTGTTCCCGGCCTTCCGGCCGAGCGCCGCCGCGGAACGCATCCTGCAAAGGCAGCGGCCCGCGAAACCGTCGGTCTTCCGGATCAAAGAGCCCATCCTGCCCGATCTCCCCTACGAGGCGTCGCTGGACGAATCCTGCGGCGTCACCGACCTGGACCTGGAGGCGCGCGCCTGGCTTGACACGCATTTGAATTCATCCGACTGTCCCGCCGGACTGAAGAATGACGGCAGCCTCTGCCGGGTCGTATGGTCCGCCGCCGCTTTGAGAAAGGAGGCAGTACGATGATCCCGATCCCGCTGGACCGTATTTTCGTATGGTATTTCGCCACGTGGTTTTTCGTAATCGCCCTGCTCTGGATCTGCGACGAACTCCGGAAACGCAAGAACACAAGCGATTCGGTCGTGAAGGACCGCCTCTACCTCTGCGGCAAATGCAACCTCACGTTCCTCGCGCGCGACGACCGCGAACACATCGTCCGCTGCCCGCGCTGCCACGAGATGTGCTTCTTCCGCCAGAGCAAACGCTTCTGACGGCGCGTTCTCTTCTTCCCCCTCGTTGGATTATTCCTTATGCCGCCGTGATCCGCGGACCGTCAGTCCTCGTTCTTGTCGGGGAACTGCACCAGATAAAAACGCATGTTGTGCAGGAAATCCGGCGCCTGCGTAATGCCCATGTGGGCTCCGCTTACGTGAATGACGCTGTTCCAGCGCACCGGCGACTCCATCCTCGGGCCCCAGGCTCCCGGGCGGTCCGGGTTCCGCAAATCCGCCCGTGCGCTCACCGCCGAGACCTTCCCGTCGCCGGAATCGTACCGCACCACGCGCAGGCCGCCGTCCTCGTCGACCAGTGCAAGCGAAGAAGTCGGCACGGAATCCCCGATGAAGATCATCTGGAAGACGTCGGAATCCTTCGGGTCCGGCGTCGACAGCATGGACGCGATCCGCTTCGCCGAGGACAGGCATTTCTGGAGGTGCTCCAATGCGACATGCCGCCGTTCCACCGCGGTCTTCACGTCCGGCAGAAGCCACTGCAGATCGGCGTCGAAGTCCGGGTTCGCAAGCCCCCATTTATATCGGATCCACGTGTTCAGGTCGTACAGGTCGACCGCCTCGCCCCGGGCAATGGATTCCTCTTCCGATTTTCCCGGGATGGCCTTCCGCACGGCATCGAATTGGGGAAACGGCATCATCTCGTAGTAGGAGGGGAATGTCCCGATCACGGCGGCGGGATAGAGCGGCGCGCCGGGCTGAAGCCGCAGGCCGTTCACCAGCTCCGTGACCGTGTCCAGATACCCTGCGTTCGGGGTCCCGATCTGGATGAGCTTGCCGACATTTTCCGCTCCGGCCCAGGTGATCGCCGGGTCCGGGGCGCCTTCGTCCGGCAAAGGCAGCTCCCCGTACCGCATGTAATACCGCGCGACCAGCCCGCCGAGGCTGTGCCCCATCAGGTCGAACCGGATGGTATCCGGGGAAGCACCGTAGCGGACATGGTATTCCGCCTGAAGCTGGGCTTGTTTGGCGCGGATGAACTTGCCGAGCTCGATGGCGTTTTCCGCGATACTGCGTCGCCAGTCGTAATAAAACACGAAGAACGACGGGCAGTGCCCCTTTTCCATGTGCTCCTCCGACCCCTCCTGAACGTACCCGGCCTCCTTGATCGCGTGGACCAACGGCTCGTAGGCGTACATGGAAAACTCAAGCCCGATCACGCGGATGGACACGGTATCCAGCAAAAACGACGCACGCGTGTTGTTGGAAAGCTCGCGCAGGGGCTTTCCCCAGCTCATCGGAACCGAGAGCAGCTTCAGGTTGTCCCTGTCCGGCAGGACCGGCGAAAATGTCCCCCAGAACTCGTTTCCGCTTGCCGGGTCCTCCAGCCGGGCGCCGAGCAGGCCATGGATCAGGATCACGGGATTCCGGCGGACGCCCTCATACGCCAGAGAGCGTTTCGTCGCCTGACTGAAGATCGTCTCCGTCGGCATCAGCGGCGACTGGTACGAGCCGACGGCATCCGGCTGGCATGCGTTCAGCATAAAGACCGCTGCCAGTCCCGCCGCTGCGGTGAGGAGCAGTCCGAAGAATCGTGTCCGTTTCATGGTCTTTCACCTTCCGTTATTTGTTTCTGCTTGCCGAGCAAGCTCTGGTAATCGCCTGAAATCCGCTCAAGAGCGGTCAGATACGCCTCGATCTGTTCCCTCGTGCCGCAGATGCTGACGCATCCGGCGGTCCCGCCGCCGTCGCACGGCATATCCATCCGCCCGAACGCCAGAAACCCGCGGATCTGCAGGTCGGTCACGGGCGCGATGAAGACCTCCGCATGACGGAGCACGGAGAGACCGAATGTCCCGACGACATCCTGAAATTCCCTCGGCATGAGATATTTCGCGTAATAGTAGAAGAGAGGATGGATCATGGAGAGCAGTTCTATCATCTCGTAGGTCTCGCTGCAGCGGTAGCGAGTCTTCTTCAGCCGACGGTTGAACTCGCGCTGAAATGCGATGAACCCGCCCAGTTTTTCCGCGTGCGTCATGTAGTCCGAGGGACGGATGAACACCAGACTCAGTTCGCGTTCGAACCGTTGGGGCGGTCCGCCCTCCGCCGCCTGGCCGGGCTCCACGTCGACGGGGAACAGCATTTTCGCATCATGAAGCTGAGGGGATTTGGCAAGCCCCCACAGGATCATGCCGGCGATCGTCGCGGGGCCGCGCATGTCCGCCGCATGCGCCTTGTTGATCCGCCGCCTCAGCTCCAGCAGGCCGTCGAACCGGAAGAAAGCCCGTGCGCGGAACAGCCCTTTGCGGGGCGTCTCGCGAATCTCGACGCCGGCCGCATCGCTTCCCGGCGCGGGAAAGGACATCCTCCCCGCCTCGCCCCATTCCGTTTTCAGTTCGGTCAGGACTTCCTGCATCGCCAGCCCGTCCACCGGGACATGGTGGTACTGGATCCACAGATCCGCCTCGCCGAGCCCGGGATGGATGCGCACGAAGACGTTCAGCAGCCCCCAGCCAGGATGCCGGTACACCGTCACATCCGGCGTCTTCAGGCGTTCCGCACGAATCTTCTCTTCGCTTCCGCCATCCGGCAGCGGCAGGAACGTAACGCAGGAAGCGTTCATCATGCGCCGGAGCAGACGCACGGCCTCCACACGTTTGCCGAGGTTGGCCGCGTTCAGGTACAGCACACGACGCTTGACTTTCCGGTACAGTTTCCGGGCGCGCGTCGGATCGGTCCCACCGTTCAGACGGTTATGGGTCCGCACGAAAAACGAAAGGAGCATGTCGATATCCTTTGCCGACAGGGCTCCAGACGGCGGATACCGCGGATCGAATACCATCCGCGCGTTTTCCAGCGTGCCGTCGGGACGGAACTCCACCTCCAGCAAATCGGTTTCCGTCAGACGGCGGCGGTGCAGGCGGAACGTCTTCTGCATGATGGCCCAGTGCAGTTCTCCGTGTGCCCGCAGGAATTCGCCGAAACGCAAAAGGAAGCGTTCCTTCGCATCCTTCATCGTTTCCGGACGCATGCCGGACGGATACGGAGTCACGCGGAAGATGCCCAGCATGAATTTGGAAATGTCGCCTTTCAGAAAGATGCCGGTGACTTTCCGCCAGCCGTTTTCCGTCGGCTTCGCCCCCAGGAGCTTGCACAGCTGCAGCAGTTTCAGGAAGATAAGGAAGCAGATCGCGTTGAACGACCATTGGTCGAACAGGCGCGTCATGTGGAACGACACACGCCGCCGGATCCTGAATCCGTTGTCTTTCGTGTTATCCGGTGTCGTCTTCATGCGGAAAAGCTCCCCCTGGCGCAGCATGGTTCCCTGTTCGTGTCCGGACGCCGGTGCGGCATTTCCTTTTTCGAACACAACTTCAAACATTAATATACTGCTTTTTTTTCTCAGTTCAAGCCGTCACGCCGTTTTTGCTCCGTCCGTGTGCAACGAGCATTGAACCGGGGAAACAACCGCGAACCGTCCCATTTCAGAAAAAAAAGGGATTTCCGCCTTTTTCATTCGCTTTTTTCCGTCCGTGCGTTATATTAAAATAGTCGATACGTTGGAACCCTCCTGTTTACCGGTGACGCCATTGAATCCTTCTTCTCCAGTTTCTGATGCAGCCAAAGCCTCCTCCCGTCCGGGGCTTTCCAAAAAGGCGAAATTCCGGATCGGTCTTTCCCTCGCCGTGTGCATCCCCGTCATCGCGGGCGTCCTCCTCTGGCTCGCCTACCGCGCGCTTTTCCCGAATAATCCCCGCCTCATCGTAAACAGCATCCGCCTGGCGGGCAACTCCGGGTACTGGAGCCCCGCCGACCCGGATGAACGCCAGGAACGCATGGACCGGATCCTCGCAATCCTCCACATCCGTCCCGGAGTCACGCCGATGTTCTCGGGGGAAGAGGAATACGACCTCGCCTGTATGGCGGCCAAACTCCGTACGAAAATCCCCGAACTGGAACGCGCCGACATCTGGCGCGTCCTTCCCGACCAGATGATTTTCGAACTGCACGAGCGCATCCCTGTCGCAAACCTCGGAACAAACTACTATATCGACGACTCCGCCACCGTGCTGGACAAATCCGCCTATTACGACATCTCCGCTTCGCTGCCCTCGATTTCCTGCAAACCGGCCGCGGTCCGCACTTCGGGCGATGCATCGCCCTTCCAACACGGCGAGGCCCTCGCGAATTCCTCCATCCGTACCGTTCTCGACTTCCTCCGCCTCGCCCGGCTGGAATTCACCGACGTCCATCCGAAATACATTTATATTTCCCAGGATTTCATCCAGTGCGACCTGCTCTATAAAAACGACCCGGGTATTTTCACCATCCTGCTCCCGCTTCGCGTCCGGGAGGAACAGCTCCGCGACGACATTTTCGGACAACGCCTCCTGCCCCAACTGGAATCGGCCATCCGCAACCACGAGGACGAGCGCTCCCTGGATCTCCGGTTCAAGGACCGCGTCATCGCCAAAAAGCGCAGCTGAAGCGGCGTGTCCGCGAATGTCAGCCGGAATTCAAGACCGTTCCCGATTCGGGGAATGACGTTTTTTTCAAAAGGAACTGTTCGTTGAATCGGCCGGCGTCCTTCCCGTAAGCCGATTCCCGGATTCCGGAACCGGATCGGAAGTCTGAATGCAATCTTTTTCCGTTTTTTTCCGGTCGCGGCTTTAAAAAAGCGGCATGAAATGCTATATTGATGCACATGGGGACGTTTCCTGCAAACGCCCTCGGAAGGGCACGATCCCGACCTCAAAATGAGCGAACAAACAAACCCGTCGAGAGGAATCTATGAAAATAGCAGTCTGCGGAGCCGGAGCCGCCGGTTCCTACGCCGTGAAACGCCTTCGCGCCAATCTTCCCGAAGCCGAAATCCTGCTCTTCGATGCCGCGCCGGTCGGATTCTACGCGAAAATGCGCCTCCCCGAGTACCTCGCAGGCACGCTGCCCCGCGAAAAGCTCATCCTGTCCGCCCCGGAACAAATGGCGGACTGGGGAGTCGAGCTGCACCTCGGCGAACCCGTGACAGCCATTTCCCCCGCCTCGCACACGCTTACGACGGCGGCCGGCGACTATACATGGGACATCCTTTTGCTGGCCGTGGGGGCGCGCGCATTCGTGCCGCCCGTCCCGGGGCTTCCGGACAGCCCGCGCGTCCATGTGCTCCGCGAACTCCCGGACGCCGACGCCCTGGTCAAGCTCTGCGTGCCGGGGACGGATGCCGCGGTCATCGGCGGCGGCCTGCTCGGACTCGAAGCCGCCTTTGCTCTTCAGAAACGCGGGCTGGCCGTCTCCATCATCGAGGCCGCGCCGCGCCTGCTCCCGCTCCAGATGAACGAGGAGGAATCCACCGCGCTGCTCGCCAATTTTATAAATGCCGGATTCAAGGTCCACACGGGCGCCGCGGTCGAACGCTTCGATGATGCTTCCGCTCAACTCCACCTCAGGGATGGCACAGCGGTCCCCGCTTCCCTCGTGCTCGTCTCCGCCGGAATCCGTGCAAATCTCGACCTCGCGAAGAACGCCGGGCTTGCCTGCAACCGCGGGATCGTCGTGGACGCCTCGCTCAGGACCTCCGCGCCGGACGTCTATGCCGTCGGCGACTGCGCCGAGCTCATCGGCGTCGTCACGGGCCTCTGGCTCGCCTCGAAAGACCAGGGGGAGGCCGCCGCAGACATCATCGCGGGCAAGATCCCCGCCATGCCGCCGAAAACATATCGCCCCAAGCCCAAACTGCCTGCTTTCTGAGTTCAACCGTTTTTTCCGGAACCCGATCCATTTCCCCGCTTCCCGTCCACTTCGTAAAAGGTTTCCCATGTCCGTCGAAATCGAACGCAAATTCCTCGTCAAAGACCTTTCCTGGAAAGATTCCGCAACCTCGTTCAAGGACTTTCAGCAGGGGTATTTTCCCACGGGCGAGGGCGTCACGGTTCGCGCCCGCATCGCGGGCGACAAGGCCCGCCTCACGATCAAGGGTCCCGTCTCGGGGATCTCCCGCGCCGAGTTCGAATACCCGATCCCCGTAGAGGATGCCGTCGCCTTTCTCTCCGGGTTCTGCACCAAGCCCGTCATCCTCAAGCGCCGCTGGTACGTCCCGTTCGGCGGGTTCACGTGGGAGATCGACGAATTCGCCGGACTCAACGAGGGGCTGATCGTTGCGGAGATCGAGCTCGACACCCCCGACCGCGTGTTTCCCGCCCCGCCCTGGCTCGGACGCGAAGTCTCCCACGAACCGAGGTTCCGCAACTCCCGCCTCGTCCGGCATCCTTTCTCCGAGTGGACCGACGAGGAGAAACGGTGAGCGGAGGCAAAGCCTCCACTGCGGCAGTGCCCGGCCTCGCCCGCGCACGAAGAAGGCGGGACGAGCCTCAATCCCGATAGGGATGAGCTCTCCGTTCGGGTTTTCTCTTTGATGAAGGATGTTGTTCCCCACTATGCTTTCCGCCTGGTAAGGATGAGGTCCCCGCATTGCTTTCCGCCTGGTAAGGATGAGGTCCCCGCATTGCTTTCCGCCTGGTAAGGATGAGGTCCCTTTCCGCGTTTTTCTCTCACGCGCATACGCGCAAGTTTCAGTTAAATCAGGTACCATTTAACTGAAACTTGGGAAAAAATGGCTGTTCCTTTTTTTCAGATGCATTGACTTGACCGTGCTTCGAGGACAGGCGCATGAAGCAAGATCACACATTGAGGCGGTCGTGTGGAGACAGAACTCGTTTCGTGGTTTTAGTGGTATCGGCTTCAGCAATCGGATGTTTGTCCGGCAGGACCTTTCCCGCGCATACGCGCAAGTTTCAGTTAAATCAGGTACCATTTAACTGAAACTTGGGAAAAATTCGGTTTTTTTCTTCGGATTTCTTGATTTGACCGCATTTTGAGGTCAGACGTGTGGAGCATGATCACACTTCGAGGTCGGGCGTATGGTGCCTGAACGTCTTTCGTGGCGGGGCGTGTGGTGCTGGATTTTTCTTTGAGATTGGTACGGTATCGTCTTCAGTTATCAGATGTTTGCCCGACATAATCGCCTCACGCGCATACACGCAAGTTTCAGTTAAATCAAGTACCATTTAACTGAAACTTGATGGAATTCCGGTTTGGTCTCAATTTAAGAGTATTCCCCCCCCCTGCTTTGTAGGGATGAGGTCATGGCTTGGTAGGGATGAGGTCATGGCTTGGTAAGGATGAGGTCATGGCTTGGTAAGGATGAGGTCATGGCTTGGTAAGGATGAGGTCATGATGCTCTCTTCCCCGCAACATGGGTAAAGATACCCCCCCATGTGTTGTTTTGATCCGGTCCGTTTTTGAGCTTGATTTCACTTTTTTCGAAAAAAATTACGGTTTCCGTTTGACTTTGGCGAAGAGGTGTGCTATTGTAATAGTACACTACCAAACAACAACACTACAACACTGCTGCGAAAGGCACCAGCCATGAACGTTTCCGAATTAACCTTGAACTTCTCCTCCGGGGTCCCGATCTACAAGCAGATCGTCCAGCTGCTTTCGGGCAAGATCATCTCCGGCGCCCTCGCTCCGGGCGAGAAGATCCCGTCGATCCGCGACGTGACCGCGGAACTGAACGTGAATCCGAACACCGTGGCGAAGGCGTACCGCGAACTGGAGCTCGCCGGCCTCATCGAAACCCGTCGCGGCATGGGATGTTTCGTCGCCGAGCGCGACGACGCCCGCCACGAACTCTCGGACGAGGAGAAACAGCACCATCTGGACACCCTCTTCGCCTCGCTGGTCACGTCCGCCGGGATGCTCGGTATCACGGAACAGGACGTCTCCGACTACCTGACGGCGAAACATGCCGCCTCCACGAAAAACAACAAATGAATGAAAGGTCTCCTTCCATGATTACTTCCGATACCATGATCGCCGGCGCGCCCGCATCCGTTAAGTCCGATTCCTCGATCGCATCCGTCCGCAGGATGCTGAAGAACTCTCTCCTGATCTCCATCCGCGACTCCGTGCTGCTCAAACTCGCCACCGTGGACCTTCTGCTCGTGGTGTTCTATATCGGCATATTCCTCTGCGGTCTCTTCGTGTTTCCCGCCCTGATGGGACAGCCGTGCCATACGGAGGAGGAGCTCAACGCGTTCTACAACCAGTACAGGGAACCCGTCAAGCTGGCGGTGCTCCTGCCGATCGCGCTGACCATCCAGTTCCTCGGTACGCTCTTCACGAACTTCCTCCTGCTCACGGTGGACAGCGAGATCATCCGCGTATGGAACGGGCAGAAAGCCGATTTCAAGCGCGGCTGGCGCACCGCCGCCTCCCATTTCTGGAGCCTGGTGACCTGGTCCCTGCTGGTCACCCCGATAAACATCGCGTGGATCGCCTCCATGTGCATCGTGATCCCGGTCCTGACGCGCGACAGGACGGTCAACCCGTTCAAGATGCTCTGGCGCTCCGTCCTGCTCCTGCTGAAGATCTGGAAGGAATTCCTGCTCGGGATCATCGGCATGCTGGTGATCCTGTACTGGGTTTTCTGCCTCGTTTTCGGCTCCGGCGCAATCTTCACGGCGATTTCCAGCCAGTGCCCGCCGCTCGTCGCGTGGTTTCTGCTCTCGGCCGCCATCAGCTTCTCAATGGTCGCACTGTGCTTCTGCTATCTCTTCTGCAACTGCTACCTGTGCGGACAGTACATCAAAGCCAGCGAGGGCGTGGAGCCCTCCCCGGAATCCAATCCCGCCGAACTCGCCTGAACACAAACGTTCATTTCAGGAAATCCAAATACGAACAATTATTGTGAGAATTACCACCATGGATAACAAAAAAGCAACCATTATCGTTGCCGTCTGCGGCATTATCCTCGTCACATTCCTTGCGATCGCCACAGTCAAGATCACGCGGGACCGCCGGCCGAAGCCGCCGGTCGCTGCGGAAGTCTCGGAGGAGATCGAACAGCTGGAGGAAAAACCCGCCCCCGCACGCCGTCACGGTCCGAAGGTCAAGAAGAAAGTCGACATCGCCTCCACGTTCTCCGGCTGGGCCGGAACCGAGCATGAAAAAGCACAGGACGGCGAGCCTCACAAGGAACTCCACGAACAGACGCCGGAAGAGGCTGTGGAGAATATGTGGCAGGGGCTTGATACATACCGCGAGATGTCGGACGAGGACAAGGCAAAGGCGAATATCGCGATGACATTCGTGACCGTTCTCATCAACGCCATCGGCGACAACGCCGGAGCATTCGTTCAGCAAATGAACGACCAGCAGCGCGCGGAAGCCGTCGCAAACGCCCAAAACTCCCTGACCAATATCAACGCAATCGAAATGGAGGTCGGACCCGACATGACGGACGAGGAGCGCAACGTGATCGGCGGTACGCTTCAGGCGGTCAGAAACCTGAACATGAACCTGTTGAACGCCCTTCAGTAAAAAACACGGAAGGCGTCCCGTCAAAACAGTCTTTTTTCCAAAAAAAACATCATTTCTACTTGACAAGATGCGAAAGACGTGGTTTAGTAACATATTAGACCAAAACTAACGTTCAATTCAAGGAATCCGATCATGAATAAAAACAACGTCATCCTGCCCGTCGTCCTCATCCTGGCCGCCATCCTCATCGTCGGAGGCTTCGTGATGCTGAAGAAGCACAAGGACAGCGTCGCCCCGACGCAAACGATCGAGGTCGTCGACAAGACCGTCGCGGAGCCCGAAGAAGAGGAGCCCGCGCCGCAGCCGCGCCGCCGTCAGCGCCGCGACCTCAACGCCAGCATCAACCGCATGATGCCGATGCAAAACGACCAGGTCCAGGGCATGCCCACCCGCGAGGAGGCAGTCGATGCCGCATGGGACATCCTCAGCGCCTACCGCGAAGCCACTCCGCAGGAGAAGTATCAGATGGCCATGGTCATGAACGTAGCGGCCAATATGCTTTACGGCATCTCCCAGAACGCCGGCCAGTTCATCCAGCGGATGACCCCCGAGCAGCGCAACCAGCTCGTCAATGCCGCCGGCGCCTCGCGTGAACTCCTCGACGCCATCCAGGAGGAGATGAGCAGCAATGTGACCGACGAGGAGGTCCAGGTATTCGGCGGCGTCTTCCAGTCCATGCAGTACCTCAACGAATCCCTCATGGACGCCGCGCTCTTCTGAGCAGAGCCACACTCGTTTCCAGTATTCCGGAGTCCGGCACAGACAATGACCGGACCCCGGTTTTACATGCCACAAGCAAAGCAATCCGGCAAGACAGGACAGCCGCCCCATGAGCTCCGAAATCGAACAAGGACAGCCCGTTCGAAACGGGAAAAAGCCTCTTGGAAGGAGGATCCTCCGGTTCCTCCTTCTGTTTGCGGTCGGCGTCTGCGTCCTCCTTCTCGCCGGATGCGCAATCACGGCACTCTGGTATCAGCGAGCCCTCGAACGGGGCGGCTACACGGAATCGTGGGACAAGGACGAGGGACGGGTCCTGACCGGACTTTCCTACGGCGAAAAAGAAGCGAACCGGTACGACCTGTATCTTCATAAAAGCATCGATCCGAAGACGGAGGCGCCCCTGCTCCTGTTGATTCACGGCGGGTCCTGGGTGGCAGGAGACCGCGGCGACATGGCGTATGCCTGCAGGTATTACGGCAAGCAGGGCTGCATCACCGCCTCCATGGACTATTCCCTGATCTCCGAAGGCCGCCCCGAGATCACGATCGGAACCATGCTGGACGAGATCACGGCATGCACGTCCGCGCTCAAAAAGAAACTGGAGGCGGAGGGGTACCGCGTTTCCGGGATGGCGGTCGGCGGCTTGTCGGCAGGCGGGCATCTGTCCCTGCTGTACGCCTATTCCCGCGCCAAGGAGTCCGCCATTCCGCTTGCGTTCGTGTTCGAGAAGGTCGGCCCGGTGGCGATCAGCAAGGAGATCTGGGGCGAAAAGAACGCCGCCGCAATGATCAGCCTGGGAACCGGGAAACAGATCACCCGGGATCAGCTCGACACACCGGAAGGGATCGAGGCCGCGGACAGCCTTTCCCCGCTTCATTTCATCGGCTCCGGCAGCCCGCCGACCGTCTTTGCCTACGGGGGCAAGGACGACCTGGTCAAACCGGTCCACCGGGACAAGCTCGCGAAGGCCCTGGAGGAGCATCATGTCCCGAACATCCGCGTCGATTTCCCGAACTCGAACCACGCCATGTGGGACGATTCGGACTGCACGGAGAAGTTCCGCGAGGCCGTGCTCCAATACTGCCGGCAGTACCTGAAGCTGGCAACCCCGAAGTAAACCCGGACGCGGCAGCGAAACGGCATTTCTCCCGAACTGGGCATTCCTCCCGAACCGGGCAAATCTCTCCTCGTTTGCCGGGGCCTCCGCCTCAGCATCCGCACGCCGCAAAAAGCGCCGCGATCCCCCGGCATGAAAAGAGGGGGGGATTCCGCGCCGAGACCGTCTATCATTTTAGAGATTAAAGAATAACAGCGGGAAATTCAGTATTTTTTTATCGAATCGGACTTGCTTTTATGATAAGGATGAAGTATATTACAGAACATTTTATGGAAGTCCCTTTTCACAACCTTAAACCATATCCCTAACTCTCTACATTGGAGGCTCATTCAAACATGGGTGAAATGCATTGTGTGAACGGAGTTTGCGAGATCTCTTCCCGCAAATCTTCCCAGATGGAGGAGCTTGACGCCTACATCAAAAGTCTGCCCCTCGCGGACAACCCGACCCGCAAGCGCGGATTCCTGATCCAGACGCTTCACCGGGCGCAGTCCATCTTCGGCTATCTCCCGGTCGAAGTCCAGTCCTTCGTCGCCGAACGTCTCGGCATCTCCCTCGCGGAAGTCTACGGCGTGATCAGCTTCTACAGCTTCTTCACGGACAAGCCGATCGGCCGCTACGCCATCAACGTCTGCACTGGCACCGCCTGCTTCGTGAAGGGCGCCGCGCAGGTCGTCGACGAACTCAAGCGCAAGCTCGGCATCTCCGAAGGCGAGACCACGGCCGACGGAAAGTTCTTCCTCGGCGTCCTCCGCTGCCTCGGCGCCTGCAGCATGGCGCCCGTCGTCATGGTCAACGGCAAGGTCTACGGCCACATGACCGCGGAAAAGGTCCAGGGACTCCTGGACGACTGCAAAGACTGATCGACACCATCCACACCGAAATCATGGAGAATTACCAATATGAGAATTGAGTCTCCCGCGGCGCTCGCGGAATACGCAGCCGCCCTCAAGGCGCGCAAGCACGCGCCCGTCAAACTGCTCGTTTCCATGGGAACGTGCGGCATCGCCGCCGGTACCGGCGAAGTCCTGAAGGCCATCAACGGCTACATCGCGGAAAATAAGCTCGAAGAAGCGTTCGACGTCGTCGAAGTCGGCTGCATGGGCCTCTGCTACGCCGAACCCGTCATCATGCTCACCGACGACAAGGGCAAGCGCATCATCTACGGCGATGTGACCCCGCACCAGGTCCCCGCCATCATGCAGGCCGGCCTCGACGCCCCTGCCACCGGCACCCACACCATCGACCGTTGCTGGTACTATCCCGAAGACGAACAGCCCGCCGAAGGCGAACTCCAAGCGCGCATCGTCCTCCGCAACACCGGCCGCATCAATCCCGAAGACATCGACCAGTACGTCGCCGAAGGCGGTTACGCCGCCCTCGCGAAGGTCGTCACCCCCATGAAGCCGCAGGACGTCATCGACG
>JAFXYP010000028.1 GCA_017541665.1 Lentisphaeria bacterium | reverse complement strand
CGATGCCCTGGCAGACGCTTCCGCCTTCGGTCTTGCTGATTCTCAGCTGATCGACGACAAGCAGTCCGCCCTCGGCCTCCTTGCCTGATCGGCTGACAGCCGCAACCCGGCGACAGGTGACAACACCTGAAGCCACAACGGTCCCCGCGCCCGGAAACGGACGCGGGGGCTTTTCTCTTTTTATCGATTCCCCCCTTTCCGGGAGACGGATGCGCCCCGCGCGCGGAAATCGCGGTTTGCAACTTGATAAAGTGTCGCTTGCGTGATATATTAAGAATTAAGCTTTTTTTGAATCTAACTGCGACAAGCTTTTTTGAACTTGCCTGGAAAGGATGAAAACATCATGTCGGAACAGAGCGCCATGTGGATCGAACGCTGCCATAAATATACCATTATCGACGGGGAATCGTCGTTCCAGATCAATTTCGCCGGGATGAAGTTCGACGACGCCGAACTCCAGGCGATCGAACCGCGGTTCGCGTCCGTCCACGCCGAAATGCAGAAGATCGAATGCGGCGAGATCAAGAACCCGGACGAACACCGCAAGGTCACGCATTTTACCGACCGGTCCGTGTACTCCGGCAGCGGCGAGTTCGCCGACGTGGAGGAGTTTGCCGCGGACATCCGGGCAGGCAGGCTGACCGGATCGACCGGAAAGCGTTTCCAGGCCGCGATCATCAACGGGATCGGCGGGTCCGCGCTCGGGCCCCAGCTGCTTCAGATGGCGCTGAACGGTCCGTACTGGAACGAACTCGGCGAAGAACAGCGCGGCGGCGCCCTGAAGATCTATTTTCTGGACAACACCGATACGGCGGGCGCGGCGGACGCCATGCGCGTCTGCGACCTGGAGACCACGCTTGTCGTGAACATCTCCAAGTCCGGCGGCACGCAGGAAACCAAGAACAACATGATCTTCTGCGAGAACGCCTACGCGAAGGCCGGGCTGCCGTTCGCCAAGCACGCCTGCGCCATCACCATGAAGGGCAGCGAGCTCGACCTGCACGCTTCGTGCGAGGGCTGGCTGAAGACGTTCGAAATGGCCGAGTCCATCGGCGGCCGCACCAGCGTGACCAGCATCGTGGGGCATCTGCCCGCCGCCCTGGCCGGGATCGACTTCGGCGCGCTGCTGGAAGGCGCATGCCACATGGACGCCCTCACGCGCAATCCGGCGCTCCTGCACAATCCCGCCTACATGATGTCCGCCATGTGGTACATCGCGGGCGGCGGCAAGGGCGACAGGAACATGGTCATCGTGCCGTATTCCGACCGCCTGATCCTGCTGTCGCGCTACCTGCAGCAGCTGGTGATGGAGAGCCTGGGCAAGGAGCTCGACCTGGACGGGAACGTGGTTCACCAGGGGCTGAACGTTTTCGGCAACAAGGGCGGCACCGACGCCCACGCGTTCATCCAGCAGCTCAACGACGGCCGCGACGACTTCTTCATCACGTTCATCGAAGTCCTGAAAGACAGCGCACCCGCGCCCGTCTCCGACGGCATCGACATGGGAGACTATCTGCACGGATTCCTGACCGGCCTTTCCAACGCCCTCCGCGGGCACGGCCGCAGCGTCATCGAAATGCGGATCCCGGACGTGGATGCGTTCTGCCTGGGCATGATCATCGCACTGTACGAACGCGCCGTGGCGGCCTACGCGGAACTGATCCACATCAATGCGTTCCACCAGCCGGGCGTGCAGGCGTACAAGCTCGCGAGCAAGGGTGTCATCAAGCTGCTGACCGGGCTCGAGGCTTCCCTCCCCGCCGTTGTGCCGTTCTCCGGCTCCGCCGCCGAACTCGCGCGGAAGCTCAACCTCGAAGACAACCTCTACGAACTCGAAGGCATCCTCGCGAAACTCTCCGCGAACTCCGCCACGCGCCAGCTCCCGGTCCGCATCGGGCGCACCTGGAGCAAGGACGGCGGCTGGGTGTACACCGTCGAGGCGAAATGATTTCCCGATTTCCGCCCTCCCGGCGGCCGGAAGGGACCGGGATCCCGGATTCGTCCGCCCGGCGGGAATAAGATGCAAATCCGATGAAAGACTACCTGACGCAGATACGGGCCTGGTTCCTGGAGCTGACCGGAAACATGGGCGCCTCGGACGAGAAGGCGATCCTGACCGCGTTGCTCCTGATCGTGGTAACCGGACTGCTCGGGGGCATCGTGGCGAAGAAGCTCAGGCAGCCCCTGATCCTGGGCTACATCCTTGCCGGCGTGCTGGTCGGCGTCCTCTTCAAGGCCGGGCTCGGCGAAGTCGCGAACACCGCGGTAAACTCGCTGGCGAACGTCGGCGTGGCGCTGCTGCTGTTCTCCATGGGGCTGGAGTTTTCCAGGAAGGACATCCGCCCGATCTTCAAGATTGCAGTCTTCGGCGCCCTGGCGCAGGTCCTTTTCACGTTTCTGGCGGGTGCCGGGATCGCGTGGCTGCTGAGCCGCGACCCCGTCGTCAACTTCAGCGGCGAGACGAAGATCCCGCTGTTCAGTTCGAACGTCTCGCTGTTCCTCTTCGGCATCTGCTTCGTCTCCACCAGTACCGCGGTCGTCCTGAAGACGCTGTCCAGCAAAGGGTTCGAAAACTCGCTCTCGGGGCGCGTCATGATCGGCGTCTCCATCGTGCAGGACCTGACCGTAATGCCGCTGATGCTGCTGGTCTGCCAGCTCGGGGCGCTTTCCTCGTCCGGCGGCGGCGCGTCATCGCTGATGCCGCTTGTGCTCAGCGCAGTGTTCATGGCGCTGATGCTGACGGTCGGCGCGCGGTATCTGCCGAAGCTCACGGAGCGGGCTGCGCGCCTGGAGTCGAAAGAATTGTTCCTGCTGTCCATCACCGGCATCGCGCTGGTGTCCGGTGCGATTTCCGTGGCGATGCAGGTATCCTTTTCGTTCGGCGCGTTCCTGGCGGGCATCGTGCTGAGCGACAGCGCGTACAGACGGAAGGCCCTTGCCGAGCTTGCTTCCGTGCGCGATTTCTTCGCCATGCTGTTTTTCGTTTCCATCGGTATGATGCTTGACGTGAGGTATCTGGGGGCGCACTGGATGCTCGTGGCCGCGCTGGTCGTCCTGACCGGTTTCGCGCGCACGGCGTTCCTTGCCGCCGTCACATGGATCTTCAAGTACCGCAACGTAATCCCGGTGGCGATGCTGTTCGGGATGTTCCCGACCTCGGAGATCGCGTTCGTGGTGATCGGGACCGGATTCCGCGACAGCTTCATTACGTCGGAGCTTTACTCGCTGATCCTCAGCGTGGTCGTCTGCTCCATGATCGCCGGGCCGCTCGTCAACAACCTTACGACGCCGGTCTATTCGCTGCTCCGCCGGACGCTCTGGCGCAACATCCGGAGCAATGACATCGTCCTGCCCCAGCCCGACCTGGAGGACCACATGGTGCTCGTCGGCGGCGGCCGCATCTCCCGCGTGATCGCGCACGTGCTGATCCGCCTGAAGCTGAAATACGTGATCGTCGAGCCGTCCTACGACCTGTATCGCGAGGCGCAGGCCGAAGGGCTGAACGTGATCTACGGCGATCCGATGAGCGACATCATCCTCGCCGCGGCCCGCATCGGCGCCGCGAAGGTCCTGGTGCCGATGATCCCGAAACTCGAAGAATGCGTGGCCGTCATCGGGCTTGCGCGCAAGTTCAGCCCGGACATCCGCACGGTCATGTGCGCCGCCTCGCCCGAAACGGAGAAGCGGCTCTCCGGAGAACGCGTCGACGAGATCATCCTGTCGAATTTCGAGGTCTCGCTGGAGCTGACGCGGCGCATCCTGATGCTGAACGATATTTCCGAGGCGCACATCCAGAACTATCTGGATTCCGTCCGTTCCAGCCGCTACAAACCGATGCTCGAGGACAGTCCCGCGTTCGCGCTTGCCGAGAAGATCCGCACGTTCCACGGCCTGATCGCGCTTCACTGGACGCAGATCCAGCCGGACAGCCCGCTCGCGGGACGTTCCATCGAGGCGTCCGGCATACGCGCCCGCACCGGCATGTCCATCGTGGGCGTCATCCACGAAGGACGGGTCGACGCAAACCCGCGCCCGGATACGGTGCTGCACGTCGGCGACCTGATTGCCGCGATCGGCAATGAGGAACAGACCGCGGCGTTCGTCAAGCTGACGCATTCCGCGATGGCCGCTTCGCCCGAATCCGCGACGACGATGGCGGTACAGGCATGAAATTCCCGAACCAATCATTCGGAGAAGAAAAGGAGGCAGAATCATGAGACATTTGTTTCAAGTCGGCGGGATGCGCTGCGCGTCCTGCCAGGCGCATGTGGCGAAGGCCGTGAAGGCGGTCCCCGGCGTGCGCGAGGCCGAAGTCAACCTGGTGACCGGGCGCATGACCGTGGAGACGGACGATGCCCCGGACATGGTGAAGAAGATCGTCGAGGCGGTGAAGGGCGCCGGTTTTACCGCTGAACTTGTGGAGGAGGCGCCCGCGCCCGCCGCGGCCGTCGAACTCGCGTTTCAGGTCGGCGGGATGCGCTGTGCGTCCTGCCAGGCGCATGTGGCGAAGGCGGTGAAGGCGGTCCCCGGCGTGCGCGAGGCCGAAGTCAACCTGGTGACCGGGCGCATGACGGTGAAATGCGAGAGCGCACCGGACATGCCGCGGAAGATCGTCGACGCGGTGAAGGGCGCCGGATTCACGGCTGAGCCGGTCGAAAAAGCGCCCGCGCCCGTGTCCGCGTCCACGCCCGCCGAGCCGGAGCAGGTCGAATCCGAGGCGAAGAAAGCCTCGGCGTCTATTCCCGATCCCTGCCGCGAGCTCTTCCGCCAGTTCGTCTGGTCGGCGATCCTGATGCTTCCGCTCATGTTTGCCGCATTCTCCGCCATGCACGGCTTTTTGAAGGACTACCCGCTCGATGCCGCCTGGCTCCAGCTCGTTTTCGTGATCCCGCTCCTGTACGTGAACCGCATTTATTTCGTCAGCGGCGCGAAGCGGTTCCTGAAGCTGTCGCCGAACATGGATTCGCTCATTATGCTCGGGTCCGGCGCCAGCGTGCTGTACAGCCTCGTGATGACCAGCGAGATCGTCCTCGGGAAGATCGAAGGCGGAGACGCCGGTACCGCCCGCGTGGCGGAGGCGGCGGGCAACCTGTATTTCGAGACGGCGGGCATGATCCTGCTGCTCGTGACGTTCGGGAAATACCTGGAGGCGCGGGCAAAACGCCGCACGACGGACGCCGTGTCCCGCCTGATGGACCTCTCTCCGAAGACCGCCGTCGTGCTGCGCGGCGGACAGGAACTCGAGATCCCGGCGGACGGCCTTGCGGCCGGCGACGTCGTGGTGATCCGCCCCGGGTCGTCGATCCCGGCGGACGGCGTGGTCGTGGCCGGCAGCGGCGTCGTGGACGAATCAAGCGTGACCGGCGAAAGCGTCCCGGCGGGCAAGGAGCCCGGCGACCATGTGGTGAGCGGGACGATGAACCTGAACGGATCGTTCCGGTTCCGTGCGGAGCGCGTGGGGCGCGACTCCACGCTGTCGCGCATCATCCGCCTGGTGGAGAGCGCGTCGAACTCCAGCGCGCCGGTCTCGCGTTTCGCGGACCGCGTGAGCGGGGTCTTCGTGCCCGCCGTGCTGGTCGCCGCGCTTGCCGCGGGGTGCTTCTGGCTGTTCGTGGAGCACCAGACCGTGTATTTCTCGCTGACGACCGCGATCGCCGTGCTCGTCATCAGCTGCCCGTGCGCGCTCGGGCTCGCCACGCCCATCGCGATCATGGTCGGCACGGGCGTCGGCTCCAAGTACGGCATCCTGTTCAAAAACGCCACTGCCCTGGAGGAGCTTCATGCCGTCGGGACCATGGTGCTGGATAAGACCGGGACCGTGACCGAGGGGCGTCACCATGTGACCCGCGTGGTGGCGCTGTCGCCGAACGGTTCGGAATCCGACGGCGGGGAGGCGGAGTTCCTGCGGATCGCCGCGCCGCTCGAATCGAAGTCGGAACACCCGTTCGCGCGTGCGGTCGTGCAATATGCGCAGGACTGTGGTGCGGATGGTGATGGTTCGGACGTGGCTGTGGAGGATTTCTCCGCCGCGCCCGGGATGGGCGTGTACGGCAGCGCCGGCGGCGTCCGGTATGTCTGCGGCAACGCCCGCCTGATGGAACGCGAGGGGATCGATCTTTCGGCACAGGAGGACCTGATCCGCGAACTGGAATCCGGCGGCCACAGCCTGCTTTTCCTGGCGGACCGCGATGCGAAACGGCTCTGCGGCATCATGGCGCTCCGCGACACCGTGAAAGAAGGCAGCGCGGACGCCCTGCGCGCGCTCCGCGAACTCGGCCTGAAGACCGTGCTGCTGACCGGGGACACCGAAGTCTCGGCGAAGGCGGCCGCGTCCGGGCTGCAGATCGACCGCGTGATCGCCGGAGTCCTGCCGGACGGCAAGGAGGCGTGCATCCGCGAGCTTCAGCAGGGCGGCGGCAAGGTCGCCATGGTCGGGGCCGGCATCAACGACGCCGCCGCGCTCGCCCGGGCGGACGTCGGGATCGCCATCGGCGGAGGCACGGACATCGCGCTGGAGGCCGCCGACGTGGCGCTTCTGCGCGGCGACCTGCGCGACGTGGCGACTGCCGTCCGCCTGAGCCGCGCCGTCATGCGGAACATCCGCCTGAACCTCTTCTGGGCGTTCTTCTACAACGTGCTGGGGATCCCGGTCGCGGCGGGTGCACTGTATCCGCTGCTCGGCTGGCGCCTGTCCCCCATGCTCGGCACCGCGGCGATGGCGTGCAGCTCGCTCTTCGTGGTGACGAACGCCCTCCGCCTGCGGAAATTCCGCTGAGGTCGAGGTTTCCCCTGCTCGAATTGTATCTTTTTTCGGGGGGCAGTCGCGTCCCGCGGTAAAACAAAGTTGTGCGAGCGTAAGCGAGCTTTCCGAGGCGGCGCAGCCGCCCCCCGGCGAAACGGCAAGTTCTTTTCAGATTGATGCTTGTTTTTTTTATCATGACATGATATAGTAATAATATCTGCAGTAAACGCGGCTGCTATACCCTCACCACCCCAAGCAGATCATGCCTGATACCCGCGGAGGATAATGATACCATGCAACAAACCATCCCCGGTGAAACGAATCCTATCAGGAAACGGAAATGGCTCAGGTCGTGCCTGATCGTGTTCCTCGGGTATCTCGCCGTTTCCCTCGTCATCGTCTGCTGTTTCAGCGGATGCTGCACGATCAGGGCGATCGATTTTATCTGGCCCAAAGAGGGCAGACTTGAAGATCGGCGTTTCGAGCTGTCTCCCGATGGCAGCGCGATCCTGTATTCTTCCGTGCTGAGAGTATACCGTCCTGATATCGCGGGAGACTATACCATGCGCCAGGAAAAACAGCATTTCGAGAAACGGATCCCATTGGATCCCGTTCCGGACGGCATGTTTCCCATTACTCTTGTGGTCGAGGAAACTCCATCCAAACCGCATCCCGAAATCCTGAGCGGCTCGGTGGCGCAGTTTACCGCTTCCCCTGTGTGGCATGTCAGGGAAGACGCCGGGCCTGTTCTCCATCAGGATCAAAGCATCTGGCTTTGGCCCGGGGGCAGATTTGTTTTGCCGATTCATCCCGAAGACATGGATAAGCTGTCACGGCCGTTTTGCATTATGGTCCCGGAATATGCCAAGCCGTATGATCCTTCGCGAATAAAGCATGTCCTTGTGTTTCCGTGTGGGAAACAAGGAAAGAATTATGATGTTCTGACCGCGGAAAGACCCCTCGAAGCGATATTTGATCCGGGAGGGCTCAGAAACGAATATCCGTACGCCCCGTGGCATTATATGTTGGGTAATTTCGTTTTCTGGCCGCAGCCGTTCGAGGAGGAATACGATGCCATGGCGGTAAAGGAAACACACGGCAAGGTCAAAGGCGGCCTTTACCTTGTGGGCGGCGCAGTTCTTCTGGATATTGTGCTGCTGCCCGCCGAGGCGCTGTACTGGATCGGACGGGTGATTGTCGAGAAATGTTTCTGAACAATCCGGCTTCAGCGGATGAATGCCCGGATCCGGGTTCCATGCGGGCGGTTCAGGACGCGTTCTCGTCCCGTTTCGCCGGGGGCGGCGGTGCCGCCTCGATAAGCTCGCTTGCGCTCGCATCTTTTTACTTGACCGCGAGGTGCGCACGACGGAGTTATAGAGAAAAACGAAAAGCTCTCCCACGCTCGTACTTTATTTGACTGCGAGGTGCGCACAGCGAGGAAAAAGAAAGAAACAAAGCTGAAATTACGTGCAAAACGCCGTTCAGATGACGACTTTGAAGCGGGCGGGGAGCTTGAGGAGGGCGGAGGAGATGTCGCCGATCTGCTTCACGAGCGCGGCGCGTTCCGGGGCGTCCTGCGGGAGGTCGCGTGCCTGTTCGATCAGCGCGGCGCGGGTCCGCGTGTAGTAGTCGGCCAGAATCAGGCGCAGGCTTGAATTGTAGGTGTTGCGGAAAAACTTCTCGCAGAGATCGGGATCGGCGGCGGGGCAGGAAGGCTGGACATCGCCGGCGCGCCCCTGCATCCGCGCCTCCAGGACGGCCTCGCGTTCCGCTCGGTGTGCGCCGGCCTGGTCGATCGCCTCGACGAACGCGGAGACGTCTGCCCCCTCCATTTCGAGCGAGGTCAGGATGGCGGACGGTGCGGATTCCCATTCGCCGTTCATGGCGCTCTGGAGCAGGGCTTCGGCTGCCCTGCCGGGAACGGAGTCGCCGAGCGAATCCGGCGGCAGGTCGTCGATCGCCTTCTGCGTGAACTCCTCGGAGTCGAGCATCAGCACGAGGAGCTCGAAGACCGCGCGTTCGAGCGCGCCGTTCTTCGGTTTCGGGGACGGGATCGCGCCCGCATCGCGCCGCACCGCAGTGGCCGGATGGCGCGCGCCGTCGACGAGGCGGCGTTCCGCGACCATCTTGATCGAGGCGAGCGGGACGTTGAGCTTTTTCGCGAGCCAGTCGAAATAGAATTCGCGCGTCAGCTCGTTTTCGAGCTGGATCATCCAGTATACGACGTCGTTCGCGGCGGCGGCGCGTCCCGCCGGGGTGGAGGGATCGACCTTCGACAGGGAGGTCTCGAGCGCGAACTCGAAAAAGTCGGCGGCGTTGTTGACGGCTTCCGCGAGCTTGTCCGCGCCGAATTTGGAAAGCGTCTCGTCGGCATCCTTCGCGCCGGGGTAGCGTACGACCTTCACGCTGAACCCGAGCGGCAGGAGGATGGCGGCGTCCTTGAAGACCGCCTCGCGCCCGGCATTGTCGTTGTCCGTGGCGAGGACGGCGGTCGAGGTGTAGCGTTTGAGCTTGGCCGCCTGGTCGGGGGTGAACGCGGTCCCCTGGGGGGCGACAGCGTGGGTCACGCCCGCGCGGTGCATGGCGATGGCGTCGAGCTGGCCTTCGCAGAGGACCACGGCTCCGGCCTTCGGGATGGCGGTGCGCGCGAAGTTCAGCGCATAGAGCAGATGGCCCTTGTGGAAGATCGGCGAATCGGGGGTGTTCACGTATTTCCAGCCCTGCGGATCGGCCTCCACGGACCGCGCGCTGAAGCCGACGACGCGCCCGGATTCGTTCCAGATCGGGAACATCAGGCGGTTGCGGAACCGGTCGTAGATGCGGGACGGGTTGTCGTCCCTGCTGGAGACGATGCCGGACGCGCGGAGCTCGTCGTCGATGAAGCCTTCCTTGTGCGCGAACTGGATGGCGGCGTCCCAGCTGTCCGGGGACGCGCCGATGAGGAATTTCTGCGCGATGTCGTCCGGGATGCCGCGCGTGCGGAAATAGGTCGCAACGGGCCCGTCCGGGTGTTCGATCAGATAGCGCCGGTAGAAGAGCGCGAGCTTCTCATGCAGCGTGAGGAGGCGTTCGCGCGTGCCGTATTCGGGCTGGCCGTCGAGGTTCTCGCGCCTGCTGCCGCCGGGTCCGCGGCGCGGCGCGGCCTCCGGGATGGTGATGCCGTACTTGCGCGCGAGGAGTTCGGCGGCCGAGGTGAAGTCGAGGTTCTCCAGCTCCATGATGAACTTGAAGACGTCGCCGCCTTTGCCGCAGCCGAAGCACTTGAAGATCTGGCGGTCGGGATTGACCGTGAACGAAGGGGTCTTCTCGTGGTGGAACGGGCAGCATGCCTTCCAGGTGAGGCCGGCCTTCTTGAGCGTGGGGACGTAGGACTGCACGACGTCTATGATGTCGGCGCGCAGGCGGATCTGGTCCAGTACGTCGTCCGGGATATAGCGGGGCATGGCCGGAGGTCAGCGGATGATTTCCAGACGCGTCTGAACTTCCTTGTATTCGTCGAGGAGTTCACGGCGGTTGGCGGACAGCCGCAGGAAGGAGTTGTAGTACTGGCGCGCCTTCATGAG
Organism: Lentisphaeria bacterium; assembly: GCA_017541665.1. Classification (GTDB taxonomy): domain Bacteria; phylum Verrucomicrobiota; class Lentisphaeria; order Victivallales; family UBA1829; genus UBA1732. The sequence continues at coordinate 12,870 of JAFXYP010000028.1, read as the reverse complement.
GTCGCCCAGATAATAGTCGTGGAGGATGGCGTTGTTCAGGTTCAGGTACGGGTTGTCCGCGTCGAGGGAGAGCGCCTTCAGGAAAAGCGCGGTCGCCTTCCTCGGTTCGTTTTTCAGCACCTGGAGCACGCCGAGCTCGTTGTAGACCGCGGCGGACTCGGTGAACTGCGGGATGGAGAGGAGGCGCTTGTTCAGGGTCAGCGCGTCCTCGGTGTTCAGGCGCAGTTTCGCACGTGCGAGCAGAATCAGCGTGTTGGCATCGTCGGGGCGCAGTTCCAGCGCACGGGTCAGCGGCTTGACGCTGCTGTCGTATTTCTGCTGGCGGCAGTAGAGGCGGCCGAGCGTGTACTGGGCAATGAAACAGGAGGAATCGGCACCTGCGCGGATGGCCGCGTTGAGCGCTTCGTCCTGGCGGCTGTTGTTCTCCAGAGCGATGGCATACAGCACGTTCGCGAGCGTGTCGCCGGGCGCCTTTGCCACGGCTCTTTCGGCCTGGTCGAGCGCGCGTCCCCACTTCGCCTCCTTCGCGGAGGTCAGGGACTTTTGCATCCATTCATCGGCCGTGGGTTCCGGCCCGCAGGCAGTCAGCAGGAAAGCCGCGCAGACGGCGGCGAAACAAAGTATTTGAAGCGATTTCATCGGCGGTGGATCTCCTTTTCTTACATCCATTTTAATGTAGCCCTTTTTTCCGTTTTTTCCAGTCGATTTAAAGAAAAAAATGAAGGAAAAAGACGTGTGCGCGAAAGGACGGGGAAAGAAAGAGGACGGCCAGGCATTCCGGTCACTTGCCGTCCCTGTTTTTCGGAAAGAAAAACTCCACGAATATGATCAGGAGGATGACAATGCCGAAAGCGATCGTCTGATAATTATGCCGGATAAAAAAATGGAGGCTTATGAGGATGGCAGCCAGAAGAACGGCTTTGATGGCAGAGCGAAGATATACGTTCATCTTTTCAGGCGGGAAAAGCGGATTTGTCCCGTGAATCGGTCCGGGGCGTTTCCCCTGTTCCGGAGATGGGGAGAATTATAATTGGCCGGAGACGGGCTTGCCGTCCAGAACATCGCGGATGGCCTTCGTGAGCTTCGGCAGACGGTGCGGCTTGGCGATGAACCCGGCGGCGCCGTTGTCGAGGAGGTCCTGCACGGCCCCCTCCTGCACGAATCCGCTGGACAGAAGGATCTTCGCGTTCGGGTCGATGGCGCGGATCTGGTAGAACGTGCCGTGGCCGCCGAGGCGGGGCATGACCATGTCGAGCAGGACCAGGGCGATCTGGCCGGGGTTGTCGCGGTAGATGGAGACGGCGTCCTCGCCGTTCTCGGCGAGGAGGACGGAGTATCCAAGGTTCTGCAACGCCTCGATCAGGAAATCCCACACGGTCTCCTGATCGTCCACGATCAACAGGGTTTCGGTGCCTCTCGGCAATGCCTCTAATTCAGTCATCGGTTGTCCTTCCCGGGAAAAAATATTCATATTATTATACCGAAAAACCGGGCGAAAAACAAGAGCAAAAACGAAAAAAACGGAAAAAAAGCGGTTTTTTCTGAAGTTTTTCTGACGGGCGGCCGTGAAGGAACGGAGACATGTTCGCCTCAGGATGGCGGATTCGTTGCCCGGATAATCCGGGACGGAACGAAAAACAATTGCTTGTGCCGGAAAACCGGTCACTCTTGCGCCGGAAATCCGGTCACTTGCGCCAGAAGGACGGCAGGAAGAGCACGAGGATCGTGAAGAGCTCCAGGCGTCCGATGATCATTTCGAACGCGGAGAGGAGTTTTGCCGCCGGGTTGAGCCAGTCGAAGTGGCCCCAGCCCTCCGGTCCGATCTGGCCGACGCCGGGGCCGACGTTACTGAGGCTGGTGATGGAGATCGACAGGGCGGATTCCCAGGTGGATTCCGGGCAGACGAGCGGAATCAGCAGGGCGAAAAGGATGATGACGCCGATGTAGGCGGTGAAGAACGCGACGGTCTTCTGGATGGCAGGCGCTTTCATGCGGATGTCGTTCAGGTAGACGCCGGTCACGAGCTGCGGGAAGATGTTGTGCTTGACTTCGGTCAGGCTCTGCCGCCAGACGAGCAGGGCGCGGACGCATTTGAGTCCGCCCGCGGTCGAACCGCCGCAGCCGCCGATCACGGAGATGCCCACGAGCAGCGCGGGCCCGATGGAGGGCCAGGCGCAGTAGTTGTCAACGCTCGTAAACCCGGTCGAGGTCATGAAGGAAGTCACCTGGAATGCGGCGTCGCGGAACGCCCGCCCGACGATGAGCATGGACGAGCCGAAGCCCTGGTCCGCGCCGACGCGGTACGCTTCTCCCTGGAACAGCAGCGCGACCGCGATGATGCAGCTGACGCCGGCGAGGATCGAGGCGTACACGCGGAACTCCTCGTCGCGGAAATACGACAGGCGTTTGCCCGACAGGAACCGCACGTGCAGATAGAAGTTGACGCCGGAGATGAACATGAAGAACATGACGATCAGGGTAATCGGCGTGTTGTGGAACGCCGTGATGCTGTCCTGACGCGTGCAGAACCCGCCCGTCGAGATCGTCGTAAAGGAATTGCAGACGGCTTCGAATTTTCCCATGCCGGCAAAATGGAGCAGCAGGGCCTCGCAGGCCGTGATCCCGAGGTAGATGATCCACAGGATCTTCGCGGAGGAGGTGATGCGCGGGGCGATCTGGGTGTCGGAAGATTTCAGCCCGGGCGTCTCCGCGTTGTAGAGCATCTGGCCGCCGCGGTTGAATATCGGCAGGACCGCCAGCGCGAGCACCACGATCCCCATGCCGCCCAGCCACGATTCCAGCGCGCGCCAGAAGACGATGCCGTGCGGCAGGCTCTCCACGCCCTCCGGCAGCACGGATCCGTTCATCAGGCGGTATCCGCGGTGGATCAGGGACGCGCCGGTCGTCGTGAACCCGGAGATGGATTCGAAGACGGCGTCGTACCACGGCATCCCCGTGAAAAAGAACGGCAGGCCGCCCAGGACCGATGCCGCGAGCCATCCGAACGCCGCGACCGCGTAGCCTTCGCGGAGCCCGGCCTTGAAGTGGTGTTCCGTGCGGGGACGGAATGCGATGCACCCTGCGGCGCCGGCGGAGAGGGTGGACGCGGCGCAGAGCAGGAGCGTGCGGACGTCGGCCGCGGAGTCGTGGCAGAAGAACCCGACGAAGCCGGAAACGGTCTCCATGAGCCCGACCGCGGCGGAGATCACGCAGATGAAGAAAAGGATGAGCCTGTGGTTCATAGGACGGGGGCGCCGGGGTTATTTCGAGGGGAAGATCCTGTCGATCGTGCGCATGGTGTCCCGCGTAACGACCGCGACCACGATGTCGCCTTCGACCAGGACCGTGTCCCCGGCGGGTGCGAAGATCTCGCTGCCGCGGAAGACCAGCGCCAGAACGAGACTGGCGGGAAGCCCGGCGGCGGAAATGGCTTTTCCGCAGAGGGGGGAGCTGCCGGTGATGCGGAACTCGGAGATGGCGGCCTTCAGGCTCTGGAGCTGAACGTCGACGCGCTTGTTGCCGCCCTCCAGGAGGCGCAGCACGGAGTTCGCGGCGACCAGCGTGGCGCTGAACGCGCAGTCGATGGGGCCCAATTCGCGGGCGATGCGGATGTATTCGGGGCGGTGCGTCAGGCTGATGACCTTCTTCGCTCCGAGGCGTTTGGCGATGATGCACGAGAGGATGTTCTCCTCGTCGTCCTGGCCCACGCTGACGAAGACATCGGAGGATGCGATCCCGGCGTCCTCCAGCAGGGATTCGTCGGTCGGGTCGCCCTGCAGGACCATGATCCCGGGCGGGATCTCGTCCTGGATGCGTTCGCCGGTCTTTTCGTCGCGCACGATCATGCGGACGCCGAACCCGAGCTCGCGCGCCCTGCGCGCCACGATCACGCTGGCGTCGTCATCGCCGGAGACGATGATCCGCGACGGTTTTCCTGCGTTTTCGGGCGTTGCCCAGTCCACGAACGCGTCGATGTCGTTCCTGCGTCCGGCCACGTACACGCGGTCGCCCGGGATGAGCAGGGTGTCGCCGTGCGGGATGAGCAGCTGGCGGTCGCGGACGAGCGCTGCGAAACGGATCTTGCGGAGGAGTTCCGGGCCGGGGATGTCGCGGATGCGGACGCCCTGGAGGATGCTGGAACGCGTGATCTCGAGCACGAGCATGGCGGCGTCCGGGTTCGTAAACGTGATGGATTCGAGCGTGATCGGGCTCGAGAGGACCGCCAGGATCTTTTCGGCGGATTCCTCGGGGGAGGAGAACGTGCGCCAGAGCCCGTAGGTCGCCGGGCTGATGCCGTCGTCCTCGGAGAAACAGTCGTTGCTGTACAGGCGGCAGACGGTATGCTTGACCCCGAGCTTGTTTGCGATCTCGCAGGCGAGGATGTTCGCCGCCTCGTCCCCGCTTACGGCGAGGACTGCGTCCGCGGTCTCCGCGCCTGCCTGCTTCATCGTCCGGACGCTGGAGCAGCTTCCGGCAATGGTCATGGCGTCGAATTTGTCGGATACACGGGCGAGTTTGTCGGCGTCGCTGTCGACGACCACGACGTCGTGGTCCTCTTCGCTGAGCGCGGATGCCAGAAGCCGGCCGAGTTCACCCGCTCCGATCACGATGATGTTCATAAATGCTCTCCCCCGGCGCCGGCGGAGTCCGCTGCAGGTTTGCTTTCCTGCCTGCCGGGGACGCCGTTTCCCGTCTGGCCGGGCAACCGTTTGTCAAGTGAAGTCGAATTCCGTTTCAAAAAGCTCCGCCAGTTTTTTGCCGAGCTCTTCCTCTTTTTCCCCGGTCACGGCGATCGTGACTTCCTCGCCCTTCTGAAGCCCCATGGTGAGCAGGTCGAGGATGCTGGTGAGCTTGGATGCCCCGCGGGGGCCGGTGATCAGGATCTCATGCGAAGCGGCATACGGCTCCGCGGCGAACATGATGACGCTGGACGGACGGCAGTGGATGCCGGCCTTGTTGCGGATTACGACGGTTTGCTGATACATGCGTATGCTTTCGGGGGGTTAATAGAACCACACGGCGCTGTTGATGGCTTTCTGCGTCCAGACGGACATGATGCCCTGTTCGCGGAAATACCGGTTTCCCCAGCCCTGCAGGATGCCCTCGTCGTCGAAGAGGAACGGCGTGCATTCGTCCTGGGTGACCAGTCCGTCGTACCACTTGGGACTGGTGTAGTAGAACCAGTAGTTGTCCGTGCTGTACAGTTCCTTGTTGAGCGGCTCTCCGGCGATCTCGGCGACCTGTTCCCTGGTCATGCCGACCCGGATGTCCGCCAGCTTGCCGCGCTGGTGCATCGCCTGGAAATAGCCGCAGGAAGCGGACAGCGCGGCCAGGGCGGCGCAGACGACGATCAGGATCGTATGTCGGATCATTTCCGTTTCCTTTCGGGGCAGGTGAAAAAACAGTGCGCTGGTCATGTGTTAAAAAGACTTAATACAATATACTGCGAAAAATACGTTTTGTCAAGCGTCTTCCGCCAAAAAGCCGCCCGCATCCGACCCGAAAAGCCTCAGCATCGGCTCCGGCGGCGCGCATTTGCAGCGGACCGGCTCCCCGGAGCCGGGGTCCGTGAATTTGAGACGCCACGCATGAAGCGCCTGCGTCGGCAGCACCAGCGCCGCGCGGTCCGCGTCCGTCATGGCGTCCTCCGTGAACCGCAGGAAGATCGTGTCGTCCGGGCCGTAGAGCTTGTCGCCGACCAGAGGAAATCCGCAGGAGCACAGCGTCGCCCGGATCTGGTGCAGGCGGCCGGTGTGCGGACGGCATTCGACGAGGCTGAAGCCGCCGCAGGTTTTCAAACAGGCGAACTCCGTGCTGCACGGTTCGGCGTCCTCCGTGCCGGGATCGGCCTCCGTGAACCGCCGTTTCTTCCGCACCGGGGACCCAGGATCGGCCGACAGCCAGCCGTCCTTCACGGCCGTCCCGGCGGGGAACGCGCCGAAGACGGCGGCCAGGTATGTTTTCTCCACCCGGCGCGACGCGAAGAGGCCGCTCAGGAGACCCGCCGTAGCGGGATCCTTCGCGAACACGACCAGTCCCGACGTCTCCCGGTCCAGGCGGTTTACGGCGAAGAGCTCCCCGTAGCGCTCCTTCATCAGCATCAGCAGGGTGTTCCGGAAATAGCAGCCGGACGGGTGGACCGGCAGGCAGCCCGACTTCGACACGACCAGGAAACCGGGGCGTTCCAGCACGACCGAATACGTCGGATCGACTTCCGGTTCGGCGATCCCCTGCACATCGAACGTGACGACGTCGCCTGCGTGGAGGCGGCGTGACGCCCGCACCCGGATGCCGTTGACTGCGATCCGTCCCGCGCGGATGATCGACTGCCAGCCGGTCCGGGACTGGTAGGTGAAACGCTCCGCGAGAAAAAGGTCCAGACGGACGCCTTCCAGCTCCGGTCCGGCGGTCGTGCTGATGGTGCGTTCCTGCATGATGCCGATAAAAAAAAGGGGTTTTTTCGGGTTCGGGATAGATTTTTTTGATTCTTATGCTATAATATAGCACCGCATGTATTTTTTCAAAGCGCAAGAGACCGTAAAATGTTTGAAAATTTATCCGATAAGTTCCAGGAAGTCTTCCGCAAGCTCCGCGGCCAGACGACCATTTCCGAATCCAATATCGCCGAATCCATGCAGGATGTCCGCGACGCCCTGATCGACGCCGACGTCAACGTCGAGATCGCCGACGAGTTCGTCTCCGAAGTCCGCCAGGCATGTCTCGGCGAGGCTGTCGTGAAGAGCGTCACGCCCGGCCAGCAGGCGGTCAAGATCGTTCACGACAAGCTCGTCGAACTCATGGGGTCGGCCGAAGCGGACCTCAACACCGGCGCGCATCCGAACATCATCCTCATGGTCGGCCTTCACGGCTCCGGCAAGACGACCACCAGCGCCAAGCTCGCCCTGCATTTGAAGAACAAGGGAAAGAAGGTCCTCCTCGCAGCATGCGACGTGTACCGCCCCGCCGCCATCGACCAGCTGAAAGTGCTCGGCGGCGAGATCGGCATCCCGGTCTATGCGGAGGAAGGTGTCGGGGACGTCCCGGGCATCGCGCTCCGTGCGCTTGAACATGCGCGCGCCGAAAACGCCGATTTCCTGATCGTCGACACCGCCGGCCGCCTCCAGATCGACACGGCTATGGTGCAGGAGCTCGTGATGGTGTCCAGCGTCACGCAGGCGGGCGAAATTCTGCTCGTGGCGGACGCCGCCCTCGGCCAGCAGGCCGTCTCCGTGGCGCGCCATTTCAACGACGCCCTCCATATCACCGGCATCGTGCTGACCAAGCTCGACGGCGATGCGCGCGGCGGCGCGGCCCTCTCCATCCGCAAGGTCACGGGTTGCCCCGTCAAATTCACCGGGTCCGGCGAAAAGATGGAGGACCTCGACGTCTTCCATCCCGACCGCATGGCGTCGCGCATCCTCGGCATGGGCGACGTGGTCTCGCTGGTGGAACGCGCCGTGGAGAAGATCGACCAGGAGGAAGCGGCGAAGTTCGAGGAGAAGATCCGCAAGAACACGTTCGACTTCGACGACTTCCTGGGGCAGCTTCGCCAGATGACGCGGCTCGGCGGCCTCGAAGCCATCCTGAAATTCCTGCCCGGCGGCGACAAGCTGTCCGGGATCGCAGAGCTGGCGCCCTCGAAATTCACGGGCATGGAGGCCATCATCCTCTCCATGACCAAATACGAACGTGCCAACGCCGAACAGATCGACATGTCCCGCCGCCGCCGCATCGCGAAGGGCTCCGGCCGCTCCGTCGAGGAAGTCTCCCAGCTCATCAAGCAGTTCCTCCTCATGAAGAAGGTCATGAAGAACAACAGCCTGCTCGACCGGATGGCCGGCGGCATGGGCGGCATGCGCGGCGGATTCGGCGGCGGCATGGGGGGCATGGGCGGATTCGGCGGCATGGGCGGATTCGGCGGCATGGGCGGCGGCTTCCGCATGCGCGGAAGCAACTACACCCCGCCGAAGAAAAAACGCCGCAAGAAATAAGCCGTCCGGGAGCGATCGACCATGAGTCAGGAAAAACCTCTTGTCTGGATCATGTCCGGCGAATCGTCCGGCGACCTCTACGGTGCCCGCATCGCGCAGGAAGTGATGAAACAGTGTCCCGGCGCCACCGTGCGCGGCATGGGCGGGCACCGCATGCGCGAAGCCGGCGTGGACCTCTTCGTGGACTCTTCGGAGCTGGGCGTGGTCGGCCTTATCGAAGTGCTGGAGAAGATCGGCACGTTCATCCGCATTTTCTTCCAGTGCATCGAGCTGGCGAAGAAGGAGCGCCCCGACGTCGTGATGGTGATCGACAACCCCGGGTTCAACATCCGCCTCGCGAAACAGCTCTGGAAGCTCGGCATCCCGGTCGTCTGGTTCATCAGCCCGCAGGTCTGGGTCTGGCGGAAATCCAACATCCCGCGCATCGCGAAATACTGCCGCAAGCTCATCGTGATCTTCCCGTTCGAAACGGACGTCTGGGCCGGTTCCGGACTTGAGACGCATTTCGGCGGGCATCCCCTCATCGAGATCATCCGCGAGCGCACCGACCCGACGCTGAAGCGCGACCCGAACCATATCCTGATCCTGCCCGGCAGCCGCGGCAGCGAAACGTCGCGCCTGCTGGAGCCTTTCCTGAAGACCGTGCTGATCCTGCACAAACGCCATCCCGAGCTGCACTTTACGATCTCCCTGCCGCGGGAGAAGACCTACCAGGACGTCATGGCGGGGCTGGACCGTTTTACGCGGAAACATCCCGAGATGCAGGACGTGAGGATTGCGGTCTCGCAGGGGCAGACGGCGCGCGCCATGCAGGTCTGTTCCACCGGACTTGCCGCCTCCGGGACCGTCACGGTCGAGTGCGCCATCGCCGGTCTCCCGCTCGTCGTGGCGTACCGGCTGAATTACATCACGTTCATTCTGGCCATCATCGTCATCCGGAAACTGTTCCGCAACGCCTTTACGATGGTCGACATCATCCTCAACCGGAAGACATTCGAGGAGTTTCTCCAGTTCCAGGTCAGGCCTGCCGTCCTCGCCGATGCCATGGAGCGCATCCTGCCCGGCGGCCCCCGCAGGGCCGAGGTCGAACGGGACATGGAAGAGCTCAGACAGATGCTCGCGCCCGGTTCGGAGAATGCCACGGCCAATGCCGCAAGGTATCTACTCTCCACCATTGGGAGTTGAACGTTCCTGCGCCCGGGACTGTGCCGCCGCTCCCGGCTGGCTGCTTTGCGCCTGCTCTCCGCGATTGGAAGCCGGACGTTCCTGCGTCTGGGGACGTGCCGCGGCTCCCGGCTGACCGGCCTGCATCGACCCGCCTCGTCCGGCCCCGCCCGGCGTCTGTTCTCCACGGTTGCCCGTTGCCCGGTTCGGCGCGAACGGTCGCATTACGCCTCCTGCCGGCGGCATGAATCCGCCGCCCATGCGTCCGCCCCGGTCCTGTCTGGCGACGTTTTGCTGTCCGCCCGGATTCCGCGTGCGTGCTCTTTGCTGAGGATTGGGGTTCGGGTTCTGCTGCCGTCCCGGTCCCGGCTGGCGTCCGGCCTGTGCGAACTGGCGTCTCGCGCTTGTGATCGGCATCGCGGAACCCGTCTTCGACCACAACTGCCCCAGTTCATTCAGGAATTCCTCCTGTTTGTCTCCGTGGTAGTCGTCCAGCTCGTCCCTGATTTTCAGCGCCAGTTCCTCGTATTGCCGTCCGGCCTGGTTGCGGGCGGGCGGGTTCTGCATGCGCGTCAGGGCTCCGATCATCTGTTCCAGCTGTTCCAGCTGCATGGCGAGCAGGGTCTCCTTCACTTCGTCCGGGGCGTCCGGGCTGCGGTACAGGATTTCCAGCATGCCCTGGAGCCGCGCCTCCTCCTTGCGCGCGGCGGCCTGGTCCCCGCTCCGGCGCAACTGGGCGATATGGGCGTTGTAGAGTTCCACGGCGGCCGAGGCGACTTCAGGCGTGTTCGGGAATCCCGCGAGCAGGCGGTCGGCCAGCGTCAACGCCTGCTCAAGCGACTGCCTGTCCTGCGGCGTGAACCGTCCCGGCGTGCTCAGTTTCCGGCTCGTCAGGTCGACGAATGCCAGGGGGAACTCCATGCGGTCCGGATACTGTTTCGCAAGTCTTTCGAGCAGGACGGACGGATTCTGCGGGATGTCGCCGATCCGCACCTCGGAGACCGCAAACTGCGGCTGCGTCTCCAGCAGCAGGGCGTACTGGTAGAGGCATTCGGGATCGTTCCGGTTCTGCGACAGAAGCGAACGAAGCAGCTCGAACGCCTCGTCGTATTCTCCCAGGGACTGGTGGGCGCGGACCGCCTCGATGGATCCCGGATATGCGTAGACGACCTGATGCGAGGTCAGATCGGCCTGGACGGTCTTTCCCTCCTGGCGGAGCGCGGCGGCGAGCTGGTTCAGCGTGCCGCCGTCGGGTTGAAGCTCATACGCGCGGCGGAAGGCATTTTCCGCCAGCGGGTAATTGCCGGACCGCATGGCGGCCGTCCCGATCATCAGGTTCATCTCCGCGATCTCCGACTGCGGCAGGTTCCGCTGCTCGGCGATGTCCTGGTAATACGGCATCAGGCGGGAGAGCAGTTCGCTTCCGCTTGAGGTCGGGGTGCGGTGTTCGATATGGGCGAAGATGTCGGACAGTGCGGCGTTTGCGGCGGCGGCGTTTTTTTCGGCCAGTTTCAGCGCGGAGTTGGTACGGATGAAGCCGATCGTCACTGCGGCGGCGAATGCGAGGATCGCGGTCATCGCCAGCAGGCTCAACGCCGCTACGGCGGGCTTGCGCTGCGCCCACAGGCGGAATCGCCGGAACACCGAGGTGTCCGCCGCCGAAACCGGTTCGTGATGCAGGAAATGCTCCAGGTCCTCGGCGGCTTTTTCCATGCTCGGATAACGTGCCGCCGGGTCGAAGCCGATGCAGCGGTTGATGATCGCCGCCAGGTCGGGTTCGGAACATTGCAGCGGGGGGAGCGGCGCGGAGCAGATGCGGTCGATCAGCTTCCGCGGGTTCTGTTCCTGCAGGACCGGAGCCTGCGTGACGAGCTCGTAGAGCGTCACGCCGAATGAATACTGGTCCCCGGCGAAGGAGTTGATCCCGTGCTTGAGGCGTTCCGGCGCCATGTAGCGCAGCGTCCCGCTCCGCATGCCGGGGCGGCCCTGTTCCCCGGCGTCCTTCATCACGAACGCCAGACCGAAGTCGCCGATATGGATCTCGCCGCGGTTGTCCAGCAGGAGGTTCGCCGGTTTCACGTCGCAGTGCAGGACGCCGCAGCTGTGGGCGTACGAGAGCGCCCGGGCGGCCTGAAGGCCCAGTCGTGCGACTTCCCGCGGTGCGCATGTTTCATAATGGTTCAGCCCGGTGCCGTTGATGAGCTCCATGGCGTAATAGCACCGGTCGGCGCTGACGCCCGCGTTGTAGATCTTCACGATGTTCGGGTGGTGCAGCATCGCGATGACGCGCGCCTCATTCTCGAACTGCTCCCGCTGCGCCGGGTCGGACGTCAGCGACCGGGAAAGCACCTTCACGGCGACTTTCCGGTTCAGCGAGATCTGGACGGCCTCGAAGACTTCGCCCATGCCTCCGGTTCCGATCTTCCGGACCAGGCGGTAGTCCGTCCCCTGCAGGTCCGGGGTTTCCCCACCCGGAACAGAGCGGTTCCGGCGGTTTTCGGCCGCGCAGTCCTCCATCTTCATCATCGTCGGCAGGAGGTCCAGGAGGCGGTCCTCGTGCTCGGGATAACGCCGTGCGAATTCTTCGATGTCCGGGGCAGTCCCGCTCCGGGACATCTCGAAGTACGATTCGATCAGGTCTTCGAATGTCGTGTCGTCGTTCACGGGCGGAACTCGGTGAATTCGATCAGCTGTTTTTTCAGGTGCTCCAGCGCGCGGACATACCGGATGCTCGCCGCTTTCTGCGTCAGGTGCAGGGCCTCCGCGCATTCCGAATTGCTCATGCCGTCGAAATGCCGGAGCTCCAGGATTTCCCGGTCATTGTCCGGCAGGGACTCCATCGTTTTCCGGACAAGCTCGTAACGGTCCTGGCGGGCGAGCTGCGTCAGCGGCCCGGTCACGGTGTCGGCGAACATGTTCCAGTCCAGTCCCGGCGAGGAGACGCTTCCCCCGTCAGCGATTTCCTGTTCGCGGTAGGCATCCCTTTTCCGGCTCTGCAGATTTTTCCGTTCCAGGTCCGCGATGGTTTGGAAAAGGAGCCTCCGCAGTTTGCAGTAGGTCGGGATGTCCGGGCGTTTCTGCATGAAATCGATCTTGCGGCAGGCCGCCGACAACGTTTCCTGCACGACGTCTTCCGGCGAAAAACGCCGGGCGAGCACGGGATTCAGGTTGCGCCGTGCCAGGGCAAGCAGCCGGTCGCGATGCTCCAGCAGATCAGGGGCAACGGGATTGCTTTCTTCTTCGTCTCGCCTGTCCATAACGGGAAATCCTCTGTTGGGAAAAAGGTATTGCACAATGTTCTGTGATACTATAATTCCTTTTGGCGGAAAGTCAAACAAAAAACTCCCGGACCTTTTCGGAACCGGGAGTTTTTTCTGCCAGAAACAGGGAGGAATCGTCATCCTCATCTTGCCTGGGGACCGCGGGCCTGAGCGCCAGCCTGGGGTCTCATGCCGAATCCGAAACCGAATCCGCGCTGAGCGCCGGGCTGGGCTGCCTGGGGGCCACGGGGCTGAGCGCCGGGCTGGGCTGCCTGGGGGCCACGGGGCTGAATCGCCTGGGGGCCTGCCTGGGGGCCACGGGGCTGAATCGCCTGGGGCCCTGCCTGGGGGCCACGGGGCTGAATCGCCTGGGGCCCTGCCTGGGGGCCACGGGGCTGAGCGCCGGGCTGGGCTGCCTGGGGGCCACGGGGCTGAATCGCCTGGGGGCCTGCCTG
>JAFXYP010000027.1 GCA_017541665.1 Lentisphaeria bacterium | reverse complement strand
GCCACGCACTGTTTCGGCACACGCAGTGTGTGCGCGAGCGTAGCCACGCACTGTTTCGGCACACGCAGTGTGTGCGCGAGCATAGCCGCGCACTGTTTCGGCACACGCAGTGTGTGCGCGAGCATAGCCGCGCACTGTTTCGGCACACGCAGTGTGTGCGCCCCCCGCGGTCAAGTAAACGGTCGAGCGCAAGCGAGCTTACCGAGACGGCGCAACCGTGTCCGAGCGAAGCCGGACACTGCTTCACCACCGCCTGCGGTGCCCCAGCGAAGCGGGGACGCAAAATGCGTCCCTCCCCTTCCCTTCATTCCATCGGATTATCAATAAGCGTTTGCCTTGCAGACCGGCGAGGATACCCTTGCTGGACTCGCCTCACCAATTGCGGTCAACGTAAGGTGTGGAAGAGATGCCCTGACGGTTCAGCTTTTTTACCAGCTTATCCAAGTTCTTCCTCCAGAAAAGCTGGAACATTCTGGTGTGCCCAAAATGCTTTACGAGTTTCGGGCTTACAGTATAATACATCTTGATAAAAAGGCGACCGTACCAGTTTTTTCCAAGGGAGTAATCCCGAAAGCGCCTCAAGGTCCATACTTCAGGGCAATCATACGACCCGTACACAGCAGTTGCAATAAAACAACCTCCTGTAGAAGGTGCTGCCGGACGTGGAGGCACACTGTAATTCGGATCAATTTCGTGAATCTTTTCATGCCACTTCATCATGTTGTCTATGTTTGCATTCTTGGCTTCCATTGTAAGACTGTATTCCGGAACATAACCGCCTTCGGAATACGTCCACGATTTCGATTTGACAAGTTCCTCGGTAATATCAATCATGTTCTTGTATCTCTGAATATCCGCCTGATCGTCATCTTCACTTAAATCAATTGCAGCCTGCTCAATTGCTATGCAGGCAAAGCATCTATCCTTGAACTGTTCCCAAATAAACTTAGAAGGATGGGAATCCTCTGTATAATCTTTCAACACATGATCCTGCCAGGCTGTTACGATTGCATTATTTATCATTGTAGCAATATTTTCCTTAAATCCATCAGGCTTAACACCACATTTGGAAAACAGGATAAGCGTATATAATTGAACCAGTTTCAGGTTTTGCAAAATACTGTTTGCACTGTCATCAGAAGGATAACGGACAAAGCTGTCGCAGCAAAGCTTCATCAATGCCGTGGAAAGTCTCCCGATTTCGTCCGCCGCCTCCTTTTTTATACGTTTAACATCGTCTTCAGGGGCATTATCAACGGCCTTCGTAAAACAATTAACGGCTTCTTCGATTCGAAGATTGGCAAGTGTTGACTGCCATCCGGCAGCCTTGCCTTTTAGTAACCATGCCTTATAGTTTTCCGGTTCTATTTCGATGATTTTATTGCAGTAACTTTCGGCCTCTTTCTGATTGCTTGATTCATAGGCGCTTTTTGCCATCTTAAAAAAATTATCAATTGAAGCGGAATTGTCTACTCTGACGACACTACCGGAAACATCAACAGTCCCCTCTATCATCATTTTCCTTGCCTCTTCCAAGGAGTACTTAATCCCGCATGATTGACAGACAAAAAAACCATTTTGTTTAGCCAAGTCTGTTGATCCGCACATCTCGCAGACGAGAGCTTTCATTTTTCCTCCCGGTCTCTGCGCTTGAATGGTTGCGACATCAGAACCTGTTTTAACAGTAAACTCTTTTCCGCAGGTAACGCATTCCACCACCTGGCCTATGTACTCTTCATCAACATCATAATGTTGGCCGCAATGCGGGCATTCCGTTTTCATGGAAGTTTCTCCATTCCGGTTAGCTTATTGTGTTAAACTGGAATCAAATCAATTATGAGATTGAAACGACAAATGAACATGGAATCCGGATAAAACAAGGACGGAACCCGAATCCAAACAACAATTTACATGCTGTCGGGGAAAAATCAAATGTTTTTTCCTCATTTTTATGCTTTTTCCCTTCGTTGAGAAGAAGATGTGCGGGAAGGACGCACTGCGTTCCCGCGTTGCTGGGGGCGGCTGCGCCGCCTCGGAAGGCTCGCTTGCGCTCGACTGATTACGGGATCGCGAGGCGCGAATGGCAAAGATAAAGGGAGGAAAGAAACAACCTGGATTCCGTTCTTTTCCGGGGAGTTAAGGAACGCTGGACGATCGCGGACTTTACAGGACTTTTTCGGAATCTTGTTTTTTGTTTGTTCTTCGAGGTTGACAATCTCCATTTTCCGCGTTATAATATTGCGTACGATTTCTTTTCATCCAACCCGAAACGTCCGGAGCAAAAGCATGAAACACTTCATCCTCCCCGTTTGCACGGCCCTCGCGGTCGCCGCCGCAGTCGGATCCTGTGCGAACGAAGCCCAGTCAACGTCAACGTTCGAACCGCAGAAGACCAACATGAGTAAACTCGCAGAAACAAACGGATTCCGGAGCGAGGACAACGGCGTCGTCACGTCCGTCGTCTTCTACACGCCCGAAATCGTCCGCGTCACCAAGACCCCGGCGGACAGCACGGCCACGCCGTTCGTCACGCCCACCGTCATCCTCAAGCCGGAAACAGTGAAGGTCGAGGTCCAAAAGACCGGCGACACGATCACGGCGGAATCCTTCCTGCTGAAAGTCGTCCTGGACCGGAAGACCGGCGCGATCTCGTTCGTCTACCGGAACGGCAACAGGCACCTTCTCGCCGAGGACGCCGCCGCGCCGTTCAAGATGGAGCCCGTGGAGTATCCCAGCGGGAAGACGAACACCGTTACGGCACGGTTCCGCGTGGACCCCGACGAGGAGATTTACGGGTTCGGCCAGCCGCAGAACGACAAGTTCTCCCAGCGCGGCAGCAAGTTTCCGATCCACCAGGGCTACCGGTTCGTCTCCGTCCCGATGTTCCAGACCGTCAAGGGCTACGGCGTTTTCCTGGACAACCCGGCGAGCGGCGAGTTCGAGGAGAAGGACAACGTCCTGAACTTCATGTTCAAGGACGGCGAGAACCTGGACTACTACTTCATGTACGGCGGCTCCACGGACGGCGTCGTCGCCCAGATGCGCAAGCTCACTGGCGACACCCCGATGCAGGCGCTGTGGACGCTCGGATTCTGGCAGAGCCGCGAACGCTACAAGACGCAGGCCGAGCTCCTCGAAGTCGTCGAGAAATACCGCCAGCTCCACATCCCGCTCGACGGCATCATCCAGGACTGGCAGTACTGGGGCGAGAACAACGACTACTGGAACGCCATGCAGTTCCTGAACCCCGGCTTCCCCGAACCGAAGAAGATGTTCGACCGCGTGCATGAGCTGAACGCCCACGCCATGCTCGTGATCTGGCCCGACTTCGGGCAGAAGACCGAGCAGTTCAAGGTCATGAAGGAAAAAGGATTCCTCCTCGACATCGACACCTGGCCGAACAGCACCTCCGTCGGCGGATCCGGCGGCGCGCGCCCCTACGATCCCTACGGGCAGGAAGCCCGCGACATCTACTGGAGCTATGCAAAAAAACTTCTGGACTACGGCCCCGACGCCTGGTGGATGGACTCCACCGAGCCGGACCACCACAACATCAAGGACGCCGACTTCGACCTCCCGACCGCGCTGGGCACGTTCCGCCGCGTCCGCAACCTCTACCCCTTCTACACCACCGGCGGCGTCTACGAACACCAGCGCGCCGATGACCCCGAGGGGAAGAAGCGCATCTTCATCCTCACGCGCTGCGCCTACGCCGGCCAGCAGAGGTTCGGCACGAACACCTGGTCCGGCGACACCGTCACCAGCTGGGACTCCCTGAAGGACCAGATCGCGTGCGGCCTGAACATGAGCCTCGTCGGACTGCCCTACTGGAACGCCGACATCGGCGGCTTCTTCCTGTGGAACTACCCGAACCGCTCCCGGAACATCGCCTTCGCCGAGCTCTATGCGCGCTGGATGCAGTTCGGCGCGTTCACCCCCATGATGCGCAGCCACGGCACCGACGGCCCGCGCGAGATCTATTATTTCGGCAGCGAGGGCGAACCGGTGTACGACGCCATGGTCCGCGCCATCCGGACGCGCTACGCCTTCCTCCCGTACATCTACTCCATGATGTACGACGTCTCCGCGAACCGCGGCTCCATGATGCGCCCGCTCTTCGCCGACTTCCCAAAAGACAAGAAGACGCACAAGCTCGAAACCGAATTCCTGTTCGGCAAATCCCTGCTCGTCGCCCCGGTCCTGAAGTCCATGTACCTCGCGAACAACCGCATCGACGTCCGGCAGACCAAAAACTGGGACGTCTACCTCCCCGAGGGATCCAGCTTCTACGATTTCCACACCGGCAGGAGCTTCTCCGGCGGCCAGACCGTCTCCGTCGCCGCCCCGCTCGACCTCGTGCCGCTGTTCGTGAAGGCCGGCAGCATCATCCCGGTCGCCGAACCGGTCGAATACGCCGAACAGAAAAAATGGGACGACCTCGAGATCCGCGTCTATCCGGGCGCGGACGGCACATTCACGCTCTACGAGGACGAGTTCGACAACTACAACTACGAGAAGGGCGCGTTCAGCACCATCAAGTTCACCTACGAGAAAAACAGGAACACGCTCACCATCGGCGACGTGAAGGGCAGCTTCCCCGGCATGCTGAAGGAACGCACGTTCCGCATCGTCAAGGTCGCGGGGGGCGTCGGCGTCGGGGAGAACCGCACCCCCGTCGAAAAGTGCAAGACCGTCAAATACACTGGCAAATCCGTCTCCGTCACGCTCGACTGATCCCTCCGCCCAGGCAAGAAGCATTTGACATCACGGCCGTCCGATTTCCGGGCGGCCGTTTTGTATGTATTGCGCACGGGGGAAATGAGAAGATGAGGTCGCAAAAAGGCAAACGCAAGCAAAGAGAATATAGGGTGGTGCTACGGGCAGGAGAGAGGAAAAACCCGTAAGGAAACCGTCGTTCAGAGGACCGGCATCCGCACTTTATCCCAGCTCCACGCCAGTTCCTCCGGGCGCGGGGATCTTCGGATCAAAGGCGTTCACATATTGCCGCCGACCGTCTCGTGGCGGCGGATCCGTTCGACCCGTTCGAGGTAGTCTTTTCCGAACCTGTCATCCGGGAAATAGATCAGGAGGAATTTTGCGTTTTCCAGCGCGGGCGTGTAGCGTTCGGCGTAGTAGTCGGCCTTGATCTGCTCGCGAATGGCTTTCGACCAGAGGTCCAGCATCTCCTCGGGGAAACTCGCCTTGTACTGCGGGAACTTGAGGACTGCGATGGCATCCGCATACTGTCCCCCCTCATAGAGGCGCTTGCCGTAGATATACCGGGAGAGCAGATTGTTCTGATCCTCCTGCCATGCCGTCCGCGCACTGGCGAGCGCATGTTCCTTGTCGCCCTTTTCGGAATACAGTTCCGAGAGGTTGATGTTGACGAGCGCCTTGTCCGGATAAGTGTCCCTGATGGAAACATACCGTTCGAATGCGGCATCGTTCCGTCCGGCTTCCGCGAGACGCGTAGCGGCATGGAAGATGAAACGCGGATCCTTCGAATCGCTTTTCTCAAAGAGGTCGAGCGCCTCATCCTTTTTGCCTTCGTTCAGCAGGATCTCGGCCTGGACGAACGGCAGGGCGGCGCGCTTTGCGGAATCCTCCGGCAGGGAGGCGAGCATTTCGGCAAGCGACTTCAGGGAATCGACGAAGCCGTTTTCAACGCAGAACTCATAATAGGGACAAAGAAGCCTTTCCCCCTTGTCCTGCTCGACAAGATTTCGGAACTCCTTTTCCGCATCGTCCCTGCGCCCCAGCTGATCAAGCGCCAGAAGATACAGCACATTGACGAACGGTTTCATATCCTCCGGGAAGTCCGGCATCGCCTTGGCTTCGGCTATGTAGTCCATGGCATGAGCGGCCTTCCCGTTCATCAGATAGAATTCCGAGGCGACCCGGAGAAAAATGGGATCTCCGGGAAAGGCACGGAGCGCGGACAGAAGATCCTCCTCCGTCAGGAGTTTTCTTTTGAAACGGTCCATCAGGATGATGCGCTGAAGGAAGGAGACGTCGTCTTCGGGCGTCTGGATCAGCGAGGCGACCTCGGCGCAGAGGTTCAGCCGGTCCGGGTGGGAGAGCAGGTCCGCATCCGCCTTTTCAAGCAGATATTGCAGGGCGGCGGTCCGGGCGCGCTGCTGGAAATCCATGAAAGGACGCCCTTTCATGATTCTGCCGAGGCGCTGCAGGATATCCTTCGGGGAATCCTGCTTCAGTGCCAACTGGAGCCTCATAAGAGAGGAAAGCGGCGTTTCGATCGTGGGACCCGCCACCTGCAGGAACCTCTGCATGGCGTCGTCGTCGCCTTTGCTGAAAGCCCCCAGTGCATCCAGATACGCGGCGAGCATCCTGGACTGGCGGCCCGAGAGTTGGCGGATCTTGTCGGCCGCCGGCGGCAGCAGCTCCGGCTGGCCGCTCAGGACGCAGCTTTCTCCATACAGGACGGGCATGACGGCGTTGATCTTCGTCTTGAAATATCCGTCGCAGACACGCATCGTGTCTTCGAACCGGTAGCGCATATAGTAATAATTTGCCAGCATGGGCGCCCCTGCGAATTCGTTCAGTTCGGCAGCCTGGAGAAGCAGCTTCTCCATTTCCGAGTCCGCTTCCCGGTCTCGCTGCGTCGACAGGAAATGCACCAGCATGTCCATCATCTCAAAGCGGACCTGCGGATCCTGAATCTGGTCAAGCGTGGAAATGTAACTCCGTGCCTTTTCCCGGTTCAGGCCGGCGGAGGCGAGCAGGGTTTCCCCGAAACGCCCCCGTTCCGTATCGGAGAAGTAGTTCGGATCCGACTTCTTCATGGCCTCGCAGAAATCCCTGCCGTGCGATACATGGCCGGAATTCAGTGCGGAGATCAGGAACAGGGCGCCCTCGTCCGGCGGGAGTTCGGGATTCTCCATGAACCTCAGGTTAAGGATGGAGTATATGGTTCCGAAGTTTCTCGCACGGAACGCGCTCTCCAGAAAAGCATGGAAGCATTCCCGGTCCAGCGGGTTCAGGCGCATGATCCTCTGACGGAAGAAGGCCTCGTTGTTCCAGTCGCCGAAATGGTGGTATATCTCCGCCATCATCCGCAAGGCGGGTTCCTTGTTCGGATCCTCGCTCAGCACCTTGACGAACAGCATTCTCGCATCATCATAATCCCCTGCTTCATACAAAGCGACCGCCCGCGAGAAATCCTTGTATTTGCCGATGTCCCGGATTGCGTAAACCACGCTGGCGCCCAGGCAAATCAATACAATCAGGAAAAAAACGCCGAGGATCAGGATGCGCGTCGGAGTCAGGCGTATGCCGCCGACTTTGATGCTCCATCCGGCTTTCGATTTTTTGTCGCCCTCTTCCCCGTGGTCGAAAAGCATGGCGAAACGGGGATCGTCCCGGTATCGGCGTTCCATTTCCTCGCGGGTCATGTTCCCTCGCGGCAGGGACGCGGCGTCTTCCGCTTCGTCGGCACCACTCTCCTTTTTTGTTTCGTCCGCGGCAGATTCGGGACGAAAACGATCAGAGTACCGTCCCCCTTCCCGGTACTCTGTTCCGGCGGGATCCTGAGTAATTCCGCCGTTGTCTTTCGGTTCGTCCTCTTCCCTCATGCCTGTTCGGCGCAGCGTTCGCGTCTGCGCTTGCTGTAGAGGAGAAACGCCGCGCCCGCAGCAAGGGCGATCAGAAGCGTCACCGTGGCAGGAGGCAGGGGTTCGCCCATGACCAGGATTTCAATGTTGCCGCTGAACGGATCTTCCGAAAAGTCGAGCTTGAAGAAACTGTCCTGATCGAATCCGGCATAGTACAGGGCATCGCCCTGACCGCCGGAAGAGACCGGAGTCGCCGTAAAGTTGTTTCCGCTGCCGTCGGCATATCCGAACTGAATGGTCTCGCCGCGCTTGAAAGAACCGAGGGAAATGGCCGCGACTCTCGCATCGTCGGCGGCATTCTTGTCAATGCCGCTCAGGAACGAGGAAAGCGGAACGAACTCGGTTTTGTTGTCGGTGCCCGTCTTCAAATAACCGAAATGATAATCCACGCCATTCCCATCGGTAAACGTGGGAGCCTTCGTCAGGAAATCGCTCAGCTTGACCGGGTTCTCGGATGCGTCAACGGGATTCGCGATCAGGACTTTCAGCGATTCCGACCCTTTGGACGAGAACGCATCGTTCGCGCTCCCGAACGAGCCCTTGTCGTCAGGGGCATAGGTCTTTGCGGAAGCTGTAATACCGACGACGGCAAGAACGCATGCGAGGGCGGCAGTCAGAAGTGTTTTGTTCATTTTCTCCTCCTTCGGATCGGTTGCCGGGCAAACTCCGTACATGGAGTCGCCGACAACATGGATGCAATTGTTTTGTGGATGTTGAAATAATTTCTGATATTATACAATATATCAAAAAAAGTTTTTTTCAAGTCTTTATCTGAAAAAACGAAAAAAAAGAATCGTCCGCCGCATATTCACGGGGACATCCGAACGGCTTGGCTATTCGCAGAAAAACTCGATATGGAAAACCAGCGGGCCGTCGTCGTCCTTCGCGTCGTCCCCGCTCAACAGGAAAAGCTCGAACGCGTCATCCGTTCTGGTCATGCTCATGTCGAACATCCCGGCGGAATCCAGCCGGATGGTCGTGAAAAGGGAATTTCCACGGCTCTCCGTGTCAACCGAAAGACCCGGGACGTCCAGAGCGGTCAGATCGCGCCGGATCGACTCCAGCATCCGCATGGCGTCGAACGCCGGGTCCAGATGAAGCGGGATCCGCCGCATCAGGTCCTCGGCCGAAGAGGAATCGGACGGAAGCAGGATCGGGATGCGGCCGTCGCCCGGAATGCCGTCGTATTCGTCCGGGACCAGCGCAGGGTCGATGTCGATCGCATACTGCCGCGCCGACGGAGAATTGGAAACGAGCCGCGCCCGGACATAGTCGCCCGTGCCGGGTTCCGCTTCAAGCGCGGGAAGAGGCTTCGCGGAACCATGCGCAACTCCGGACGAGGCGGTGCGGAAGCCGCCGTTCCGCGCATGGTTCACGTGCATCTGGTCCAGCAGGAGATACACGAAGAAACCGCCCAGAAGGAACAATGCGGCAATGCGCAGGATCCAGGCGGTACGGGAATTGGAGAAATCGCGTTCATGCAGGGCGGCCGGAGCAAGTCCGGCGGATTCGGCGCGGACGAATGCCGCGATCCGGGCGTTCATCCCGGAATCCGGTTCGGAAGCCGCGGCACGCGACAGGTGTTCGCGCAGAACGGCGTAGTCCGCGAGGCGTCCGGTGCAGTCCGGGCAGGAGTCCAAATGCGCGCGAAGACTCTCGTCCGGCGAAAGCTCGCCGTCGAAGAACGCCGATATCGTTTCCGGATCCGGGCAGCCGGGGGAAGCTGCTGAATTGTTCATTTTATCCTCGGGATGGGTGTTTGCATGGTGGAAAGCCTAATGTATGCCGCCGGCGGAAGAGAGGATCCCGACGGAGACAAGATAGTCCCGGAGCATTTCGCGGCCGCGGGAAAGACGGGACTTCACGGTTCCGACCTTGCAGTCCAGTTTCTCCGCGATCTGCTCGTACGGCATGTCGTTCACATGGCGCAGCAGCATGGTCTCGCGCAGGTTGTCCGGCAGATTGTTCAGGGCTTTCATGATGTTCGTTCCGATTTCGTCGTGTTCCAGGACCAGGTCCGGTTCCATCCTCCGGTCGGGCACGTCCTGCTCGTTCTCCGGCCCGGACTCTCCGTCCGCGTCGTCGCCCATGGTGAGGCTCACGTTCAGGCCGCCTCCGCGCCGGTGGTTCCACTGGTACTTGTTCCGGGCCAGGTTCACGGTGATGCGGTGAAGCCAGGTCTCCAGGCTCGATTCGCCGCGAAACGCCTGCAGGGCGCGGTACGCCCGCAGAAAGGTGTCCTGCACGACTTCCTCGGCATCCTGGCGGGATCCGAGCAGCGCATAGGCGACCTTGTACAGTTTCGCGGAGTACATCTCGATCAGGCCGTCGAACGCAGTGTCGTCGCCGCTTCGGAACGCCTTCAGGAGAGCATCTTCACGAGTCTTTTGTTCCAGTTCCATCGCTGTCCTTGTTTTCTACAGACAATCTGTTTTCCGGTTTGTTCCGCGGATTCTGATTTTTTTGCGTTTTTTCCGGCGGAAGACATCCGTCCATGTTCATTTCCGTTTCAGGTCCCGGCGGTACTGGCGTATCTTCGCCAGCACGTCGTCGCGCATCGCGAACGCGTCTTTCAGAAACTTGTCGCGGACCGGCTCCGGGAATTTTTCGTATTCGCCGATCAGCTCGTTGAGGTCGGCGAGAAAACGCTTGGCAAGCGCGATCCGGAATGTGATCAGGTCGCCGTCCTCCAGGCGGAGGACGTCCAGCGAACGCGCCATCAGTTTCCCGAGGAGTGTCAGGGCACGCATCATGGTGCGCGCGGAGGTCTGGTCCTTCTCCACGGCAAAATACTCGGTCAGTTCGATCGCCATGTTCGATGCGGCCATGTACACGTCGCTTCCGTCGCGGTTCCGGTAGAAATCCTCCTCCGGCACGTCGTCGTAATCGTCATCGTAATCGTCGTCGGAAGGCGCATCGAAATCGTCATCCCACGTGGAGCCGCGCCGGCGGATGCGTTTGGAGATGACCTTGTCCTCGTCCGGGAGGTCGATGTAACGCGGGAGTTCGGCCAGGTAGTCATGCACCCGGTCGTCGTCCTTGCGGATTTCCTTCTCCCACTCGAATTCGTCGCGGAAATCTCCGTCGCGGAACGGGTCGGTCATTCGTCCGCTCCCGCGCCAATGCCTTTTTCGGCCTGTTTCCGGCGGGCCGCGGCAAGCTTCTCGTGCTCCGCATCCAGCTTCGCCATGGCGTCGTAGCTCGGCACGTCGCCCCAGAGCTGTTCCAGCTGGTAGCGGTCGCGCGTCTCGTTCGTCATGATGTGGATCAGCAGGAATCCGAAATCCACGATGATCCACTGGCTCTGCGGGGTGCCGTCGAGCGTGGCGGGATGGATGCCGTATTCCTCGCGCACCGCACGCTGGATGCGTTCGGCGATGGCGCCGATATGTGGTTCGGAGAGGCCGGTGCAGATCAGGTAGTAGTCCCCGATCGCGCCGTCGTGCCCGGTCATGTCGAGCCGGAGAATGTGCTCGGCTTTGTGGTCGTAGGCGACCTTTTCGCACAATTCGATCACGTCCAGCACTTTGAAATCCTTTTTCGTCTTTTTGGGTTCCTGTTCGTCGTTCATGTGGTGGTATCTCCGTTTCTCTGAGGGTAAAGTTTATGATTTCTGATGTAGTCCTGCACGGGTCCCGGCAGCATGTCCCGGCAGGCGACCATGCCCTGTTCGACCAGACGCTGCCGCACTTCGGTCGAACTCGTATCGAATTCCGGCGCGCCTTCCAGGATCCCGCCGGCAAGCTTGTCGAAAAGCGCCTTCGGCCAGGTCGAACGCAACAGGTCGAGGTCGGCTTCGGCGCCCGGCCGCGGATAGACCAGGAAGCTGTTCTCGCGCACCAGGCGCTCCGCATCGTACCACTGGTGGAGCTGGTTCAGCGAATCCGACCCGATCACCCATACGAAGCGCTCCGCCGGATACCGCCGTTTCAGGATATCCAGCGTCTCGACCGTATAGGATGGCCCGGTCCGTTCCGCCTCCATTTCGCTTGCACTCATTCCCGGGTGCCCGGCAATCGCCGTGCGGATCATCGCCACGCGGTCGGCGAACGGCGCCGGCTCGGCTCCGGACTTGTGGGGCGGATGCGGCGCGGGCAGGAAGACGACCCTGTCCACGCGGCCGCTCTTCAGCAGATACTCCGCGAGCCCGAGGTGTCCGAGATGAACGGGGTCGAACGTGCCGCCGAATACGGCTGTCAGTTTGTCATCATTCATTCGGGATCGTCCGGTCCTAAGTCCTTTTGTACGGGGAATGTCATGTGCGCGCTTGCATTCCGGCAAACCTGCGCTATTGTAAATGTATTGTTTAAACATAGCAGATTCCGTTAAAAAGACAAGCCGCAAACCGTTTTTTCATGAAAATCTCTTCTTTTCCCGGAGACATCCCACGAACGCCGGCCTTCCTCGCCGCGCAGAAAGTCGCCGCCGCACTCCGCGCGGCCGGGCACAAGGCTTATTTCGTGGGCGGCGCCGTCCGCGACCTCCTGCTCGGGCGGACACCGGACGACGTCGACGTCACCACGTCCGCGCGCCCGGAGGCGATCGAAGCGCTCTTCGACAAGGCAATCCCCATCGGTGCCGCGTTCGGCATCATCACGGTCGTCGTCGACGGCATCCCGGTCGAGGTCGCGACCTTCCGGGCGGAACGCGGCTACAGCGACGGCCGCCGACCCGACCATGTGGTTTATACGGACGACGAGGTCCTGGACGTCACGCGACGCGATTTCACGGTCAACGGGCTGCTCCTCGACCCGGCGGAACGGACCGTGGTCGACTGCGTGGGCGGCCTCGACGACCTCCGGGCGGGCGTGCTCCGCACCATCGGCGACCCGGTGACGCGATTCGGGGAGGACCATCTCCGCATTCTCCGTCTCGTCCGGTTCGCGTCCAAGCTCGGATTCACGGTCGACCCCGCCTCGGAACAGGCGGCTGCCGACGCGGCGGAAAAACTTCGCCTGATCGCCGCGGAACGCATCCGCGCCGAGCTCGAGAAGATCCTGCTCGGGCCGTATCCCGCGGAAGGATTCGAAATACTCGCCCGGCTCGGCATTCTGAAGGTCATCCTCCCGGAGATCGATGCCATGCGCGGCGTGGAGCAGCCGAAGCAGTTCCACCCGGAAGGCGACGTTTTCGTCCACACCATGCTCCTGCTCCGCCACGCCGCCTGGCGCACGCCCGCGCTCATGTGGAGCGCCCTGCTCCACGACGTCGGCAAACCCGGCACGCAGACGTTCAAGGACGGCGTCCCGCATTTCTACGGGCATGAAGCCCTGGGCGCAGACATGGCCGCCGGGATCCTCGCCCGCCTGCGCCTCCCGTCCGCCATGATCGACTGCATCACCGCGGCCATTCGCCACCACATGCGGTTCGCGTCCGTCCACGCCATGAAGAAGGCGAAATGGATGCGGATCATCGCCGACCCGAATTTCCCGGTCGAGCTCGAACTCCACCGCCTCGACTGCATCGCGTGCCACGGGCTGCTCGACAATTATGTCCTCATGCTCGACCGCATGCGCGAGTACGCCAGGCTCCCCGCCCCGACGAAGCCTTTCCTGACCGGCGACGACATCATCGCGCTCGGCTTGAAACCCGGCGCGGTCTTCCGCCGCATCCTCGGCGAGGCCGAAGACCTCCGGCTCGAGGGCGAGCTCAAATCCAGGGAACAGGCGCTCGACTGGCTCCGAGCCCGTGTCGAACACCTGGACCTCTGACGCCCGCATTCAACCCATAAGACAATCCCCTCCGGGCCGTTTGTTCAGCCGGGAGGGGATCCTTTTCATTCCGTCCGTTTCGCACCTCAACGCACGTACACCCGGAGGACCGTCCCGCGGAAAAGCACGCCGCGGTCGGGCTTCGCGGCCTTGAAAATGAGGTCGGGGCCGAAATAGAACCCGGGCTGCGTCGGCTGGTTGTACGCCACGTTCTCGGTCGCCAGGCTGATCCGGTACACCGGGTCCTCCAGGAACGTATGGAACCGGTAGGCGGTCGGGATGGTCGAGACGTACAGGCGGAGGCTGCGGTTGTCGCCGGTCCGCATGAGCACCTCCTCGCGCCAGTCGCCGAAGAGGTCGCCCTGAAGGCATGGCGTGGACTTCGTGCCGTTGTTGGACGAGCATCCCTCGAAACGCATCACGGGCACGCAGACCCCCTGCGCGGCGTTGAATTTGCTGACCGTGTTGCCGTCGAGCAGTTCGCGGCAGAGGTCGTCGTCCCACCACACGGCCATGTTGCAGGAGAGCCCGCGCGGGTTGCCGGGCAGCGCCTCGCCCTTCACGGTCTGCGGCGGGATGCCGGACGCCCACATCTCGACGCCGGGGTTGGTCGGGTCGATGTCGGCGGCCATGCAGCGCCCGACGTCGGAGCTGCGGCGGACCTGATGCAGGATCTTCCCGGTGGCGGCGTCGCGCAGGGTCGCGCCGTCTCGCTTGTTCTCATGGCAGCACCACACCTGGAGCCCGGGCATGTCCCAGGCGAACTGCGTCAGGTGCATGGCGTCGCCGTGCCCGAGCCCGGTCGTGTACAGCCCCTTGCCGTCGTCGTCGATCGTGCAGGACCCGTACACGATCTCGTCCCTGCCGTCGCCATCCACGTCGCCCACGCGCAGGTTGTGGTTGCCCTGCCCCGCGTAGCCGCGGTTTTCCGGCAGATCGGAATCGAACGTCCAGCGTTTCACGAGGTGCTGTCCATCCCAGTCGTACGCCGCCAGGTACGCCCGCGTGTAGTACCCGCGGCACAGGATGACGCTCGGCCGTTCGCCGTCCAGGTACCCGACCGCCGCCAGGAACCTGTCGCAGCGGTTGCCGTAGTTGTCGCCCCAGTCGCGCGGATTGCCGCGCGGCACCTCGTACGGGATGGTCTCCAGTGCGGCGCCGGTTTTCCCGGAAAAAACGGTCAGGTATTCCGGGCCGGTCAGGATGCGGCCCTGCGGGGTGCGGTAGTCCGCGTCCGCGTCGCCGATGACTTTGCCCGTGCCGTCGACCGTTCCGTCGGCCGTCTTGCAGACGACCTCGGCGATGCCGTCGCCGTCGAGATCGTAGACCATGAACTGCGTGTAATGCGCCCCGGCGCGGATGTTCCGCCCGAGGTCGATTCTCCACATCTTCTCCGTGCGGCCGAGCTTGTAGCAGTCCAGATAGACATTTCCGGTGTAGCCGTCGTGCGCGTTGTCGCGCGAATTCGACGGGTCCCACTTCAATATGATCTCGAATTCGCCGTCGCCGTCCACGTCACCCGCCGACGCATCGTTCGGCGAATAATTGTACGCCTCGCCGTTCGGCGCTTTCCCGTCCGCGGGCCTGTCCAGCGGAATGTTCACATATCCGACGGGAGCGTTCTCCGGCAGCCGGTACTCCGCGGACGGTTCCTCCAGCTCCTTCCCGTCGACGACCGGCTTCACGGCATACGTTCCGCCGCCTCTGTTCCGGTCAACATAATACGTCACCTCTGTGACCGGTTCGGCGTTGAGCTTCTTCCCGTCCCGGTACACGTTGAACGAAGTGTTCCTCGCGTCCCTCGAAAGATAGCGCCATGTCACGAACACCTCGTCCGGGCTCTGCCGGACCGCGATCGCGCCGCGTCCGAGCCTTTCCATTTTGAGCTTGGAAAAATCGTATCCGGTCGGCGGATTGATCGGCGTCGGCTCGCGCTGGGCGTGGAGCGGACATGCAAGGAACGCCAACGCGGACACGGTTGCCGCGGCGGCATAAAAGGATCGTTTCAACATCGTTCTGTCTCCTTCAGGTGTTTCATTTGGGGACGGGGCCGGACGGGAGACGGCGCCGCGAGACGGACCCCTCGTCCTTGTTGTTTCAATGCGGATATGGCAATATAGCATTGTCCGGGGGGATTGTCAAGGATTTTTTTGCCGTTTCTTTGGCTTTCGCAATTGATTTCCGCTGTTCCCGCTGTATGTTATTATGCAGTGATTTTCCGGAGACTTGCCATGCCTTTGCTCGAAGTTAAAAACCTTTCTGTTCAGTTCCGCACCGACGGCGGACTCCAGCCCACCGTCACGGATGTCTCGTTCTCGCTCGAACGCGGCGAAATGCTCGCCCTGGTCGGGGAAAGCGGATGCGGCAAAAGCGTAACCTGCATGTCGCTCGCCCGTCTCCTTCCGGAGCCCCCGGTCGTGCTTTCCGGCGAGGTCCTGCTCGACCGCGGCCCGGAACACGGCGGCGTGGCGGATGTGCTCCAGCTCGGCGAACGCGCCCTGCGCCAGGTGCGCGGCGGCTGCATTTCCTATATATTTCAGGAACCTTCCGTGTCTTTGAACCCGGTCTTCCGCGTGGGCGACCAGATCGCCGAGGCCGTCCGGCTGCACCGCAAGGACGTCTCCGACCCGTTCGAAGAGGCCGTGGAACTTCTGCGCCAGGTCGGCATCCCGGATCCCGCCAACCGCGCGAAACAGTATCCCCACGAGATGTCCGGCGGCATGCAGCAGCGCGTGATGATCGCCATGGCGCTCGGATGCGCGCCGTCCATCCTGGTCGCGGATGAACCCACCACCGCGCTGGATGTGACGATCCAGGCGCAGATCCTCGACCTCCTGCTCTCTCTGAAGAAAGACCGCGGCATGGCCGTGATCCTGGTCACGCACAACCTCGGGATCGTGGCGGAGCTCGCCGACCGCGTCGCCGTCATGTACGCCGGACGCATCATCGAGACCGCGCCCGTCGCCGAACTCATCGCACATCCGATCCATCCGTACACGTCCGCGCTCATCCGCGCCGTTCCCGTGCTCGGCGGCGAACACAACCGGCTGAACACCATCCGCGGCACCGTCCCCTCCCCTGACAAGTTCGGACGCGGATGCCGTTTCTGCGACCGCTGCGAATATGCCGACTCGCTCTCGGAGGAACAGCGCCGCCTCTGCCGGGAGGAGCCGCCCCGGCTCCGCGAACTCGTCCCCAGCCATGCCTGCGCCTGCCATTTCCCTCCCGGCCTGACTGCGGGGAAGGAGGCCTGACGTGCCTGCTCCCGCGAACAACAGGGACAATCCGGCCGGCGACATGGCCCCGTTCATCATCTTCATGGCGTTCGTCATCCTCACGACCGTCATCATCATCTCCCTCTACAGGATCAACACGGAGGAGGAGGCTTCGTCCAGGCCGGACGACTCCGGCTTCACCATCGCGCTGGACGCCCGCGACCCGATCGTCTTCTCCGGCGATTTCCTGTTTCCGGGATTCTTCCCCGTCTCGGGCGAGGGCGGACAGGCCCGCCCCAACGTCCAGCAGGACATCGTCGAGGCAAGGCGCATGCTGAACGACGGGGAATACGGACACGCCGAAGACCTGCTCCGTACGCTTTTCCTGTTCTATCCCGACGACATCGAGATCGTCTACCTGCTCTCCAGTGTCCTGCATGCCTCGGGACGCGACGACGAGGCGGATTATTACGATGAACGCATGCTCTTCCTGCTTCCGTCGCCCATGCCCGGGACGCTCCCGTCCGGCACGGACACACCGGAGGAAAGGACCGCGTCATGAGCAAGATCAGACAGCTGAGCGACGAGGTCTGCAACAAGATCGCGGCGGGCGAAGTCGTCGAACGCCCCGCCTCCATCGTGAAGGAACTCGTGGAAAACTCCCTCGACGCGGGCGCTCTGAAGATCGCCGTCACGATCGAAAACGGCGGCCGCCGTTCCATCTCGGTCGCGGACGACGGCGAGGGCATGGACGCCGACGACGCCCTGCTCTGCCTCGACCCGCACTCCACCAGCAAGATCTCCTCCGAGGAAGACATCTTCGGCATCGCCTCCTTCGGGTTCCGCGGCGAAGCCATCCCGAGTATCGCCGCCGTCACGCGCATGACCATCCGCACGCGCCGCCGCGAAACGCCCGAAGGCGTCGAGGTCTTCATCGCGGGCGGCAAGGCCGTCACGGAGAAGCCCGCCGGATGCCCGCCCGGCACCGAAGTCATCGCACGCGACCTTTTCTTCAATGTCCCTGCGCGCAGGAATTTCCTCCGCACCGTCGCGACCGAGGAACGCCACATCGTCGAAATCCTCTCGAACATCGCACTGGCGCACCATGACGTCGCGTTCGTGCTGAAGGCAGACGGACGCATCCTGCTCTCCACGCCCGCCGCGCCGTCCATCCTTCCGCGCATCACCGAGTTCTTCGGCCGCGAATACGCCGGCGCGCTCCTGCCCTTCTCCCGCACCGAACGCGGCATCACCGTGAACGGATTCATCGCGAGGCGCGGATTCACGCGCAATTCACGCGCCGAGCAGCGCATCTTCGTCAACGCCCGCCCCGTCGAATCCGCCCCCGTCTACCGCGCCATCAAGGAAGCCTGCGGCCCCATGCTCGAGCGCGGCAGGTTCCAGCCCGCGCTCGTCTTCCTCACCATGCCGCTCGGATCCGTCGACGTGAACGTCCACCCGACCAAACGCGAAGTCCGGTTCCGGAACGAGTTCGACGTGATCGCCGCGGTCCGCACGGCCGTGTCCGCTGCGCTTCGCACCCACGACGCCGTGATCCCCGTCACGGCGGAGGGCATGAACGACCCCGCGGAGACCTCCTCCCGGCTGTTCCCCGATTTTTCGCCGGACATCCGCCCGCAGGACATCCCGGACGGCACGGCGGACATCCGTGTTTCCGCCTCGGATGCCGACGACGTCCCGGTCCCGGCTTCCGGCATCGTCACCTCCGTCGAATCCCTCCTCGAATCCGCCCGCGTGGGGTACCGAGTCATCGGGCCCGGCCTCCATGCGCCGTTCCAAAACGCTCCCGCTGCGCAAAAAACGGGAAACACACCCTGCGGCGGCGCGCAGCAGACGGAGGACGGCGACCTGCCGATCCCGCCGGAAGAACTTCGGGATTCCGCCCCGGATGAACCCCGTCCCGATTTCCGCCTCGTGGCGGAGGACGCCCCCGCGTCCGATTTCGGCGGCACCGGCCTGCGCCTGCTCGGCGTGCTGGAGAATTCCTACATCGTGGCGGCCATTCCCGGCGGCCTCGTGCTGATCGACCAGCATGCCGCGCACGAACGCGTGCTTTTCGAACGCATCCTGAACGGCATCGACGGCACGCTCTCGCAGAAGCTCCTGATGCCGATCACCATCGAGCTGTCGCCAGCGGACATGGCGTACGTCGCCCGCAACCTCCGCGAATTCGAGAACATCGGGTTCGAGATCGAGCCCTTCGGGCGCAACACCATCAAGCTGAACTCCATCCCCGCCGCCATCAAGCAGGAAAACGTCGGCGGGTTCTTTCACGACATGCTCGCCAGGATCGGCGAATACGGCGCGGGCCAGCGACTCGCCACGGACACCCTCGCACGCGCCGCCTGCAAGGCCGCCGTCAAGGCGCACGACAGGCTCTCCCTCCAGGAGGCCGCCGCGCTCATCGAACAGATGTCACACTGCGCCCTGCCCTATTCCTGCCCGCACGGACGCCCCACCATGCTCAACATCTCCATCTCCGAAATCGAACGCCGCTTCGGGCGGAAATAACATAGGATCACCTCGCCATGCCTGCCTCGAACAAAACGAAGAAATCCCCCGTCAGGAAAACCGTCGCGACGAAACCCGCCGCGCTTCCGAAATCCAAACGCATGAAAGCCGCCGCGGACGTCTCCGGTGCGGGATTCCGCCTCGCCGACCCGATGTGGAATGCGCACGAGATCCTCGCCGCGCTCGAGATGTACGCGTCCTTCGGCGTCTCCGCCGTCGTCTTCCCCGAACTCTGCATCACCGGCGCCTCCTGCGGCGACCTCTTCCGGCAGAACATCCTGCTCGACGCCGCGCGGAAGGCCGTCAAGTTCCTCCTGAAGGAAACCGCCGCGCTCCCCGTCACGTTCGTCATCGGCATCCCCGAACGCACCAGATCCGGCGTCCTTTACGCCGTCACGCTCTGCATCCGCGACGGAAAGATCATCGCGCGCAACAAAAAGCCGCTCGACGCCCCGGCAACCGTCTTCGCCCCGATCGAGCTCGTCTCCACCCGCCGCAAACGCAATCCCGAACGCCTCATCCTCTGCCCGTCCGCGGTCCCGTCCGCCCTCATGGCACCCGCGGACTTCCGTTCGTTCGCGCTCGCTGCGGCAAAGGAGCACCAGGCGGACTTCATCCTCGCCGCGCCGAAATCCGGCGAATCCGTCACGGACGGTTTCTACGGCATGCCCGTCTGCTGCAGCGTGATGGTCCACGACGGAAAACCGGTGCTCGCCGACCTCTCCGACCCGTGTCCCTCGCTGGAGTTCGATGCGGCGTTCGAGCCCGCGAAAACGCAGTATCTCCTGGCATTTGAGGAAGACCCGAAGCGCCTCGCCTCGCTCGGGCGCGACCCGCTGCCCTTCCTGCCGAAGGACCGCACGGGCACCATCTGGATCGCCGCCTCGCTCGAATCCGCACTGGCGCACCGCATGGCGACCGCTCACGCATCCAAGCTCGTGATCGGCGTATCCGGCGGACTCGATTCCACTTTGGCACTCCTCGTCGCGCACGAAGCCGTCTCTGCGCTCAACCTGCCCGCGTCCTCGGTGGTCGCGGTCTCCATGCCCGGATTCGGCACCACGGCGCGCACGAAGAACAACGCCGCGCGCCTCGCCGGGCTCCTCGGCTGCGACTGCCGCACCGTCGACATCCGTCCCGCCTGCCTCCAGCACTTCGCCGACATCGGGCACGACCCGAAGGTCGCCGACGTGGTGTTCGAGAACGCCCAGGCGCGCGAACGCACCCAGATCCTGATGGACATCGCGAACGGCGAAAACGCTCTGGTCGTCGGCACCGGCGACCTCTCCGAGATCGCGCTCGGCTGGTGCACCTACAACGGCGACCACATGAGCATGTACGCGGTCAATTCCGGCGTACCGAAGACCCTCGTCCGCCACCTCGTCGCGTTCTACGCCGGCGAACACGGCGGCAGGATCGCGCCCGTCCTGCAGGACATCCTCGATACCCCCGTCTCGCCCGAACTCGTCCCCGCCTCCGAATCCGGCGAGTCCGGCCACAAGACAGAACAGATCCTCGGCGCGTACGAACTGCACGATTTCTACCTCTTCCACCTCGTCCGCCTGAACGAATCCCCGCGCGAAATCCTCCGCAAAGCGAAGAAGGTCTTCGCCGCAAAATACGCCGCGGACGAGATCCGCCGCACGCTCGAACTCTTCCTCCGCAGGTTCTTCTCCCAGCAGTTCAAGCGTTCCTGTTCGCCCGACGGCCCCGCTGTCTCCCCGCTCTCCCTCTCGCCGAGCGCAGGCTGGCGCGTCCCGTCCGACGCCTCTCCGGTGCTCTGGCTTGACGACCTGAAATAAAGAGGTTCGAAACGAAACGGAAACACCGGACATGGAATCCTCGCACAGCAGCATCTTCTCCTTTTTCGAAGACCTCTTCTCGGACGCTCCCGGGATCGCGGTCTTCGATCCGGCCGTCTTTTCGGAAGCCATCCATCAGTTCCCGGTCTTTTTCGCGTTCGTCGCCTTCTGGTTCGGATGCTGCATCGGGTCGTTCCTGAACGTCTGCATCTACCGCCTGCCGCTCGGCATGAGCCTGGTCTCGCCACCATCGCACTGCACGACCTGCGACCACAAGATCACGGCTTGGGAGAACATCCCGATCTTCAGTTATCTGTGCCTCCGCGGCAAATGCCGCTGGTGCGGCGCGCCGATTTCGCCGAAGTACCTGATCGGGGAGATGCTCGTCGGACTCATGTACATGGCGTCGTTCGCGTACGTGCTGTATTTCAAGCTGCCGCTGCCGACGATGTTCGTGTATTTCCTGACGATCTCCGTAGCGTATCCGGCGGCGATGATCGACATGAAAGTGCGCCTGATCCCGAACGAGCTCACCTACTCGCTGCTGGTCCTCGCGCCGCTGTACCACCTGGTCCACGGCGTCGGGCCGGATCCGCACCTGCTGGACTGGCGCGGATTCCTGATCTCGGTCGTGACCGCAGGGCTGTTCGGCACGCTCCTGACGCTCTTCGCGTGGCTCGGCGAAAAAGCCATGAAACGCGAGGCGTTCGGGCTGGGCGACGTGAAGCTGATCGCCGGGCTGGCAGCCGCGCTCGGCGCACTCCCCACGCTCTGGATCATGCTCTCCGGCTCCATGATCGCCGTCGTCTTCATGCCGATCTACACGCTCAGAAACCCCAAATTCCGCCGCCGCGGATTCGCGTTCGGGCCGTTCCTCGCCGTCGGGCTCGGACTCTGGCTGCTCTTCGGAATCCCGTTCACGGACGCCCTGCTCTATCCCGACATGGAGACCGACATCTCCGCGATCTCGTTCGTCAACGACCACCATACGAGCTATTACGACCGCTACCGCGAACGCGTCCTGGACATCCTGGAGGAACAGGAGGAACTCCGCCGCCAGGAACTCAGGGAGCAGAGGCGGGCGGAAGAAGAGACGATTCGGAAACTTCAACGCAGGAATGTCGAAGAGGAACCGAGCGAAGAGGAAGAACGACCGGCCGACGCGGTTGAAAGCATGTCCCCGGCCCCGTAAAACAATTTTCCGTCTTTTTGCTTGACATTCTTTTTCCCTAAGATATATTAAGAGTCTGTACGGAGCGGATTCCGCTCCATTTCCGTTTCCGAATCAAGAGGTTTTCATCGTGAACCGTTATCTCTGGCTGGATGCCGCGGCCTTCGCGGCGTCGTTTCTGATCTCGCTGCCGTCCGTGCCGCTCTGCCGGGCCCTCGCGCGCCGCACCGGGATCATGGACGTGCCGAAATCCGAGGGGCACAAGCTGCACGGGAAGGCGACCCCGCTTCTGGGCGGCGTGGCGATCCTGGTCGCGTGGTTGCTCCCGGTCCTGGCAGGCGCGGTCGCGCTCCTCGCCGTGCCGGGGCGGTTCCCGGAGGAAATCGTCGGCGGCTTCCGCAACATCTCAAGCGAACTCGCCATGATCTGCGTCTGCGCGGTGGCGGCGGTCGTCCTCGGCGTGATCGACGACAAACACGCCATGCGCGCCTCGTTCAAATTTGCCGGACAGTTCGTCATCGCGTTCGCCATGGTCTTCTTCGGCGGGCTGCACATCACGGCCTTCCTGAACTCGCCGTTCCTCACGGTCCCGGTCTCCGTCTTCTGGATCGTCTTCATCATGAACGCCATGAACTTCTTCGACAACATGGACGGTCTTTCCGTCGGCACGGCGGCGATCGCGTTCCTGTTCTTCACGGCGGCGGCGTGGTGCGGCGGGCAGTTCTTCGTGGCCGCGCTCTCGGCGTGTTCGGCGGGCGCGTGCTGCGGATTCTGGCTCTTCAACAAAGCCCCGGCGTCGATCTTCATGGGCGACGCGGGCAGCCATCTGGTCGGATTCCTGCTGGCGGTCGTCAGCGCACGCGTGACCTACTACAATCCCGAGATCGCCGCCACGCGGCATGCCATCCTGATCCCGCTTTTCATCCTCGCCGTCCCGATCTTCGACGCCTTCGCTGTCGTCCTCATCCGCCTTCACAATCACAAGCCGTTCTACATCGGCGACCACAACCACATCTCGCACCGGTTCGTGCGGATGGGCCTCACCCGTCCGCAGGCCGTCCGGATCATCCACCTGCTGTCGATCGTGGCCGGGCTCGGCGCGCTCCCCCTGCTCTGGGGCGACGCCCGCACGTGCTTCGTGCTTCTGGCGCAGGGCGTGGTGATCCTGCTGATCCTGACATTGCTTCAATTTCAAACAATACCCAGACAAAACGACAACCAGGAGACAACCCACCATGAACAATCCTGAAAACGTCAGCGAGTCCACCATGAAGTTCCGCCGCATCGGCGGTTCCTCCCAGCTCGTCATCGAATCCGCGAACGATTTCCGCAACGCCTATGAGCTCGATCCGGCGCACTGGACGCTCACCAGCATCCCCGCCAAGAACCTGCTCTGCCCCGCCGATTTCCTCGCCCTGATCCCGCAGGACGCCTCCGGCCGCATCCACGTGAAGGACGTCCGCGGCCTCCTGAAATGGGTCATCTCCACCGTCTCCGACCTCTCCGACTTCATCACCGCCGCGCCCGCGCTCCGCCTCGCCGCGCTGAACGCCGACGATCCCGACGGGCTCCGCGCGAAGGAGACCGCCGAGCTCGCATTGAAGCGCATCGGCTCGGAAAACACGTCCGCCATCACGATCGAACAGATCAACGAGTTCAAGACGCTCGTGTCGAACGCCCTCCAGAACGGCGACGGCATCATCCCGCCCGGCCCGGTGAAGGACGAGATCACCGCCGAATGCATCAAGTTCGCCATGGCCGCCGTCGGTTCGCAGAAGGACATCTCCGGCGCGGACGGCGTCGGCGCCGCCGAACTCGACGCCTTCGAGTCCATGCTGAGGGGGTTCCTCGCCTGGACCGACGAGGGCGTCGCCCGTAAGGATGTGCTTTTCCCCTACGGCGCGGCCACCGCCGGGCTCTGGGGCGCATACGGTTCCGTCGCCGCCGACGTCGACGACTATTTCGAGAGCTGCCACGCCCTCGTCTTCGCCGGTTCACACGACTCCTCCTCCCGCGTCCCGACGAACACCTTCGACCCGAACGACTCCTCCTCCGTCGAGGACTTCTTCAAGAAAGCGCCGCTCGCGCCCGCCGACCCGGCATGCATCCTGCACCTGAACGAACGCGTGAACCCGAACCGCGCGGGCGCACTCGCCGCGTTCTTCTCCGCGTTCCGTGCCGCGATCCCCGGCGACGCCGCCTCCATCAGCGAATCCGAGTGGACCGCGTTCAAGGCCGCCATCGCGCCCTACGGCGACTGGACCGGCCGAAAAAACACCGACAAGCTCGACGGCCTTGACCTGGAGCGCCTCCGCGCGGTCGCCGCGTCCTCGGCTTTCGCCGACATCCGCGCCATGATCGCCGAGGACGCCGTCGTCTCGAACAACGTCACCTGCTGCGACCTCGTGCGCAAGGTCATCATCTGCCAGACCAACCTCCGCGAGTTCCTGAACAACTTCATCAACATGGAGGCGCTCTTCTCCCCCGCGAAACGCTCCTTCATCCTCGCGGGCAAGCTCGTCATGAACGGCTACAACTTCCACATGTGCATGATCGTCCACGACGTCGCCGCGCACAAGAAGATCGCCGCCACCAGCAATGTCTGCGTGATGTACATCAACGCCACCACCGGCACGGCCCCCGCCACGAAGTCCATGACCCTCGCCGTCGCCGTCACCGCCGGCACCATGCGCCGCCTCTTCGTCGGCAAGTCCGGCGTCTTCTACACCCCGGACGGGCTCATCTGGGACGCCGTCATCACCGACCTCATCCAGCAGCCGGTCTCCCTGAAGGAAGCCATCCTCATGCCGTTCTACCGCATCGGCGACATCATCCAGAACCAGGCTGAAAAGCACTTCGCAGCCAAGACAAACGCGTTCGAGGCCGACGTCACGAAAAACGTCGATTCCAAGCTCGCGGGCGGCGACCAGCCCAAGAAGGAGGGCGGACTCAACATGCCCATGCTCATCATGGGCGGCGGCGTCGGCATCGCAGCGTTGGGCAGCAGCTTCGCCTTCATGGCGAAGAGCCTCCAGGGCGTTTCCGTCTGGCGCATCCTCGCCGTCCTCCTCGGCATCTTCATCATCATCTGCGCGCCGTTCGTGATCCTCTCCCTCCTGAAGCTCTTCCGCCGCAGCCTCACGCGTTTCCTCGAAGCCAACGGCTGCGCCCTGAACCGCGAAATGCGCCTCACGCTCGCGCTCGGACGCATCTTCACCTACATCCCGCGCATCCCCGGCCATTTCTCGCTCTACAAGCTGAACACCGCCTCGGCGGGCGACGATCCGGATGCGGTCAAATCCCCGATCCTGAACATCGTCTACAAAATCCTGATCATCGTCCTGATCGTCCAGATCGTCCTGCTCATCCTGGTCAAGTTCTTCATGCACTGACCGTTTCGATCATCCATCCCGGAGGCGGGTCCCGGCAAGCGGGGTCCGCCCCTTTTTTTCGTCCGGACGGAGGATAAAACATAACTTTCTAAACCATAAACGAAAAATATGAAAAAAATGGAATGAAATCGTTCTTTCCGCCTTGTTTTTTGCCGGATGAATGTTATATTATTTTCGATATGCGGCATATTTCATTCGCCTGAATGGAGTCGCCGTGCATGTCCTTTGGAAACGCAAAAAAGCTACCACATAAAACCTAACCAACATAAAGGTATCACACAATGGCACAAAACTTTGACTTCAACGAAGTGGTCGAGCACTTCAAGACGGTCGTCACCACCCAGTATTTCTGCTTCGACGGCAGAATGGGCAAGCGCGACTACTGGATGTTCATGATCCCGGCGATCATCCTCGGATGCGTCCCGATGATCGGCCAGCTCATCGCCCTCGCGCTTCTGCTCCCGATGCTCGGCGCGACCGCTCGTCGTCTCCACGACCTCGGCAAGACCGGCTGGCTCCAGCTGATCGGTCTCATCTGCCCGCCCATCGGTTCGATCATCGTCATCCTCATGTGCATCCCCGACGGAGAAGCAGGCGCCAACAAGTACGGCGAAGCTCCTGTCGGAAAAGCCGGGTAAGCATCTGCCAGAGACTCATTCGAGTACATTCCATCCGCGCCCGCTTTCCGAAGCCGGCGCGGTTTTTTTCTGTCCGCGCCCCGTTTCCCGCTTGTTATTTCCGCTTCCGCGTGTATATTATCCCCCGGGACGCGTTTCCGCCACGGGGACGCTGCCCGTACCGAACCCGGACACAGGCAACCATAACCGTACGAAAGGATTTCCATCATGAGCGACACGAAACGCATTTCCCTGCTCGGCGTCATCGTCGAGGACAACGCAGCCTCCGACCAGATCAACAAGATCCTCCACGCCTACAGCGAGTTCATCGTCGGCCGCATGGGCATCCCGTACCATTCCCGCGGCGTGAGCATCATCAGCATCGTGCTGGACGCCGCCCCGGAAACGGCCTCCGCGCTCGCCGAAGAGCTCGGCAAAATCGCGGGCGTGTCCTGCAACATCGTCTCCGCGAAGAGCTGATCTTCTTCCATTTTCAGTTTAAAGACTCCGAAGCCGGGACGGCATACAGCGCCGTTTCCGGCTTTTTTTCCGCACTTTTCATCCATCTTTCCGCGGTGCGCCCTTGAAAAAATCTCAGATGGCACTATAGTTATTCAAACGGTTTCCTCCACGCTTTTAATCATACCATAACCATATCCACCCCCCAGCAAGGACACCACCCCATGAAATCCGTCCGTCCGCTCTTCCGCCGTCTCCTCGCCTCGCTCGCCGTCGCATCCGCGGCCGCATTCCTCTCCCTGTCCGCATCCTCGTGCGCCTGCTGCTCCTCCGACTGCGACGACAGCTTCCCCGAGGTCACGGAGGACAACTTCGGCGCGTACCTGATGGTGTCCTTCCGCGAACAGTACCACGACATTTTCTTCGCGCTCAGCAGCGACGGCTACACGTTCACCGACGTGAACGGCAATAAGCCCGTGCTCCTCGGCATCGACCTCGCCGAACAGAAGGGCATCCGCGATCCGCACATCTTCCGCGGCCCCGACGGCTTCTACATGGCGGCGACCGACCTGCATATCTACGCCCAGCGGCAGGGGCTCCGCTCCACCCAGTGGCAGCGCGACGGACAGAAATACGGCTGGGGCAACAACCGCAGCCTCGTCCTCATGAAGTCGAAGGATCTCATCAACTGGACCAGCACTCACTTCGACGTCGCGGCGGCGTTCCCTGAGCTCGGCGACATCAGCCAGGCTTGGGCGCCCGAGACCGGCTACGATCCCGAAGAAGGCAGGATCTTCGTCTATTTCACGCTCGGGCTGAAGGGCGGCGAGGTGAAGCAGCTCTACTATTCCTATACGGATAAGGATTTCACGCAGCTCGTGACCGTGCCGAAGCTCCTCGGGTTCGATCCCGACCTCGGCGACCACTCCTACATCGACGGCGACCTCTCCTACGGCAACGGCAAGTTCCACCTCTTCGACTACGACAGCGGCATCAAACATGCCGAGTCCGACCACCTGCTCTACGGCTACAAGTACGTCAATGACGAGAACTGCGCGAAGACCGGCGGCGCAGTCGAGGCCCCGAACGTGTGGCGCCGCATCGGCACCGACAAGTACGTCCTGATGTTCGACAACTACTCCTTCCCGAACGAAATGGCGTTCAGCGAGACCACGGACTTCCGCGAGTTCACGAACCTCGGCCGCTTCAACCAGGGCGTCATGAAAACCACGAACTTCACCGGAGCCAAGCACGGCGCGGTCATCATGCTGACCAAGGACGAGGCCGAAGCCTTCGCAAAATACTGCGGCATCGAAAAATACTGATCCCGCTTCCGCCACTCGCAAATCCTTCCACGCGCACAGGAGGGGTATAAACCCGTGCCGTCGCGAAGCACGGCACTGCTTCTGTGGAGACTTTGTCTCCCGGGGACGGTTCTCGAAACACGACCGTCCCCGTGTTTTTTTGTCTCCGCGCGCCCGTACTGCTTGATTTTTGAAAACAGTTATGCTATATTAGGTTTTTATATTTGAGAATGGATTGCGCGCGACTTTCCCCATCCCGCACGAGGGAGGCCGCCGCACCGGACGGAGTACCATCGAACATGATCAAAAGCATTTTACTGACCGGCGTGGGCGGACAGGGCATCCTGTTCGCGGCGGGCATCATCGCGTCCGCCGCCGAAGCCGCCGGATTCAATGTCACGACCAACGAGATCCATGGCATGGCGCAGCGCGGAGGCAGCGTGACCGCCCAGGTCCGCTACGGCGAAGGCTCGTTCGCCCCGCTCGCGGTTTCCGGAAGCATCGACGTAATCGCCGCCATGGAGCACATCGAAGCCGTCCGCTACGCCCACTGCCTGAAGCCGGACGGGCTCGCCGTCGTCGCGAAGACCAGCGTGATCCCCGTGACCGTGACGAACGGCGCATGCGCCTACCCCGACGACGTGGAGGAACGCCTCCGCGCCGTCTTCCCGCGCCTCGTCTACCTCGACTGCAACGCGCTCGCGCTGGAGCTGGGCAACGCCCGCCTCGCGAATACGATTCTGACCGGGGCGCTCTCCCGCGGGCTCCCCGAGATCGGCGAAGACCACTGGCGCGCCGGCCTGCTCGCCCGCGTCAAGAAGGGTTTTGAAGAAGCAAATCTAACCGCATTCACGAAAGGAAGAATGCTATGTTCCGATATTTGAACGAAGAACTCGAGACGCTCTCCCGCGCCGAGATCACCGAACTTCAGAACAAACGCCTGAAGGAAATCGTCATCCACACCGCGAAGAACTCCCCCTGGTCCGCCGCCCGCTACAAAGCCGCCGGCATCGATCCCGCGACCTTCCGCGGTCTCGCCGACCTCCACAAGCTTCCCTTCTGCTCCAAGAAGGACTTCCGCGACCAATACCCGCTCGGAATGTCCTGCGTGCCGCGCAACAAGCTCGCGGAAATGCATATGTCCAGCGGCTCCACCGGCACGCCCGTCGTGATGCCCTACACGCTCGCCGACCTCAGGCAATGGGCGCGCTGCATGGGCCGCTGCTACGTCATGGCGGGCGCGAACCCCGGCGACACTTGCCAGATCACGCCCGGCTTCGGGCTCTTCAACGGCGGCTTCGGCTGCTACCACGGCGCGCGCGAGGCCGGGCTCTTCGTCGTCCCGACCGGCGCGGGCAACACCGTCCGCCAGATCAAGCTCGCCCGCGACTTCCAGACCCGCGTGATGGTCGCCGTCGTATCCTACTCCATCCGCATCATGGAGATCCTCGCGGAGACCAACCAGTCCCTGCCCGACCTGAAGATCGGCATTTTCGGCGCGGAATCGTTCTCCCCCGGCATGAAGAAGCGCATCCGCGACGGGCTCGGCATCGACGCGTTCGACATCTACGGCATGACCGAGACCGGCGGCATCGGCAGCGGCATGGACTGCCCCGCCCACGAAGGCATCCACATGTGGGAGGACGAGTACATCGTCGAGGTCGTCGACCACGAGACCGGCGAGCCCGTGCCCGACGGGGAATTCGGCGAGATCACCGTGACCAGCCTCACCCGCGAGGCACTGCCCGTGATCCGCTTCAAGACCGGCGACCGCGGCCGCATCCTGACCCGCGAGAAATGCGCCTGCGGACGCACCCACCTCCGCCTCGACACGATCAGCGGCCGCCTCGACGACATGCTCATCGTCTCCGGCGTGAACTTCTTCCCGAACCAGGTGGAACAGTCCCTGCTGAAGGTCCCGGGCGTGCTCCCGAACTACCAGATCATCATCCGCGACGACCACGGCATCAAGAGCCTCCGCGTGAACGTCGAGGCAGAGCCCGGCGTGACCGGATACATGGTCGAGAAACAGCTCAAGGAAGATCTCGGGTTCTCCCCCGAAGGCGACATCTACAAGCCCGGCGAACTCCCGCGCACCGAAGGCAAGGCGAAGCGCATCTTCTACGAAACCGTCGGCGAAGAGAACAAGAACGAAGGAGGCAAATGATGGACAGCGTCGTCTCTCCCGAAATCCTCGGCTATATGGAGCATTCCTCCTGGATCCGCAGGATGTTCGAAGCAGGCATCGAACTCAAGAAGAAATACGGCGACGACCAGGTCTACGATTTCAGCCTCGGCAACCCGGACATGCCCCCGCCGCCCGAGGTGAAGGCCGCGCTGCTCGAATTCGCGCAGACAGCCGACCAGCCCTACTCCATCGGCTATATGCCGAACGCCGGGTTCGCCGACACCCGCGCCGCGCTCGCCCGCAAGGTCTCGCAGGAGCAGTCCGCGGAGATCGATGCCTCGCACGTCATCGTGACCTGCGGCGCCGCCGGCGGCCTGAACGCCGTCTTCCGCGCCACGCTGGAGCCCGGCTGCGAAGTCCTCTGCCCCGCCCCGTATTTCGTCGAGTACGGCTTCTACGTCTCGAACTTCGGCGGCAGGCTCCGCCCCGTTCCCTCGCATCCGGAGGATTTCTCCCTCGACATCGAGGGGTTCCGCGCCGCACTCAGCGACAGGACGCGCGCCGTCATCATCAACTCCCCGAACAACCCGACCGGCCGCATCTACAACCGCGAAGAACTCGCCGCGCTCGCAGATGCGCTCCGCGAACAGTCCGAAAAGAACGGCCGCCCGATCCTGCTGATCTCCGACGAACCGTACCGGTTCCTCAATTTCGAGCACCTGGAGATCCCGTCCCTCTTCTCGCTCTACGACGACTCCATCGTGATCGGCTCCTTCTCCAAGAACCTCTCGCTCGCGGGCGAACGCGTCGGTTATGTGGCCGCCGCCCCGAACTTCCACGGCGTGAAGGAGTTCATCGCCGCCATCACCATGACCAACCGCATCCTCGGGTTCGTTAACGCCCCCGCGATCGGCCAGAAGGTGCTGAACCGCTGCATCGACTGCGAGGTCGATCCCGTCCTCTACGGACGCCGCCGCGACATGATGGCGGACGTCCTGCGCAAGGCCGAATTCGAGTTCTACCTCCCGCCCGGAGCGTTCTATTTCTTCCCGAAGACCCCGATCGAAGACGATGTGGAATTCGTCCGAATCCTCCAGGGAGAACGCATTCTCGCGGTGCCCGGCGTCGGATTCGGCATGGCGGGCTTCATCCGCCTCGCCTTCTGCGTGCCGGAGCGCACCATCACCGAGTCGCTCCCGTCCTTCAAACGCGCCGTCGCCGCGGTCCGGAGGTAATCTTTCATGCGTCTGCTCCTCACCGGAAACGAGGCGATCGCCCGCGGCGCGTGGGAAGGCGGCGTGACGGCGGCGTTCGGCTACCCCGGCACCCCGTCCACCGAGATCCTCGAAAACCTCGTCAAATACGACGGCGTCTACTGCGAGTGGAGCCCGAACGAGAAGGTCGCGCTCGAGGCGGCCGCCGGGGCGTCCATCGCCGGGGCACGCTGCATCGTGACCATGAAGCTCGTCGGCCTGAACGTCGCCGCCGACCCGCTGATGACGCTCTCCTACGTCGGCGTCCGCGGCGGGCTGGTGGTCGTCGTGGCGGACGACCCCGGGCAGCATTCCTCCCAGACGGAGCAGGATACGCGCCATTACGCCCGCCTGGCGAAGATCCCGGTCCTCGACCCCGCCGACGCCGTCGACGCCCGCGCCTTCATGCTGGAGGCGTTCGAGCTCTCCGAAAAGTACGGCTGCCCGGTCATCCTCCGCACCACCA
Source organism: Lentisphaeria bacterium (assembly GCA_017541665.1). GTDB lineage: Bacteria > Verrucomicrobiota > Lentisphaeria > Victivallales > UBA1829 > UBA1732. The sequence continues at coordinate 4,473 of JAFXYP010000027.1, read as the reverse complement.
CCTGCGTGGGGCATTCCCGCGCGCTGGTCGAATGCGGCGAGCCGCGCCCGCGCAACGTGACGGAGTTCAAAAAGGAACCGTCCCGCTTCGTGCCGCTCCCGCTCTGGGGCCGCAAGCTCCGCGTGAAGGTCGAGGAGCGTCTGGACGCGCAGGCGATCGACGCCGCCTCGCATGCGACGCTGAACCATGTGATCCCCGGCACGGGGAACGACCTCGGCATCGTCACCTGCGGCATCACCGCGCTCTACTGCCGCGAGCTCATGCCGGAAGCCCCGGTCCTGAAGCTCGGCTGGCCGTTCCCCTTCCCCGACGCCATGATCCGCGAATTCGCAGCCTCCGTCAGGCGCCTCGTCGTCATCGAGGAGGGCGACCCGATCCTGGAGGAACACGTCCGTTCGCTCGGCATCGCGTGTTCCGGCAAATCCGACATCGTGCCGCGATGCGGCGAACTCACGCCGGACCGTATCTTCGAGATCCGCGAAAAGCTCCGCGGCACGAACAACGCTCTGCCGAAGCCGTTCCCGCAAGCCGACGGCCTCCCGATGCGGCCCCCGGTCTTCTGCCCCGGCTGCCCGCACCGTGCCCTCTTCTACGCGCTGACCAAGTTCGACGTGATCGTGACGGGCGACATCGGCTGCTACAGCCTCGCGGTCTTCCCGCCGCTGGAACGCACCGACGTGCTGATCTGCATGGGCGGCGGCTTCACGCTTGCGCACGGCCTCGACAAGGCCGGGGAAAAGAAGAAAGTCGTCGGCGTCCTCGGCGACTCCACGTTCTTCCACTCCGGCATCACCGGCCTGCTCGACGTCGTTTACAACAAGGGCACTTCCACCCTCATCGTCGTGGACAACTCCAGCACTGCCATGACCGGGCACCAGGACCACCCCGGTACCGGACGCACCATCTCCGGCGCACCCGCGCCCGCCGCTTCCATCGAGGCCATCGCACGCGCCTGCGGCATGAAGCGCGTCACGGTCTGCGACCCGTTCGACCAGGAAAAGCTCCACAAGATACTGGCGGAGGAGATCGCCGCGGATGAGCCTTCCCTCATCATCTCGAAAGCGCCCTGCCCGCTCCAGATCCGCCGCCGTCTCGGCCCGGTCCGCACCATCGACGCCGACAAGTGCAAAAAGTGCAAGGCGTGCCTCAAATGCGGCTGCCCGGCCATCGTGGTCACGTCGGACGGCAAGCCCGCCATCGACCCGCAACTGTGCTCCGGCTGCCGCCTCTGCGAATCCGTCTGCAAGTTCGGCGCCATCGCGCCCGTTCCGCAACCCGGGCAGGAAGGCTGAGTCACCATGAAGATACTCGACCGCACCGCCATCGCCTCCGGCGGCTGGATCTCCCTCCAGAAGATCCGTTATCTCGGGCACGATGGCAAGGTCCGCACCTGGGAGTCCGCCTGCCGCATCAATTCCCGCGGCGCCGTCATGATGATCCCCGTGACGCGCCCCGGGGACAAGCTCATCATCGTCCGGCAGTTCCGGCCCCCGACCGGGCGCCTCGTCTACGAGTTCCCGGCCGGACTCATCAATCCCGGCGAGGACCCGTGCGAGGCGGCAGTGCGCGAGCTCAAGGAGGAGACCGGCTACGTCGGCACGGTGGAATACTGCTCGCCGCAGGTCTTCACCTCGCCGGGGCTCTCCTCCGAATTCGTGCACCTGGTGCGGATGTCGGTCGACCCGGAGGCGCAGCAGGACCTCGCCACGCACTTCGACGAATCCGAGTACATCGAGACGTTCCTCGTCGGCCAGGACGAACTCGCGGACTTCATCCGGCAGGCGGAGACCGACGGATACGGCGTGGACACCAAGATCTACATGTGGGCCATTTCGCGCGGATGTCCCGGTCTCTGACCCGTCCGTTTCGTATCAAAAACCCGTTTTTTTGGCGAAAAAAGACGTTTTTCATTTGCCATTTCCGGATTTGATGCTATATTCTTAGCAATATATTTTTCCAAATCAGGAATCTTTCAACCAGGAATCTTAAACATGGGCAATCTGAGAAAAAAACGCCGTCGCAAAATCGCTCAGCACAAACGCAAAAAACTGCTGAAGGCCATGCGGCATAAAAACAAGTAAGCGGCCATCCCGCCAGCTTGTCCCACCCCGGCAGACGTCCGGGACGAATGGAACGCGCCCCGCGGTGCCCGTCCGGCACTTCAGGCGCGTTTCTTATTTCCATCCGTTTTCCGTCCGCCACCATTCAGAAGGTTTTCGCACCGCTATGGCTCGCTTCCTTCCATTCATGCAATCTCGCCGTCAGGCTTTTTTTTCCGCGCGCGGGCGCATTTGCGCATTGGCGCAGGGAAAGATTTGTCTTCTGACGGCCGCATTCGTGCTTGCCGCCCCCGCGCTCTTTGCCCAGGGCGACATGGAGTCGGACTGGCAGCCGAACACCACGCTGTTCTTCGACGAGCTGCTGCCCTCCCCCGCGGCGCAGGATGAGGCGGAGACGCTGGCCGACATCGGAAGGGTCTTCGACAATTCGCTCCTCACCAACCAGTTCAGGCAGGAGGACATCGACCGATTCTTCGAGATGGCGGCGAAGCACCCGGACAACGAGGCGTTCTTCTCCCCGCTCGTCCAGGCCGCCGTCCAGCCCGCCTTCCGCGACAATGTGATCCCGCGTCTGCTGAAGCTCGCCGAGGACAACCCGGATTCGCGTGAGCTCAACCTCACCGCGGGCGAGATCCTGGTGCAGAACAAGCGCGTTGACGACGCCATCGTGTTCTTCGAACGCGCTTTCGAAGTCGTCCGCAAGGACCCGAACCCGCCCTCCGAACGCCGCCGCGAGTACAACGCAAACATCGCGGCCAAGCTGATCCTCATCTATTCGGACAAGGCGCTCGACAAAAAACGCCGGGAGGATCCCGCGCTCGCGGACGAGACGGACGATTTCCTGAAAAAACTCCGCGCCCTGCGCGCCGAGGTCGCGTCCATGCGCGTCTTCGACGCCGCCCCGCAGGTCCTCTCCGCCCTCATCATCTCCTGCGCCGGGGATCTGGAGACTTCCGACGCAAAATCCCCCCTCGCGACGTCCGTCATGATCCCGTTCAACCGGACCGCATGGGAACTCCGCGACGAAATGCACCGGATCGCCGAGACTTCGCTGACCTGCCTGCTGAACCGCAAGAAGGAGACCGAAGACCCCGAGTTTCCCGCGCCGTTCCGCGTCCTGAGCGACCTCGGCTATCGTTCGCAGGTCATGGCGGCCGCTCTCGCCCGCCTGGCGGAGGCGCCCGATGACACGGAGGCGCTGTTCACGATTGCGCTGCTGGCGGACGAACTGGGCGAACCCCTGCTCGGCGCGCGCGCCTGGGACCGCATCTTCGCCATCGTGAAGGCCCCCACGCCGGCCATGTTCGCCGTCTGCGTCTCGCTCCAGATGGAGGCAAAACTTTACGACGACGCCGAACGGACCTACAAGATCCTCGGCGCGCTCGTCGACTCGCCGGAGGCGGTCACGGCGAAACTCGCCCAGATCGAATTCGACCGCGGCCATTACAAAAAAGCGCTCGAAATGCTCCAGAAAGCGCCGCTCGACACCGAACGCTTCCTGCTTGAGACAGACTGCTATATGCGTCTCAGAAACTACGACAAGGCGCTGGAACGCATCCGCAACGCCGCCCGCGTCGCACCGTCGCTGCTCGAAGGCCGCAGGTTCCGCCTCATCAGCGCGAACATCGCCGACAAGGCCAACGACATGCAGTACGTCGAACAGATGCTCGCCCCCCTGCTCACCAGCCGTCCGCCCGCGCCGAAGACCGACGACGTGCCGGACGCCGAGATCTACAACTCCCTCGGCTACATCTTCGCGGACCACGACTACAAGCTCCCCGACGCTTTCGAATACCTTCGGAAAGCCGTCGAACTCGCCCCCGACAACGGCGCCATCGCCGACAGCTACGCCTGGGTCTTCTTCAAGCTGAAACGCTACGAGGAGGCGAAAAAGGAGATCCTGCGCGCCATCGAGCTCTTCGGCGACGACATCGACGCCACCATCCTGGACCACGCAGGGGACATCTTCCACGCTCTCGGCGACCGCGCCGCCGCGCGCGATTACTGGGAAAAAGCCATGAAGCTCGACGGCGACGTGGACTACGACGCCATCGAACGCAAGCTCGAATCCGCGCAGTAACGGTCCGGACGCAGGCTCTTTCCCGCCCGCAAATCTGCCGTCCTCGCCCCTTTCTCCGGCTCGATCAATCCTCCCGATTCATGCGAATCGCTTCCGCCTGTCGTAATGAAGCGTTTTTCTGTCCATTTTTCAAAAAAATCAGCTTGATTTTTCTTGTCCTGAAATTATATTAAGTTTCATAATAACTTTTCAGAAAATCAGCAAACTGTCTTCCTGTGGATTCTTATTCTTTTTTCGATCATTTCGATAACGGACAAATCGGATCTGACGCTTTTTCCGATTTGTTTTTCTTTGTTCGTGTCTCCGTGCAGAGCAGAGCAGAGCAGAGCAGAG
>JAFXYP010000026.1 GCA_017541665.1 Lentisphaeria bacterium | reverse complement strand
TTTTTCGTCAAAAAGAGCCTTTGACGCCGTTTTTTCGTCATCCCGAACAAAAGACACATTTCGGTTTTGAGCTCAAAATCGGGATAAAACAGGTCATTTGAGCCACAAAGTTTCCATTATTTTCGCATAATAAGCTCAGTTTCCTATCGGTTTGAGAAACTTTCCCTCATTTTTGGAGCAGGACTGACTTGCCTTGAGCCCCTGAAAAACTGAGAATTTGGGCCGGTTTTGGAGGTGTGTATGCGAGTAGACCTGCTCTGAGGATGTTTCTCAAAGTCCTGTTCTGAGCTCGAAATGTGGGGAGAAAAGCAAAAAAATAAGCCACTCTTAGAGGAGTGGCATTGGATTCAATGGTGGAGTATATGAGACTCGAACTCATGACCTCCTCGCTGCCAGCGAGGCGCTCTAGCCAACTGAGCTAATACCCCAAATCAGGTGTGTTCATTTAATATAGCATCATTTCGAGGGAAGTCAAACTCAAAAGGAAAAAAAGTTCGAAAAAAGGTTCCTTCGATGAATTCTGCCATTTGAAAAAGTAAACGCACGGGGCGGAATCAAGCAGAGGGCCTTTAGTCTGACAACCGTGCATTTGCCTTGACAAGTGAAGTGACGCTTCGATGAATTCTGACAGGGAAAAAGGAAAGGCGCTATTTCAAAGCTGATACCGTGCCGTGCTTCGTCCGGACTCACAGAATAGGCTGGTGGAAGAAGATCATCGGAAGGATTTGAGCAATGCGACGGCGGCAAGGATGAGGCAGGCGATGATCGCTGCCGTGCCGAGCAGATTCCAGATATTTTCCGGGATTTTCGTCTTGCGTTTCATTGTCGCCACCATAAACAGTGCAGATCAGGAATGCGGCTTCGCTCGTGCATGAAAGAAGGTCGATGCAGAAAGAACGGGACGGCTCCTGTTCGGAAACCGTCCCGGATGAGTTGCGGATCAGTACACGATCTCTTCCCAGGGGAGGCCGTACTCGTTGAGCTTCTGCATGAACGGGGCGGGATCGAATTCCTCCATATTGAAGACGCCGGGGCCCTTCCAGGTGCCGGTGGCGAGCATCATGGCGCCGATCATGGCGGGGACGCCGGTCGTGTAGGAGACGGCCTGCGCGCCGGTCTCGCGGAAGGATTCCTCGTGGTCGCAGACGTTGTACACGAAGCGCTTGACGGGCTTGCCGTCCTTGGAGCCCTGCAGGAGGCAGCCGATGCAGGTCTTGCCCCTGGTGAGCGGGCCGAGGGAGGCGGGATCGGGGAGGAGGGCCTTCAGGAACTGGAGCGGGATGATCTCATGTCCCTCGTACATGACCGGGTCGATGCGGGTCATGCCGACGTCCTGGAGCACTTCGAGGTGTTTGATGTAGTTGTCGGAGAATGTCATCCAGAAGCGCGCCTCCTTGAGTCCGTACGGTTTCAGGTACGGGGCGAGGGATTCGAGCTCCTCGTGCCAGAGCAGGTAGATCTTCTTCGGACCGATCCCGGCGGGGAAATCAAACATCTTGGAGAACTCAAGCGGCTCGGTCTCGATGAACTGGCCGTCCTTGTAGTATTTACCCTTTGCGGTGACCTCGCGGATGTTGATCTCCGGGTTGAAGTTGGTGGCGAACGCCTGTCCGTTGTCGCCCGCGTTGCAGTCGATGATGTCGAGCGTGTCGATCACGTCGAAATACTGCTTTTCCCACGCGGTGTAGACGTTGGAGACGCCTGGGTCGAACCCGCTGCCGAGCAGGGCTGTGATGCCCCTCTCGCGGAAACGGTCACGGTACGCCCACTGCCAGCTGTACTCGAAGTGCGCGACGTCCGGCGGCTCGTAGTTGGCGGCGTCGACGTAGTCCACGCCGGTCTCGAGGCAGGCGTCCATGATATGAAGGTCCTGGTACGGCAGGGCGAGGTTCAGGACCACGTCGGGGCGGAACGACTTGATGAGCTCGACAAGCTGCGGGACGTTGTCGGCGTCGACCTGCGCGGTCTGCACGGGGCGCTTCAGTGCGGCCGCGAGCTTCTTGCATCTGGATTCCGTGCGGCTGGCGATCATGATGTCGGTGAAGACGTCCGACGCCTGGACGCATTTGTGTGCGGCGACAGTCGCGACGCCGCCGGCTCCGATGATCAGGACTCTGGACATGGTGGGATCTCCTTTCGTCAACGTTCAAAGTAAGTGTAGCCGCGAATGCCGTCCTCGAATGCGTTCGTGATGGTCTTTCGCTGGGCGGGAGTGATCATTTTCTTGCGGACCGCACGTTCGGCGACGCTGCGGAAGAAGGTGACGAGCTCCTTTGCGTCGTATTCGACGTAGGATAGGACGTCGCCGACGGAGTCGCCCTCGATCTCCTTGTCGATGTCGAAATGACCGTCCGGGGCGATGGTGATGCTGACGACGTTGGTGTCGCCGAGGAGGTTGTGAAGGTCGCCGAGGGTCTCCTGGTAGGCTCCGACCAGGAAGACGCCGAGGTAGTATTCCTCGTCGGGCTTGAGCTCGTGGAGCGGGAGCGTGTGGAGTTCGTCGTGCAGGTCCACGAACTTGTCGACCTTGCCGTCGCAGTCGCAGGTGATGTCGGAGAGGATGCCGCTGCGCGTGGGGCGCTCGTTGAGTCGGTGGATGGGTACGATGGGGAAGACCTGGTGGATGGCCCAGGAGTCGGGGAGCGACTGGAAGACGCTGAAGTTGGCGTAGTAGATGTCGGCGAGCTGGGCGTCGAGGTCCTCGAATTCGTCCGGGACGTAGGAGAGCTTCTGGACTTCCTTGTTCGCGACTGCCATGATGTGCCAGAATGCGGATTCGACGAGGGCGCGTTCGCGGAGGGAGATGCGGCCGTTCTTGAAGAGGAGGCGGAGTTCGTCGCGGTTGTAGATGGCGTCGTGGAAGAACTCCTGCAGGTTCTTCTGGTTGATGTTGGAAAGGATGTTCATCAGGTCCTTGGTGAGGTCGTGCGCGTTCTCGGGGATCCTGTCGGGGATGGTGACCGGGTCGAAGCGTGCGACGTCCAGGACGTTGAAGAGCAGGATGGAGGAATAGGCGACTGTGGCGCGGCCGGACTCGGTGATGATGTCGGGATGGGGGACGTTCGCCTCGGTGAGGAGTTCGCCGACGGTCTCGATGATGTCGACGCAGTATTCGTCGATGGTGTAGTTGCGGCTGTGCTGGTAGTTTGTGTGGGATCCGTCGTAGTCGACGGCGAGGCCGCCGCCGAGGTCGAGGTAGCCCATCGGGGCGCCTTCCTGTGCGAGCCCGATGTAGACGCGGCTGGCCTCCTGGACACCGGAACGGATGTCGCGGATGTTCGGGATCTGGGAGCCGATGTGGTAGTGGAGGAGGCGGAGGCAGTCGAGCATCTCTTCGTCTTTCAGGTGGTCGACGAGCTCCATGAGCTGGGCTGTGTTCAGTCCGAAGACGCTGCGGTCGCCGCCGGATTCGGTCCACTTGCCGCCGGCGCGCGTGGAGAGCTTCATGCGGACGCCGATCATGGGCTTGACTTTCAGCATGCGGCTGCGTTCGATGATGACGTCGAGTTCGCTGGGCATTTCGATGACGAGGATGCACCGGTATCCGAGCATGGAGGCGAACAGGGCGAGGTCGATGAACTCCTCGTCCTTGTATCCGTTGCAGACGATGCACGCGTCCGGGTCGTGGAGCGTGCCGAGTGCGGCGATGAGCTCGGCCTTGCTGCCGGCTTCGAGGCCGTGGTGGAACTCGCGGCCGTAGCGGGAGATGTCCTGCACGACCTGCTGCTGCTGATTGACCTTGATGGGGAAGACGCCCTTGTACTGCCCCTGGTACTTGGTCTGCTCGATGGCCTTGCGGAAGCTCGCATGAAGCTGGTTGATGCGGGATTCCAGGATGTTGCTGACGCGGATGAGCACGGGCATGTTCATGCCGCGCTCCAGGATGCCGTGCACGATGTCGGGCAGGCTGACCGCCGGAGTGTCCTTGCCAGGGTTCGGCGAAATCGTGAGTTCGCCCTTCTCGTTGACGTGGAAATATCCGGCTCCCCAGTCGTTGATGCCGTAGAGCGTGGCGGAATCCTCCGCCGACCAGTGTTCGAATTTGTCTTTTTTGACGTTCATTCCCGCACCCTCGGAAAATCCGGCCGAAACGGCCGGAAAACATGTGGTTATTTGTCAGCCGCGCGGGCGTCCTGGGGTCCGTGTTTTTTCGGGGCGCGGACGCCGCACGCGTGGGTTGCTATTCGAATCGGCGGTGCCTCACTTCACATTCAGACGGCCCCCGGCGGTCAGGATCACGCGGTCCTCGTCGGAGACGTTCAGGTTCAGCATGATGCGGAAGGATTCCCCGCCCGGCTTCTTCACGGTGGCCGAGATCGAACTTTCCTGCACGGCCTTGCGGAGGTCGGCGATCTCGACGGTGTCCTCCGGGTCGATCCGGTCGTAGTCGGCGGGGTTCGCGAACGTGAGCGGCAGGATGCCGAAGTTGATCATGTTGGCGCGGATGATGCGCTCGATGGCGATGGCGATGACGGCCTTCACGCCGAGGTACATCGGGCAGATCGCGGCATGTTCGCGGCTGGAGCCCTGTCCGAAGCTGTCGCGGCCGACGATGACGGCCTGGCGGCCGGAGTCGCGGACGGCGGAGGCGCGTTCGGCGAAGGTTGGCTTGCCGGGGACGTTGGTCTGGGCGAAGACGGCCTTGGCGTATTCGGGGATGTTGCTGCGGTACTTGAGGTAGGCGCCGGCGGGCATGATGTCGTCGGTGGAGGTCTTGTCGCCGGTCTTGATGACCACGACGCCGTCGAGCTTCTCCGGCAGCGGCTTACAGTTCGGCGGCGCGCCGATCGTGGGCTTGCGGATGATTTCGACGGTGGCCGGATCGTCGGCGGGCGGCAGGATCATGGAGTCGTCGACCGTGAAGGTCTCCGGGTCCTTGAAGACCGGGTACTCGAATCCGAGCGCGAGCGGGGATGTGAATTCGCCGGTGAGAGCGGCGGCGCAGGCGGTCTCCGGGCTGACCAGGTAGGACTGGTCGCCCTTGGTGCCGGAGCGGCCGGGGAAGTTGCGGTTGAACGTGCGGACCGTGACGGTGCCGTTTGCCGGGCTCTGGCCCTGTCCGATGCAGGGGCCGCAGCCGCATTCGAGGATGCGCGCCCCGGCGGCGACGATGTCCGCGAGCTTGCCGTCTGCGGCGAGCATGGCGAGGACCTGGCGGCTGCCGGGCGCGATGTCGAGAGAGACGTTCGGATGGACCTTGCGGCCCTTGAGCATTCCGGCGACGATGGAGAGGTCGCGGTAGGAGCTGTTCGTGCAGGAGCCGATGATGACCTGGTTGACCTTCATGCCGGAGAGTTCGGAGACGGTCCTGATGTTGTCCGGGCTGGAGGGGCAGGCGGCCATGGGCTCGAGGTGGGAGAGGTTGATGTCGATCACGCGGTCGTATTCGGCGTCGGGATCGGCGACGAGCTCGGTCCAGACGGAGCCGCGGCCCTGCGCCTCAAGGAAGGCGCGGGTGCAGCCGTCGGAGGGGAAGACGGAGGTGGTCACGCCGAGTTCGGCGCCCATGTTGGTGATGGTGGCGCGCTGGGGAACGGTGAGCGTGGCGACGCCGGGTCCGAAATACTCGACCATGCAGCCGACGTTGCCCTTCGTCGTGAGGATGCTGAGGACCTTCAGGATGACGTCCTTCGCGGCGACCCAGGGCTGGAGTTTGCCGGTGAGGTGGATGCCGATGATCTTCGGATAGGCGAGGCGGAACGGCTTCCCCGCCATGGCGAGCGCGACGTCCAGGCCGCCCGCGCCGATTGCCATCATGCCGATGCCGCCTCCGGTGGGGGTGTGGGAGTCGGAGCCGAGCAGGGTCTTGCCTGGGACGCCGAAGCGTTCGAGGTGGACCTGGTGGCAGATGCCGTTGCCGGGGCGGCTGAAGCGGATGCCGTGCGCGGCGGCGACGGACTGAAGATAGAGGTGGTCATTGGGATTCTCCGGCCCCATCTGGAGCATGTTGTGGTCGACGTAGGACACGGACAGCTCGGTCTTCACCTTGCCGGTCCCCATCGCCTCAAGTTCCAGGTAGGCCATCGTCCCGGTGGCGTCCTGCGTCAGCGTCTGGTCGATGCGGATCGCCGCGGGTTCGCCGGGGACGCCGCTCCCGGATACGAGATGGTTCGCTAAGATTTTCTGAATGACCGTTCCTTTTGCCATTGCTTTTGATCTCCGATTTCAGGTGTAAAAAAAACGGGGACGCACCTGGGTGGGACGTCCCTGATCTCAGAATCCTCGGTTTCCGGCGAACCGGCACCCGGGATGTTCGAACCGCGCGCGGCGGCTCCGGGCTTACTCTTCGGGTTTGGTCTTGGGAAGAGCGCTGAGAACTTTCTGGCCTTCCTGCCAGCGGCCGTCCTGCTTGAGGATGTTGATGCGTTCGAAACGCTTCAGGACGTTTCTCTGTTTCCGGATGCGTCCGGCGGCTTTCAGACTGGGATGCTTGGACATTTCAAAATCTCCGTTATATCAGTTAGTTGAATGTGTATCGCGTAAAAGTAACTAAATACTATACTTCATTTCTCGAAAAATGCAAGCCGCAACCGTCATTTTCCCGAAAAAAAGGGAGGCGGATGCCTCCACTGAAGCAGTGCGCGGCTTCGCTCGCGCACACACGGAGTGTGTCGGGTAGTGTCCGGCTCCGCTCGGACACATGCGCCCGAGTATAAACCGGGCACTGAATCAGCACCGCTTGCGGTGTGCCGTCGCGAAGCACGGCACTGAATCAGCACCGCTTGCGGTGTGCCCGAGAGAAACATGGCACTGAATCATTACCGCTTGCGGTGTGCCCGAGAGAAACATGGCACTGAATCATTACCGCTTGCGGTGTGCCGTCGCGAAGCACGGCACTGAATCATCACCGCTTGCGGTGTGCCGTCGCGAAGCACGGCACTGAATCATCACCGCTTGCGGTGTGCCGTCGCGAAGCACGGCACTGAATCATCACCGCTTGCGGTGTGCCGTCGCGAAGCACGGCATTGAATCATCACCGCTTGCGGTGTCATTTCGTTTTGTTCTTTTTCCTCGATGCGACTGTCACGTGGTAAAAAGCGGAGGAACTGTCGGTGTCGTTGAAAATCAGTTCGAACCGGCGGTCGCTGATCCTGTTCAGTTTCACGGGGTTCCGGGCCTTCAGCTCCATGATCCCGGGGCGTTCGGTCCCGATCTGAGAATCGAGCTTGAACGGCTTGCTCAGGTCGTCCCACGGTTTCCCGTTGACGGACACGGCGGCCGGGCGATCGAAAAGCCCGTGCCGATACTGGATCGTATCCCCTTCGAAAATGAAGGTTCCTTCTCCGTCAATGATGCCCTCCAGGGTGATCCGGTCGTCCTCGAAGTCGGCGGGGTCCATCGTTTCCATTTCCGGTTTCTGCCCCGCGGTAGTGGACAGGTCGATGCGGATGGGAGCCGGTTTCGGTCCTTTGTTTTTGAACTCAATCACCAGGCGGATCTGACTGGGGCCGTACCCGTCGCTGCAGCGGCATCGGAACAAGACGTCGCCGGACTCCATGCCCACGCCGTTGAGGGATTTCAGGTTCGGGGTGAAGTCCAGTTCGAAGGCTTTGCGGAGGTTGGTCCACCGCATCCCGTTGACCGTGACGTTGACCGGGTAATAGCCCTCGAAGGATTCGATCTTACCCTCGCCGGACGCACCAGCCGGAAGATTCGACCGGAACGGCCGGTAGTAGATCCTGTTCCCGGCGATCTCGAAAAGCGCCTCCCTGTCGACTTCGGCGGAGATGACAATCGAGACTCTTTTCTCCCATTTTTCCACCCGGTTCATGACAGGCGACGAGTAGTCATGCCCGGATGTCATGTATATTTGCGGATGCTTTGTGCCGTCGGTCGGTTCGTCCCAGTGCACCGCGGAGTTGTTCATCATCGCCAGCCAGGACTCGAAGTTGTTGAAACCGTGGTCCGGGTCGGTCGGAGCTTTTTCTTCGTCGCGCGCCGGTTTTTCGGGGGTCTGCTCCATCTGTGCCGGGAGGGCGGACGGGATCGCCGCGATCAGGACGGCGGTCAGAACGAAACTCGGATTTCTGCAAAACCATTTGAAATGGATGCTGTTTTTCATGGCGGCTGCTCCTTTCCCGGAATGAAACAAGTAAGGATTGATCGGACAGAGGGGGGCTGTTTTAAATAACGACTTATACCCTCATGATATTCTCTGTCATCTCCGAAAAACACGGGATGTGGAATTTAATCGGGGAGACGTTCCGACAGGATGCGCGCGGCGATGGCGACGAGCTCGGCGCAGGGGCGTTTTTTGTAGTAGGTTTCGGTGCGCGCCTCGGAGACGGGCGGATCGCTCTGTTTCGGCGCGAGTCCGAGGAGATCGCGACAGATGATGGAGCCGGTTTCCTCGCGGAAGGCGTCGCAGAGTCCGCGGATGAACGCATAGTGCTCGTCCTTCGCCGTCTTGTCCGTGCCTTCGCCGGGACCGCGGATCAGGTCGGCGACCATGCACATGCCGGAGACCGCGCCGCAGACTTCACGCTGGCGCGCGATGCCGGCGCCGAACCCGGAGGCGAGCTTCAGGGCGGTGTCGCGGTCGAGTCCGCAGAGGTCATGGAATGCGCAGAGGACGGCCTGTGCGCAGTTCATGCCGGCGAGGAAATTGTTTTTTGCATCTTCGGAACGGTCGGTCATAGCTTTGCTCCGTGTGTTGTTTCTGCAAATATCAATAGGGAGCCTGGACAGCTTCGAACTTCATGCCGTTGAAATTGCGGATCATTGCCGGGGTGCCGAAATCGGCGGTGACCGGGAGCGTGAAGATGACGCCGTTCTTGGCATACAGGATGCGGTTGCGCGGCATGTCATAGTCGGCCCAGCGCCAGGCGGACCCGTCGATCTTCAGCTGGCGGGCTGTGTTGATGATGCGGTGGCGTTCCCAGTAGCAGCCGTAGCCGTTTCCGGGCTTGCCGCTGATGAGGAGTTTCTGGAGCGCCCACCCGAACGCAAGAGGCTTTTCGTAGACGATGGAGGTCTCGGACTGATGCTTTTCGGTCCAGCCGTCGCGGATCAGACGGTGGCAGTAGACGCCGGGGCATTCGCCGCCGAAGTTCACTTCGAACGGGAAATCCAGCGAGATGTCGAGGTCGAGTCCGAGGCGTGCGGGCCGCTGGACGGCGGTCCCTGGATCGGGCGTGTTGATCCACACGTTTCGGTTGTCCATGAAGAGGCCGCCGCCGTTCCATACCGTGCCGTTGAACCACAGGTCGAGCGCCTTCAGATATGGCGCGCGGGAGATGGCAGTCCAGCTCGGTGCGTTAGCTTCCGGCGAGGCGGCGAAGCGATCGAGGTCCTCCACGCGGGTCCAGCGGATTTCCTGCATCTGCCGTGCGAATTCCTCCCGGGACTCGGGGCGCGGACCGAACGCCTCCTCGCGGAGTTTTTCTGCATATTGCCGGATCGTGTCGGGGTGGTTGAAGGCCGTGGCGAAGTAGATCATGAGTTTGCCGTCCGGCGACAGGTCGCTGCGGTATTCGTAGATGCGCCCCTTGAGCCACTGCCCCATGGTGAACGTGTCGGTCTCCAAGTCCCAGCCGATCGTGCAAACCCGGTCGGACGGTCCGCGCCGGAAGACAACGGCTTTTGACGCCTCCCGCGCCAGAATGACATGCAGCCGCGCCGGAATCCGTTCCGGGAGCTGTTTGAATTTGTGCTGGGAGGGTTTCCGGAACGGTTTCGGACGTGACGGACGCGAGGGGCGCACGGGGCGGGAAGAATAGGACGGACGCGATGGACGCGGCGGATAGGACGGACGGGGACTCATGGGTATTTCGTTTCTTTCTGGCGTGGTATCCCGCGCATGTGCTTATCCCACAGGCGTATTGGCAACGGGCTTCCTCTTCCAGACGGACGTCTCGAATCTCTTGCTGAGGAGGGAGATCGCGGCGATCAGGCACATGGAAAGCAGGAAATAAAGCAGTGTGGCGAAAGCGATCGGGAAGAACGATTCGTAAGTGCGTCCGCGGATCCAGTCGATCGTCTTCGTAAGGTCCCAGACGGAGATGTAGCCTACGACCGTGGTCAGTTCCACCAGACGGATGATCTCTTCCCGGAACGGCTTGGCGAGGAACGCCGCTGCCTGCGGGAGGATGACCCGGCGGAAGAACGTCATGCGGCGCAGGCAGAGCGCCCTTGCCGCATCCAGCTGGACGCCGCCGATATGCTGCAGGGTGATCATGTAGAGGCGGCAGGAGGCGGCCATGAACCGCAGGATGAAGATGACGATCGCCGCGACCATCGGCCGGAATCCGAATCTGCGGAGCACGACATAATACATGCCCATGAGGAGGATCAGGATCGGGATGTTGTAGAGCAGGGCGCAGACGATGTCGGCCGGGATCGAATAACGCTTGCGTTTCGACTGGCGGAGCATACAGAGGGGGATCCCGAGGATGGTCCCGAAGAAGACCGCCGCCGCCGTGATGATAAGCGTCCTCCTGAAGCCGTCGAAGATCTTCCGCATGTGGTTGTCCTTCCAGAGTGACCGGTGCAGGCTGAACGCCTGTTCCTTCAGGAAGAACTTGATCTGCGGGATCAGTGCCATGTGGACCGGACGGGCTTTCTTCTTGTCCTGCACGACGATGATCAGTCCGCCGTTGTAATGCGGCTCGGAATAGATGAGTTTTCCGGACGAAGTGGTCTTTTCCGAGATCTCGGACGCCCCGAAATCGACCAAACCGTTTGTGAGCGCCTGTTCGAATTCCTCGGAATTCAGCCTGACGAATTCCACGAGGAACCCCATGGCGGCCGCGGCCCGCTGTGCCGTTTCGAGATCGTATCCGGCGAATTTCTCGTCGTGCATGAAGGAGAACGGCTCGCGGTTGACGATGACGCCCATGCGCAGGACTCCGTTGGGGGCATCGCCGGCCGCCTGCGGAAGAGAGGCCTGTGCGCCTGTCGGCGAAAGCCATTTGTTTTGAAGCCCGTTCAGCATGCCGTTCTTTTTCATGGTGCGGATTTGCCGCGAGAAAGCTTCGCAAAGGGGGCGTTTGCCTGTGGAGAAGAAGAACGAGTAGTCCGTCCGGGTGACAAATTCGGGGATCTGGATGAACTGCGGGAAAAGGGGAAGATAGGCTCTGGAGCGCGGCTCGCTGATGATCAGGGCGTCGATCTTGTCCGTGCCGAGGAGATAGAAAAGGTCGCGTTCCTGGCTGCAGTAGAACGGGATGGCATCCGGGAGCTTTTCATCCAGCTGGGCTGCGGCGTACGTGAAGGGCAGCACGCCGATGCGCTTCCCCGCCAGCTGGTTGAGCTTGGTGATGCCGAAAACATACTCTCCGTGGGGGATGTTGGTGACGATCGTCGCGCCGCCTTCGTAGTATGCCTCGGAGAATTCGATCCCGTCCGTATTGTCCGCGTCGGGCGTAAGCATGCCGCCGACGACGTCGACCTGTCCCGAACGGAGGAGATCGAACAGCATCTCGTGCGGAGCCGGGATGACCTGGAACTCCATGCCGAAATCATGTGCAGCCCGGCGCATGATCTCGATCTCGAGTCCGAGGAAGGAACCGTCCGCGCCCATGAAGCAAAGCGGCGTAGCGCCCGGCGTGGTGGCATAACGGAGAACGCCGTTGACACGGGGTACGTCATCGTGATCGAAGAGTTTTTCAAATTCCTGCTTTCCCGGTTCGGCGGAACACCATTTCGCCGCGAGATTGACGAGCTCGCCCGTGTCTTTCAGTTCGGCGATGATGCGGTTGACGGACCTGTAGAGCGGGGATTGCTGCGGCAGCGCGAAGGAGTAGGATTCCCGTTTGACGATGGATGCGATCTGAATCTCGGGGAACATTGCGATGCAGGAGCGTGCCAGTGGTTCCTCCATGAGCATGGAGTCGATCTTGTTCGAGATCAGCAGGGCGCAGGCGGACTCGCGGTTTTCCGCGAGGATGAATTTCGTGTCGGGCAGGAGGTCCTTGCAGTCGGCGGCGTATTTCGACCCCATCAGGATCGCGGCGTAACTCCCGGCGAGGTCCTGCGGCGATTTCAGGGCGGAGTTCCCGGACTCTCCCTCCGGCTTGTAGAGGTTTTTCCTCGTCATGATGGCCGCCGGGCTGTTGATGTAATTCTCGGAGAACAGGATGTTGCGGTTGTCCCCTTCGAATTTGTCCATGGACGCGATGGCGAGGTCGACTTCCGATTTTTCCACGGCGGTGTAGAGGTCGAGGTACGGCATCACCTTGAGTTCCACGGCCATGTTGAGGGCTGCCCCCAGGCGGTATGCCAGTTCGATGTCGAATCCCGCGGGCGATCCGTCGGAATCGGTGAAGCTCATCGGTTCATTTGTGTTCTCCGTGCCGATCACGAGCTTGCCGTAGGGATTGATCGGGACGGGGATCTTCGGCATTTCGGGATTGCTGGATTTGATCCATCTGGCATACATGTTGTCGTACAGGCCGGAGGTGAAATATTCCTGGAGGAATGCGTTCACGGTCTGGAGAAGCTCCGGTTTGGATTCCGGGACCGCGATCGCCACGTGGCCGTCGGCATAGTTGTCCGGCATCACGACAAAGACGTCGCGGGAACGCTGGGCGTACTCCAGAACGGGACGGTCATAGGCAATCCCGTGGATCGTGCCGTTTTCGAGCGCCGGATAGGCGTCGGAGATCGTTTCGAATTCGCGGAACTTCGCATTGGAAAACACTTTTTTCGCTTCAAAACCGGAATTGGTCTCGGAAACAATGCCGATCACATAGTTCGGGGCATTGAAATCCGCAGGCGTTGAAACGTAGTTCCGGACTTCCTTTTGTTCCTTTTTCCCGCAGCCGCACAAGAACAGCAGGGCGAGGACGGAGAGGCAGACGAAAGTGGAAAAAAAACCGCGCGGGGCGCGCGGACGGCAGGAGGCGTCCGGATGGATGATTTGTCGTTTCATAAGAATCCTGTGTCGCTGAAAAGGTACGATGGATGCGGTATTCCCCGGCATTTCCACAATGTGCCGTGTCATCCGGTTCCTTTTTTCGGTTTGAAATTCGAGTCAAAAGGTGCAGATGGTATAAAATTTAGCATGCTTTTTCTGTTTTACAAATAAAAATACAAAAAAACGGTAATTCTCCTGTTGTTTGGTTGAATCCGTGTTTTGCGTCATTTGTTCGTTCGATCCTGAAAAATGAAAAAAAAGTTTGATTCGCGGCGTCCCGTGTGCTATATTATCATGATTAATATTTTGCTCGGGGATCACTATGTTCATCCTTAACTGGTACATCACGAAAAACTTTCTGGCGACCTTCGCCATGTCGATCGTCGTCCTGACGTTTGCCATGACGGGCACCAACCTCATGAGGATGATCGAATACATCAGCCAGGGCGTGCCGCCCATGACCGCCGGAAAATTCCTGCTGCTGGCGCTTCCGATGGCGCTGGCGTTTTCGATCCCGTGGGCGTCCCTTGTCTCCATCATGCTCGTGTTCGGGCGTCTTTCCGCCGATAACGAGATCACCGCCATGCGCGCCTGCGGGGTCTCCATCCTGCAGATCATTTCCCCGATCATCGTTTCCTCGTTCCTGCTGACCTGTCTCTGCCTCTGGCTTCAGCTGGAGGTCGGGCCGCCCGCCCTCGGCGAGGCGCGCGACGTGGTGAAGAGCGCGGCGGCCAGTTCGCCCATGTCCTTCTTCACGCCCGGCATCCCGGTTCAGCTCGGCAACCTGACGTTTTTCATCGACGGGAAGGAAACTGTGAACGGGGAGGACCAGATCTACGGAGTTCAGATCTACGTGCCGGACCGGAACGGAGTCACGAAACAGGATATTCTGGCATCGCGCGGGACGCTGAAGGCTGACCCGGCTTCGCAGACATTGACCGTGACGCTGTACAATGCCATCATCGAGAGCGTCGAAGGGACCGGCAAGGACCGTCGAACGGAGCTCGCTTACAGCGAATCGTTTGACCTGCCCGTGACGTTCGGGGAGCATTACAACCAGAAGGACGTGTTCATCAAGGACAAATATCTGGGCTACCGGAATCTCTTCGCCCGCCTCGCGATCTACATGAAACGCGGGAAGGATGCCGCCGGCGTCGACGCCACGGCCATCAACGTCGAGATCAACCAGCGCATCGCGCTTGCTCTGGCGCCCATCGCTTTCATGATGCTCGGCATGCCGCTGGCCATCCGCACCAGCCGGCGCGAGACGTCCATCGGGCTTCTGCTCAGCGTCGCCCTCGGAGGCCTTTACTACGGCGGCGTCCTCATTTCCGACGCGCTCCGTTACAATCCCCAATTTTACCCTCAATATGTCGTCTGGATCCCGCCTTTGCTCTTCCAGCTTTTCGGCGTGGTCTACCTCACAAAAATCGCAAGGAAATAGTCCTATGAAATCACCTGAAATGTATCTCGAATGCGTCAACTGCGGCAAGACCTACGACCCGTGGGACCTCCGTTATAAATGCGACTGCGGCGGCATCCTCGATGTGAAACGCGACCTCTCCAGAATCGACGGCGAAGAACTCCGCAAGCTCTGGGATTCCCGCTGGGGGCTCAAGCGCGGCGTCGAATCCTCCGGCGTCTGGCGTTACCGCGAACTCATCCTGTCCGTCCCGGACGAAATGATCGTCACCCGCCAGGAAGGCAATACCCGCCTCTATCCCGCGGGCGCCGCCGGAAAATGGGCCGGACTCTCCGACCTTTGGTTCAAGCACGAGGGCGAAAACCCGACCGGCAGCTTCAAGGACCGCGGAATGACCTGCGGCGCCAGCGCCGCCCGCAGGCTCGGCGCAAAGAGCGTGGCGTGCGCCAGCACCGGCAATACCAGCGCCAGCATGGCCTCCTACGCCGCCGTCGCCGGCATGCGTGCCGTGATCTTCATCCCGGAAGGCAAGATCGCCTACGGCAAGCTCGCCCAGGCGCTGGCCTACAACGGCCGCACGCTTCAGATCCAAGGCAATTTCGACGACGCCATGGCGTTGGTGCAGGATGTCTGCCGCGAACTCAACATCTACCTCCTGAACTCGATCAACCCATACCGCATCGAAGGCCAGAAGGCGATCTGCATCGAAACGCTCCAGCAGCTCGACTGGCAGACGCCGGACTGGTTCGTCATCCCCGGCGGCAACCTCGGCAACAACAGCGCGCTCGGCAAGGCCCTGATGGAGCTCCACGAGCTCGGCATCATCTCCAAGATCCCGCGCATCGCCGTCATCCAGGCCGAAGGCGCCAACCCGCTCTATACCATGTGGAAGAACCACACCGAGTTCAAGCCCGTCAAAAACCCGGAGACCATCGCCACCGCCATCAAGATCGGCAACCCCGTCTCCTGGCCGAAGAGCATGCGCGCCGTCACCTGGAGCAACGGCGTGGTCGAACAGGTCACCGAACAGGAGATCATGGACGCAAAGGCGAAACTCGACGCCGCCGGGATCGGCGCGGAACCCGCCTCCTGCTGTTCGCTCGCGGGCGCGAAGAAACTCCGCGACAGCGGCGTGATCGGCCCCGATGAGAAGGTCGTCGGCATCCTCACCGGAAACATCCTGAAGGACCCGGATGCCGTCGTCGGCTATCACCAGGACACGCTTATGGAGCATTACGGCATCCGCGGCACGTTCGCCAACAAGCCCGTCGTGATTCCCGCTACGCTCGACGCCGTCCGCAAGGCTCTTGGCGACTGAGCCGAAACATCCCTTGCAAAGGACTCGAGCCCTCCCCTCAAAGGGAGGGCTTTTTTGTGAAGGCGGATTATATGGGGAAGCACGTGTTCAGTAGGGCGGATCGTCTTCCTGCGGAGATTCGGCCGGGCATTCAATGGTCTCCGTTTCGTCCGGTTTCTTTTCGGAAAACATGCCCTTGAGATCGAACCAGATGAACTGGCACGCCACCTTGTAGCGCTCCATGCGCTGCGAGAATGTGAATCCCTCGCCTCTGGTGCTGACGGTGTCGATCATAAGGATGCTGACGACGGCCGCCACGGCAAGAGCAAAGAAAACGAGAATGGCGGTCGCGGTCAGGAGACAGCAGCCTTTTGCCCGGCGGGAATCTCTGCCGTTTCTTTCCGGCGAGGAGAAATCTGTTTCTTCGTTCTGCATGACATGAGGCCGGAACGGGGACAGAGTCACGGGAAGAGCTTTTTGCCGCAGTGCGGACAGTATTGCGGAGGTTCGAACGCGTCGTCCGCGGGCGCGGCGTGCGAATGGACGGAGTCCGGCGGGGAGGGAATCCTTCCGTCGGAAGCCCTGCCTTGTTTCCCGGTTTTTCCCGCCTCGGGATCCTTCTGTGCGGAAGTCTGCTTCTCCAGCGTTTCCATGAATCCCGCGCTGAGGATGCTGGTCGGGACCGCGACCATGCCGATGCCGAGGATGGCGATGATGGCGCCGAGGGTGCGTCCGATCGGGGTGATCGGATAGATGTCGCCGTATCCGACCGTAGTCAGCGTGGCGACGGCCCACCAGAGGCCGGAGAAGGCATTTCCGAACTGGTCCGGCTGCGCGTCGTGTTCGGCGTAATAGATGAGGAGCGAGGCGAGGACGAGGATGATGAAGACGAAGAAGATGGAGGCGATCATCTGCTGGGCTTTGCTGCGGAAGACCTCGCCGATGGCTGTGAGTGCGTCGGAATAGCGGTTGAGCTTGAAAATGCGGAGCAGGCGGACCAGGCGGAACACCCGGAACCCGACGAGGTTGTAAGTGTGGAGGATGGGCAGGATGACCGGCAGGATCGCGACAAGGTCGATGATCGCCATCGGGGAGAGGATGTACCGGATGCGTGCCCGGACGGGATTGAGTTCGGGGAACAGCAGGTTTGCGGTCCAGATGCGCAGGGCATACTCGACCGTGAAGATGATGATGGAGACGAATTCGATGCGGATCAGGATTTGGAAGAGCCAGTCCGGGATGATGAAGGTGCAGATGAATACGGAGAGGATGCTGAAGACGATCAGTGCCATGATGATGTCGTCGAAGATCCTGCTGGCGATGCGGTCATGTTCGGATGCATCGGTGGAGACCTGGATCACCTCGAAAACGGTGCGTTTGATTCGTTTGTACGGATTCATGGACGGGACCTTCCGGAAAAAGGATGACGGAGACCGGCTCGGAGTTGCCGGCACAGACCGGCTATTGCTAAAATAGCATAAAAATGCCGTATTTCAAATGCCCCCGTTGCGGAAATCAGGAGCAAATAATATGAAAAAGGGAAAAAATATGGAAAAAAGAAGCGCGAGAATTGATTTTCGCGGAAATGCGCTGTATATTGTAATCCGTAAGAGCATACCCTTAAACCGAAAGGACCCTCTGTCACCATGAAAAAACAATTGCTCGTGCTCGGATGCGCCGCTCTCGCCGCTTTTGGCGCCGCATGCTCCTCCGATCCTGCTTATGAAACGGCTGTCATCACTCCGATGGAAGAACCGTCCGCTCAGATCCAGCAGAGATTCGCCGGCGAGATCCGTACGTTGAATGCGCTGGAGATGAAGCAGGAGGTCCTGACGAACTGCAACGGCGTCCTGCGGTACTGCCAGGGCGTTTACAATGAGGACCAGCCCGGGAAATTCGCGATCCTGGTCTTCCTGCACGGCTTCGGCGAACGCGGCGAGGAGAACCTCGCGCAGCTCCGCCTCGCCGTCCCCGAGATCGTCAAGCAGATGCGCGAAGACAAACGCAAAGTCATCGTGCTGGCTCCCGAATGCCCGAGCGACCAGGTCTGGGCCCCGCTTCATCGCGGCGGCGCCATGGGCGACCTCATGGAGGAGCCCTACCAGGCCCTTGGCATGATCCCCGTGCTCATCAAGAAGAAGATTGAGGAATTCAACGCCGATAAGAAACGCGTCTATGTGACCGGACTCTCCATGGGCGGCTACGGATGCTGGGACCTCCTGGCCCGTTACGGCACCGACATCTTCGCGGCCGGCATGCCCTGCTGCGGCGGCAGCGATCCGAACCGCGCCAAGGCGATGCGCGACCTGCCCGTCTTCATCTTCCACGGCAGTGACGATGTGACCGTCCCGCCGCAGCTCGCCCGCTGGATGTACATCACCATGCGGGACGCCGGCAACGAAGACGTCCATCTGCGCGAATACTTCGGCGTCGGCCATAATTGCTGGGACAACGCCTATTCCGACAAGGCCACGTGGGAATGGCTTTTCTCGCAGCGTCGCGGCCACAGGTCCAAGTACCGTGTCGGGTTCCAGCCCGTCGGTCCCGTCACTGCCAAACAGTATGAAAAAGGCTTCGGGTTCAATGGCGGCCCGCGCCCGAAAGGCTCCAAGCCCGGCGACGGTTTCATCTCCGCATTCCCGAGCGCGGAGGAACAGGCGAAGCAGCGTGAATGGCAGGCGCTCGAGTCCGTCGAGCCCGCCCCCGCCGAAGGGGAAGAGCCCGCCGCGGAATAACACGGCAGCCGGCATCCGGGGAAACGCCTGATCCCCGGTCGCTTCAGCAAGATCCAAGAGCGGAAGCCGCAGCAAGCTCCCGCTCTTTTTTTTCACGGCATGCGAAAAAACGCGAGCCTCCTGCATTCATCCGGCATCATAATCCGATATTTTCCCGGAAATCGCCGTAAAAAACGGAAAAAAACGGAAAATGCGCTAAGAAACCGGGGGTTTTCCCGTCCAATTTTTAAATGACTGTTTCGAATGGATTTGCAAACCTCTGTGATTTGAACAAAATATGAGAATCCGTAAAAAAGACGACGACGATGTCACGCTTGAAATGTCGCCCCTGATCGACTGCGTCTTCCTCCTCCTGATCTTCTTCCTCGTCACCACCATGATGAAGAAACTCGAGAAGCAGATACCCATCGAGGTCCCGGACCCTGCCGTGACCATCTCCGAACGCATGGACGCGCGCCGCGTGATCCTTGCGATCGGCAAGGATGGCAGCTACTATTCGGCGGAACGCCGCCTGCAGGACGGACGGCCCGATTTCCGCAGCGTCCCCGACGTGGACAAGTTCGTGGAGAACCTCGGGCGGATGTCGCAGGGGGCAGGGGAGGAGATCAACGTGCGGCTGTACGCCGATCCCGACGTGGAGTTCCAGACCGTGATCGACATGCTCGACAAGCTCCAGATCAACCATCTGAACAAGGTCGACGTGCGCATGCGCGACTACCGCGAATCCAGATTCTACATCCCCGGCACATCGGATTAACCGCGAGGCCATGACATGAACAGCAAACGCAATCTGCAATCCGGCCGAGCCACGGCCATTATCTGGGGCCTCACGCTCCTCTGCTATCTCGCCGCGTTCGTCGCCGCCTGGCAGCTCGATTTCATCCGCTACAGCCGGTATTCTCTGGAGGAGGCGCTCAAGCAGAAACAGGAGAACGAGGCGAAGCGCGAAGCCCACAAGAACGACCCGGAGAAAGTCAGGAAGGAAGCCCCGCCCGCCGAGCTCAAGAAGATCCGCGACCGCGTCCAGAAGCGCAAGGAGAAGGAGATCCGCAAGAAACTCGAGGAGGTCGAAAAGACACTCGAGAAGATGGAGGAGCGCAAGGAGGAGCTGAAGGAGATTTACTCCGAACTGCGCGATCCGGTGCAGGAGGCGTACGAACGCCTGTTCGACATCGCCGAAAACCTCTCCAACGAATTCGACTACGTCGTGCCGTTCGTGGAGAACGCCCGCATCGCGGAGGACATCCGCCATCAGCTGGAGAATTCCCCGACCTCCGACCAGGTGCCCGTCTTCCGCAGCCAACTGGAAACTATGAAAGCCAACAGCGAGAGATTCCGCGCCAACCCGGCCAGCTACCTGGACTACGGCGTCGATCCGGCTACCGCCGAATGGCAGTCGCTCGAACTGGAACGCATGATCGACTCCATCCTCAGCGGCGACTTGTCCGGCGTGTACGACATCGGCATCATGAACACTCCGCCGGAAATGCCGCCCGTCGACGCCACGCTCCAGCAGCTGAAGGATTTCATGGCGGCCAAGGAGGAACAGCTGGATACGAAATACGCCGAGCTGAACGCCTATCAGAACGCCATCCGGTCCATGGACTCGCTGAATCAAAACATGGACCAGACCTCCATGGAGCATTTCTCCCGCGACTTGCAGCAGGAAGGCGCCGGCGAGGACCCGCAGAAGCTCCTCGACGCCGCCGAAGAGGTGTTCCGCCTCACGGAGGAAGCCTACGGGCAGGCGAAGAAGACCGCCGCGGAAAGCCGCGAACGCATTCAGAAGGAGGAGTCGGAGCGCCTGAGCCGTCCGCGTTCCTCCGGGACTCTTCGCAGGCAGGGCCGCCTCGGCATGGTCTACGACTACGACGATCCGTACGAAGTGCCGTCCTACGAGATCTACCTGGTGAACGAGGTCGACGAGAATGCCGCTCACACAATGGAACAGGCGAAGCGAGCCTACGACGCCGTCAAAAAGGCCGTCGACGCAAACGATAACGATACGGCGCGGCAGGACCTCTCGTTCCTCCAGACCGCATCCCGCGACATGCAGGGGTTCGACCGGCAGCTCAAGGACACCGCCACGACGGTCCTCCGCAAGCTCCCGGACCTCGCGAACACCGCATATATGTCGGCTCTGAACCATCGTGACGAAATCAGCATGAAGCTGTCCGAGTGGATCTACAACCGCGACCCGGAGTTCGCCGATATCCAGGAGGCCGCGAAGGCCATGGACAAGGACGCCGAGGATTTCCTCATGAAGGCGCTGGACAACCGCTACAAGGACGAGTTCACCACCTATGAGGCCGAGCAGTACCTCCGCAAGCTCGTCGAAGCCCTCAGGAACGACCAGCAGAACAACTCCTCGCAGAGCGCTTCCCAACAGCAGGGCGGCATGCAGGGGCAGAACGGCGAACAGGGCGGGCAGCAGGGCGGCGGCCAGGGAGGGGGCGGCCAGTTCATGACGAAGGAACAGCTCATGCAGGCGCTCGAACAGATGACCGAGCTCCAGGACGCCGCGGATTCGCTCTCCTCCCGCGCGAACAGTCTCGCCCGTATGGCGGGCGTCAACATCCCGCTTTCCGCCGAGCGCCTCTTCTCCGCCATGCAGCAGCGCGCCATGCGCAACCAGCAGGGCGGCATGCAGGGCGGACGCCAGGGGCAGGGCCAGGGCAGCCTGGCAGACATGATGCGCCAGCTCGGCCGTATGGGGCGTGAAGGCGTCGAGCGCGCCGGCCGGCAGGGCCAGGGACAAGGCCAGGGGCAGGGCCAGGGTCAAGGCCAGGGGCAGGGCAATGGCAGCGGTTCCAGTTTCGGCAACAACCGCAACGCTTTTGGCGGAGGCGGCATCGCGTTCCGCGGCGACTTCGATTTCGAGTTCGGCGGCTACACCTACGGTCCGGTCGGCAACTCCGACAGCAAGCGCATCGCCTCCGAACCCGCCGACTACGCCATCATCGCGGAGTCCGTCCCCGGCCGCCGCGTCACCAAAGACGCCGCCCGCCAGGGCTTCGTCTTCATCGATTCCTGGTATGTGATCGGCCCGTGGGACGGCAAATACGACGGCAGCAGATACACGCACATCGCCGACCGCATGAAGCGGGAACCCGAGTCCAGGATCGACCTCGATGCCGAGTACGAAGGCAAGATCGACCCGCTCACGCACAAACCGATCCGCCTCCGCTGGCGCTATGTCCAGACCGACACGAACTGCATCCGCACCCCGGACAAGATGGACAACGCGATCTACTACGCCTACACCGACGTCTTCTTCGAGGAGGACACCGATGTCCTTGCCATGGTCGGCACCGACGACGCCAGCGTCCTCTGGATCAACGGCGAACAGGTCTGGCTCGACGACGAACTCAGCACCTGGGGCCTCCACGAAAACATCATCCACGTCCACTTCCGCAAAGGCTGGAACACCATCCTCTTCTGCATCGAGAACGGTCCCGACGAATGTCAGTTCTCGTTCGTCATGGTCCGCGAGGAGACCAAGGCCGCCGCGGACGCCGCGAAACGCGCCGCCGAACAGCGCCGCAACGGCACGCAGCAGACGCAGGCCGCACGCCCCGGCGACGCCGGCTCGAATTCGAATGCGGGCGCGGCATCCCGTCCGTCCGCGCGCCGCAGACTTCCATGATCGTCACAAGGTTAAAATAACATAAAACATCAGAAAGGTCCTCCATGAAACTTTCCATCCGTGCTTCGATCCTCTCCGCCGCGGCAGTGTTCTGCCTCCCCGGATACCTCGCCGCCCATGCCGCCGCCGAAACTGCTGCCGCGGACGAGCCCGCCGAAGAAATGACGATCGACTGGATCCAGGAGATCGTGAACGGCGGCATGACCTCCGCCGTGCTCCTGCTCCT
Organism: Lentisphaeria bacterium; assembly: GCA_017541665.1. Lineage (GTDB taxonomy): Bacteria > Verrucomicrobiota > Lentisphaeria > Victivallales > UBA1829 > UBA1732. The sequence goes on along the minus strand of JAFXYP010000026.1, from coordinate 20,351 downwards.
CAGCGCCGCCGCCATCGGGTTCCTCGTCGAACGCCTCATCCGCATGCGCAAAAAATACCTCGCCCCCGCCTACTATGTCGATTTCTTCACTGACGCGATCGCGAAGCACGATGATGACGCGATCCGCAAGGAAGCCGAGCTTCACCCAAGCATCCTCGCCGATGCCGGCGCCTACATCGTGGACCATCGCGGACACGTCCACCAGGCGCAGCAGCGCGCCATGGACGAAGCCCGCCTCCAGACCGCCGTCGCGGACGCCGCCGCCCGCGCGATCGAACGCCACCGCCAGCGCAGCTATCCGCTGGCGATTATCGCCACGATGGCGCCGATGCTCGGCCTGCTCGGCACCGTGATCGGCATGATCGAGGCGTTCTCCAAGGTCGCCATCCTCGGCGACACCGGCGATGCCGCGCTCCTGGCCGACTCCATCAGCAAGGCGCTCATCACCACCGACATCGGACTCGTGCTCGCCATCCCGTCCCTCGGCGCGTACCACTATTTGAAGCAGAAGCTCTCCATCGCCGAGCTCGCCATTGAGGAAGCCCTCGAAGCCATGTTCGCCGCGCTCGAAGCCCAGAAATAACCGCAAGAACTCCCGGAACCGCCGCCCATGCGCATCAGACGCCCAAACGAGGATAAGCTCGAGATCGGCATGTCGTCCCTCATCGACTGCGTCTTCCTGCTCCTCATCTTCTTCCTCATCACCACGGTCGCCAAGAAGGAGAACCGCGACATCGACATCGACCTGCCCGTCTCCACGTCCTCGCTCGATGTCCCGCCGGACAACGACACCATGGTCGTCGGCGTCAACAAGGAGAAGATGCTGTTCTACAACGGCCGCCCGGTCACGCTCTCCGAGCTGCACCAGATCCTGCTGGAGCTCTCCGAGGAGGATCAGAACCGCCGCATCCGCATCGACTGCGACAAGGCCGTCGCCTTCAGCCGCGTCGTCGAGATCCTCGACCTCTGCTCCTTCCGCGGCCTCCACAACGTCGCCGTCCGCACCTACGACGAGCAGTACAATACCCGTTGACCAATACGCCGTCGGACGCCCTGCGCGATGAACTCCATCCTGCGGCGCCCCGGCTCAGCCCTTCCCGGAACAAGGTTCCCCGCCCGGCATTCTCCCTCCCGAGAAAACGGGCGGTTGTTTTTTGTTTTTTTGTTTGCATTCCGCCGGAACGGGTGTATACTATCTCTGAAAATACATAACAATCATATTACTCCGAATATGGAGAACGAGCATGGCAACATACGAAATCCCCAATGAAACCGGAAACATCCTGAGCGGGGTGACCCTCATCACCGGCGACACCATGAGAATCAAAGACGGCGGCGAGGCGCAGGACACCACGGTGGACGACGGCCGGCTGAATGTCGATGACGGCGGTTATGCGAGCAAAACGCTTGTATCCAGCGGCGGATACATGCGCGTCAGCAACGGCGCCATCGCGAGCAATACGACCGTGGGCAGCAACGGGTCCATGTGGGTCGGCGCGACCGGCTCGGCGGGCGAAACGACCATGTCCGGCTGGGGCGGATCCATGAATATCCTCGGTACGGCGACCGATGTCCTGGTGACCGGCGGAGGATCCATGACGGTCGCCAACGGCGGCACGGTCAAGGACGCGACGCTGATCGATTATGGATATGCGTTATTCGAGAAAGGCGCCACGGGGAACAATGTCTCCGTGGGGCTCGGGGGCTATCTGTCCGTCGCCAATGGCGCCACTGCCAATATCGTGGAGGATGGCGGATATGTCAATGTGGTAGAGGGAGCAAACGCCGTCTTTGCGAACCACTCGTTCAGCGACCTCGTGATCCCCTATAATGATACGACCACGGTCCACTCCGGGACGACGGCGTTTGCGGTGAAGGACAACGGCCTCATGATGGTCTGCGGCGGCTATGCGTCCGGGACGGTCGTGGACAACTACGGATCCATGGGCATCAGCGGCGGCGTCGCGAGCGACACGACCATACAAGGCGGGGGCTACATGGAAATCGCGGACGGCACGGTAAAGGGCCTGAGCATCCAACAGGGGGCCGCCACCATCTACGGCGGCACGACCACGGACCTCACGCTCGGTGAGTGGGGGTCCCTGGTGCTCTACGTCAACAAAGTGGTCAACACCAAAGTCAGCGGCAAGTCGGCCGACGGAACGGACATCCTGCTTGAGGAGGGCAAGATCTCCGACTACACCATGGTAAATAACGGCAGGATCATCCTGGCCAGCGGCGGCGTGGCGGACAACATCACCGTCAAGGGCGGAACCATACTCATCAGTGAGGATGGCACGCTGACCAACGCCACGTTCGTCGGCCGGACGAGCGGCGGAGTCGCATGGCTGACGAAAGGCGGCACGGTGGAAAACGCCTTATTCGAAAGCGGAACGGGACTGCACGTGTCCGATGGTGGCGGGACCGTGAAAAACGTCTCCGCGCACGGCGGCACGATCAGTGCGACCGCCGGCACGTTCCAGAATACGCTCGTCACGAGCGGCGGCACGATGACATTGCGCGGAACGGTCGAGGCGACCGGGACTGTGCTCAGCAACGGGATCGTGACCAGCACCAGCGACGACGAAAGCAGGACCTGGGAAAGTGTCGAGGGAGGCACCCTCATCATCTCCGCCGGCGCATCCGCCAAAGAAACCACCGTCTTCGATTCCGCCGTTTTCCAGGTCGCGCAAAACGGAAAGGCGACGGACACCTTCCTGAAAAGCGGCGGCGCCATGGTAATCAACAGCGGCGGCACGGCCGCGAACGTGACCGTGAGCGGCGGCGCATTCCTCTCGATCAAGTCCGGCGGAACCGTCTCCGACCTCAATGTTTCCGAAGGCGGGCGCATTGCCATGCAGATCACCTCCGATACGAACCTTTCCGGCAAATACGCAGGAAATGCTTTCACGGTGACCAACGTCCTGACGGGCGCCATCGGAGCCGGATTCCAGTATACGGTCTTCAACGGCGGCTCGGTGAATGCCGAAAGCTTCGCCCTCAACAAGGATGAAGTCCTCTATCTGTACGACGGCGGCGCTTTCGAAGGCGCTCTGACGGTCAACGCCGGCGGTACAGCGGCGTTTTATTCCGGGAAAGCCACCGCGACGGTCACCGAAAACGGCGGCGCATTCTATTACAGTGATTACAATAACGATTTGAAGATCACGTTCGAGGCCAACACGATCAATGACCTGAAACTCGAGGCCGGCAATAGCGCCACGGTCCACTCCAACACGGTCGCGAACCGCACGGTCATCAGGGGCGTCCCGGATCCGAACAACTCCGGCACCTGGTCGGAAATGGACGTCTACCAGGGCGGCATCGTGAACGATACCGAGGTCTTCGAATGCGGAGAATTGTATGTGTCCGGCCATAACGGCATCGCCTCGGCGGTCCGCACGAACGTGCATTCGGGCGGCAGCTTCTATCTCTATGAGAGCGCATACGCATCCGAAACTGTGGTCTCCGACGGCGGCGCGTTCGACGTCGGCTACAAGACCTCGGCGTTCCACAACACGGTGAAGGAGACCGGCAGCATGGCGATCTGGGGGAATGGCGTGGCATCCACCACGCTGGTCACCAGCGGCGGCTCCATGACCGTCTACAACGGCGGCAGCGCCTACGACACCACGGTGGAATCGGGCGCCGCCGTGACCATCGAGGGCAAGGCTTATGACACCATCATCGAGTCGACCGGCACACTCCATGTCACCGCCGGCGGTTCGGCCTCCACCGTCACGGTCAGGAAAGGCGGACGGCTGGACGTCGCCACAGGCGGCGTCCTCGCCGGGGATGTCACCTTCGACGACGGCGGACAGCTGTATTTCGACCTGAACGGCCTCAACCCCGGCACGCGCATCATGGTCGGCGACCTGAGCGGAATCGACGGGAACCCGGACTACCGGATCGTCATCGCACCCGAAACGCAGGCGCTCGGCGACTACACGTTCGCCTCCGGAGCGGAGGGGTTCGCCGGCACGATGACGGTCGTGGACGCCGAATTCGGCACGGAGCTCGGCGCGCTGAAGGCCGGCGAGTCACTGGAGATTCGGGAGGGCGTCTACGCCACGCTCACCCTCGCGGACAACGACCTGGTCCTGACGGTCGGCGACACCCCGGTGACGCACGACGACGGCCCGGACAAGGGGTGGAACAAGGATCCCTTCGACAAGAAGAAGAAAACGCTGGACGCTGCCGTGTACGAATTCAACATGAACTACCTGTATGCCGGCATGATGAATCCTGAGGTCCTGCTCGACAGCCCGAATTCGGTCAAGGTCGTGGACGAGGAATGGGGCAAGGAGTGGCACAATTTCGTCGGCAAGGGCACGAACGCGGAAGGCGAAGTCCTGGTCGACGAGTACGACTTCGCGATGCTCACGCTGAACAATGCCGCGAAGGTGAGCCTGACCGTCACCGCCACGGACAAGGCGAAGGTCACGATCTACAGCGTCGTCGCAACGGGGTCGAACAGCGAGGGCGAAACGACGTACACCCGCAAGGCGGTCCAGACGACCGCGCTCAAGTGGGACAAGGACGCCAAGGTCTACACGGTCGACACGAAGTCCCTCCTGCTCGACCGCACCCTCAGCGGTTCGGGCTACTTCATCTCCGTGCAGTCGACCAACGCCAACGCGAGGACGAACCCCGGCAGCGCATTCTACAACGTCGAGGTCAACAACAAGGTCGTGAAGGGCAAGGAGCAGACGCACTACTATTCCGACGGCGACGACAACCTCGACGACTGGCTGTGCAACAAGGCAGGCGAGCGGAATTACAGGGTTGCCATGACCTTCCTCCCGGTGAGCGTGAATTCCCTCACCGCGAAAATCCAGGTCGACGACGAGGGCATCCACCACACCCACACCGACCTTCAGAAAAACGTGGTCGAATTCAACAACTTCGTCGGGTTCGGCGACGCCGCCGACTACAGGCGGCTCGTGCTGACTTCGCCCATGCTGCTGAGCTTCAGCATCACCGCCACGGACAAGGCGAAGGTCGTGATCTCCAGGATCGATTACAACGAGAAGACGCAAAAATACACGGAGAAGAAACTCCAGACGACCGCGCTCAAGCTCGACAAGACCACCGGTCTCTACAAGATCGACACCGCCGCCTGCAAACTCCCCGCGAACAATTCGGACGGGCAGACCGGCGTGTACTACATCTCCGTGCAGTCCACGAACGCGAAGACCGGCGGAGAGGCGTACTACAACGTCACGGTGAACAGCAGCGCAAGCACGTTTTACGTCGATTCCGACGACGGCACGAACGGCTGGCTGTACAACAAGAAGACCGACGCCGCGAACTACAACACGAGCCTCAAATCGAACGACATCGTCTCCGGCGCCAATCCGATTTGCCTTGAGGCTGGCACATTCGAGGCCATGGTAAATATAGACGGGAACGACGTGACTTTCAACAATTTCGTCGGCTTCGGGGACGAGTACGACTATGCGGAGATTAAACTGACTTCGGCGGGGACTCTCGCCTTCTCGGTCGACGCCTTCAGCAAGTGCTCCGTGAAGAACGCCAGCCAGAACCTGAAGTTTACGGTCTACAGCCTCACCAAAGTCGTCCGGGGTGAAAAGGTCACCTGGACGCAGAAGAGTCTGGCGTCCGGGACGATCACGATCGACAGGAAGGCCGGGTATGTCGAGGATGCAACGCTCAAGAAGGCGATCGCGATCAGGGACGCCACCTCCGACGACGTGAAGTATTTCGTCTCGGTGCAGTCCGTCGGATCGAAGAACGGCGCCGAGGTGTTCTACAACGTCACGGCGACGTTCACGCCTGAAGGCTCGGATGGCGCCGCGCTCGCCATGCCGGAGACCGCCGCGCTGAGCCTGACGGATGATCTGAGCTTCGGCCAGTATGCCGCGGAATCCGATGCGCTCGCCGGCGCGGCAGCGTCCTCCCTCGCGGAACTGGACGAAGTCTCCGTCTGGCAGAATCTCGCGCTGGCGTAATCCGCCGCCTCATAATAAAAGGACCGTATCCCCCGGACCATCCGCGGTCCGGGGGCTTTTTTCTACTGCGCACTTGATTTCGGCTCCCGCAAATGCTATATTAATTGGTTACTTATGCATGCGGACCGCAACCATTTTACAGTATTGGAAAAACGCGAGGCAGAACAATGAGCCTGATTTTGGGAATCGAATCCAGCTGCGACGAGACCGCCGCGGCGGTCGTGGAGGACGGACGGAACGTCCTGTCCAACGCGGTGGCGTCCCAGATCGCCAAGCACGCTCCTTACGGCGGCGTGATCCCGGAGCTCGCCGCACGCGCTCATCTGACCGCGGTCTGCCCGACCCTGAACGAGGCGCTGAAGACGGCGGGCGTGACGCTCGACGACCTGGACGCCGTTGCCGTGACGCATGCGCCCGGCCTGATCCCCGCCCTGCTGGTCGGCCTCAATTTCGCCAAGGGGATCGCCGCCTCGCACAAACTTCCGCTGATCCCGATCAACCATTTCTCCGCGCACATCTACGGGGCGTTCCTCGAACAGGATTCCATCGAATTCGGCGACCCGGACCTCTTCCCGATGCTCGCGGTCGTCGTGTCCGGCGGCCATACCGCGCTGGTCGTGGTCGGGCGCGACGGGAAGATGACGCTCGCGGGGACCACGCTCGACGATGCCGCGGGCGAGGCCTTCGACAAAGCGGCGAAGATCCTGGACCTGGGCTACCCCGGCGGCCCCGTGATCGAACGCCTCGCGAAACAGGGCGACCCCCACGCGGTGAACTTCCCGCGTTCGCTGACCCCCGCGTCGGGCAGGGCCGTCGCGCCGGAAAATCGCTTCCACTTCAGTTTCAGCGGCGTGAAGACCGCTCTGCTCTACCATGTGAAAAACCTCGGCGGCGTGGAGAACATCCGTGACCAGGTGCTGTTCGACATCCTGGCGTCCTACCAGGAGGCCATCGTGGACGTGCTGTGCAGAAAGGCGTTTGACGCCGCGCAATATTTCGACGTCCGGTCCATCGTGCTTGCCGGCGGCGTCGCCTGCAACGGCGCGCTTCGCGAACGCTTCCAGGCCACGGTCCCTGCCCGGTACCGCGCCGTTCTTCCGCTCAAGAAATACTGCACGGACAATGCCGCCATGGTCGGCGGCCTGGGGTGGCATTACTGGAAACGCGGCGTGACCGCGCAGCCCGGACTCGACGCACAGGCGCGTCTTCCCCTGAACCAGACCATCCCGATCTGGTTCGACAAGGCCCTGCCGTGAATGCCGTCGTCGCGTTCGACATGGACGGCACCCTGATCGACTCCGCCGGAGACATCGGCGCCGCCGTCAACCGCATGCGCAAATCCTTCAGCCTGAAACCGCTTCCCCGTGATTCCGTCGTCCGCATGGTCGGCAACGGCGCGCGGGTGCTGGTGGCGCGGGCGCTTGCCGATGCTCCGGGGATTGATTTGGACGAGGCATTCCTGCGCTACCGCCGCGAATACGACACGCGCCTCATCGACGAGACGCGCCTTTATCCCGGCGTCCCGGACGGACTGGAGTCTCTGCGGTCCGCCGGATACCGCCTGGCTGTCTTCACGAACAAGCCCCATGCGTCCACGCTCTTCATCCTGAAGGGACTCGGCATCGATGACTTTTTCCCGGTGGTCGTCGGGGCGGATTCCGGGTTTGCGCTGAAACCGGAGCCGGAAGCCCTTTATCATATATTGAAAAAGACTGGTGCGGACGCCGCTTTCTCGTGGATGGTCGGCGACAACTGGACGGACATCGACGCGGGGCGTGCCGCCGGATTCCGGACCGCATATTGCAGTTACGGATATGGTGCGCCGGACAAAAATCAGCCGGATGCGACATGCGATTCGTTCGATGCCGTGAAAAGGTCGATAATCGATGCAAAATAGGAAAAATAATCGAAAAACCGATTTTTTTTCAAAAAAAACGCGTCCCATCCTCTTTTCCCTCTTGCTTTTTTTCGGGTCATGGGGTATAATAATAGGTGCATTCTTTCGATTCATACAGTTTCGTCATAACAATCTTGTTTCACAACCAACCATAAAGGACACAACGTCATGAAACAAAAAGAAAAAGGTTTCACCCTGATCGAGCTCCTCGTCGTGATCGCGATCATCGCCATCCTCGCCGGCATGCTCCTCCCCGCCCTCAACCAGGCCAAGGAAAAAGCCAAACAGGCAGACTGCACCAGCAAGCTTTCCCAGATCGGCAAAGCGTTCTTCCAGTATGCCATGAGCTTTGACGATGCCTATCCGCAGATCAGCGGCACCAAGGGCACGTTCCTCAATGACCAGAGCGGCGATGCTCTCGACCTCCTCCGCAAGCAGGACCTCCTGATCGACCCGAAGGGCTATCTCTGCCCGTCCGTCGGCGGCTCCGCGCAGAAGATCAATACCCCGCTCGGAAAGTATGTCTCCTATGACTGGTGCAACGGCCTGATGGGCGGCAGCGCCACCCTGTCCCCCGTCTCCTGCGACGGTGAAGACAATCACGCCACCACCGGTCGTTTCGTCCGCGGCGACGGTTCCGTCGGCGTTGCGAACGGCAAGAGCAAGACCGAGAAGTGGCCGAAGGATGAGACCTTCTGCAACTTCACCAAGTCCAAGACTCCGACCATCGGCACCTACAAGGCTCAGTCTGCTCCGAAATAATCGGCTCTGCGCTTGATTCAGGCGGTGTTTTCACCGCTCATTGCGAAGCATCTCACGGAAGACGGCGGGTCATCCCCGCTGTCTTCCTTTGTTTTTCCTGCCGGGGACGTCCGCGACGCGTCAGTCCGTCCTGCCCGGCGCGGGCGACAGCTCTCCGGCCCCGGAACATTTTGAAGTCATTTTAAGTCATTCTGGAAAGGGAACCATGCACATAGGCAGCCATTTGTCCGTGGCGGGCGGCTACCGCCAGCTCTGCGCGGACGCGCTCCGGATTGGAGCCGATACGTTCCAGTTTTTCACGCGCAATCCGCGCGGCGGTTCGGGACGCGTGCCCTCGGACGAGGAACTCGCCGAGCTCGGCGCATTTCTCCGGGAACACGAGTTCGCTCCGGCAGTCGCGCATGCCCCGTACACATTGAACCCGTGCGCGGCGGCGGAAAATACCCTGCGGTTCGCGCGGGAGGTCATGCGGAGCGATCTGGAGCTGTTGGACCGGTTTCCAGTGGAACGCATCTACTACAATTTCCACCCCGGCAGCCACGTGGGGCAGGGCGTGGAACGAGGCATCGAGCTGATCGCGGAGACGCTGGACCTGGTCATGGACCGGGATTTGAAGCCGGTGGTCCTGCTGGAGACGATGTCCGGCAAGGGCTCCGAAGTCGGTTCCCGGTTCGAGGAGCTGGCGGAGATCATTTCCCGTTCGAAATACGGCGACCTGCTGGGCGTGTGTCTCGACACCTGCCACGTCTTCTGCGCCGGATACGACATCGTGAACGAGCCGGAAGCCGTGCTGAAGGAGTTTGACCGCGTCGTCGGGCTGGACCGCCTGAAGGCCATCCACCTGAACGACTCCATGATGCCGTTCGAATCCCACAAGGACCGCCATGCGAAACTCGACGAAGGCGAGATCGGGTTCGAGGCGCTCGCGCGGTTCGTGTCGCTGGAGCCCGTGCGCGACCTCCCGATCGAACTTGAGACTCCGAACGAGCTGGACGGCTACGCCGCCGAGATCGCCCGCATGCGCGCCTCAGGGGCATCCCGCTGAACTGGAATCTCCTTCGTTTCAGAAAATGCCGTCTGTCCTGCCTGTCCCGGGTCGGATTTTGTTTCCTGCATTACGATTCCGGCAGCAGGAATGTCTCGTAGTTGAACGGGGTAATGACGGCAGTCGGAGTATTCGGATATGCCCGTTGAAACGCCAAGGGAAATTTTGTCTTCGTCCGGGGATTTGACTTGATCTCCCATGCCCGCAGGTGTCCGTCGGATTCTTCCAGATAATCGATCTCGCGGCTTTCCGGCGCCCGTGTGCGCCAGAAAAAAGGTCGAGGCGGGAACGGACGGTTGATGTTGAGCTTAACGCGTTCCATGATGAGATAGTTTTCCCACATCGGCCCGGCATCCGTGCGAGATGCAAGCGGGGAGAAATTGCTGATGACGGCGTTTCGGATGCCGAGGTCGCAGAAATAGACTTTGACCCCTTTTTTGATTTCGTTCCTGAGGTTGCGGCTGAATGCACCCAGCGGATGTACGATGTAGCATCTGGCAAGCAATTCGATGTAGCGGTCCACGGTTTTGACGTCCATTCCGGCGATTCCGGCGAGTTCGTTGAGGCTGACTTCGGAACCGATTTGGAACGCCAGCGCACGAACGAGACGGTCCAGGTTTCCGGTTTTTCGGAGTCCATCCAGGGCGAAGATATCTTTGAACAGGTAGCTTTCCGCGATTTCCGAAAGCAATGCGGGTTCATTGCCGGGATGCGCGACGACATCGGGATAGGATCCGAACAACAATCTGCGTTCCCGCTTCAGCTTTTCCTCAAGAATCCCGTTTGCTGATGCAAGTTCGCCAAAGGAAAGCGGCGGCAGCCTGTATTCGAACTTGCGCCCGGTAAGGGGTTCGGCCATGCGGTTCCTCAGTTCGAATGCGGACGAACCGGTCGCAATGACCTGTACTTCCGGCATTTCGTCCGTCACGAGCTTCAACGCCATTCCGATCCCTTCGATGTGCTGTGCCTCGTCAACGACCAGAATGCGTCTTTCGCCGAGCAGAAGGCGCCAACCGTCCGTGGAGATTCCGGAAATCTGTGCCCGGACATCGGGATTATCCCCGTTCAACCAGAGGATGCTTTCTTTTTCATATTCCGCGGTGAGATGTCGGATCATGGTGGTCTTGCCGCTTTGCCGCGGACCGTAGACGACCAGCGCCTTTCCTCCGAACATCTTCTCTTTCAGTACGGATTCAAGATTTCTTTCTATGTATTTCATGTGTTGAGCCCCCGTAAAAAAGGTGTTTTATGGACTTTGTTTCTGAAAAACTACAGGATTTATGGATCTTATTCCTAAAATACACCAGTTTTTCTGGATTTCAAGTGAGTAAATCAAAAAAACTATTTTGGGAAAAAGGTTCTTTGATTATTATATCGGGGCAGATGTTGTTCCTTTTTTGCTCCTTTATGCGCGCGGGGGCGCGGCGCGGGCTTGAAAAAGGCGACGGGATGCAGTATATTATTTAGATTAGGATCACTCCAGACAACCATAACCGTCATCCACAACAGGAGATTGACACCATGTCCAAGATGATTTCCCCTCTTCAGCAGGTCCGCAGCGAATACGCCCCGAAACTGCCCCCCGCGCTGCGTTCCGGCGCGTCCGTGAAAGTCGAAAAAGGCGCCCCGCTGGCCGCGTTCGCCGACGCCGAAAAGATCGCCGCCCTCTTCCCGTCCACCAGCAATATGCCCGACCTGAAGTTCAGTTCGGGCGGCGCAGGCGAAGGCAAGCCCGTGAACGTGGCGGTCATCCTGTCCGGCGGTCAGGCCCCCGGCGGCCACAACGTGATCGCCGGCATCTACGACGGCATCAAGTCCCTGAACAAGGCCTCCCGCATGTTCGGTTTCAAGGGCGGTCCGAGCGGTCTCGTGGACAACGACTACGTCGAGATCACCGACGAGTTCATGAACGCCTACCGCAACACCGGCGGGTTCGACATGATCGGCTCCGGCCGCACCAAGCTCGAACAGGTCGAACAGTTCGACAAGGGCGCGGTGAACTGCAAGGCGCTCGGCATCTCCGCCCTCGTCATCATCGGCGGCGACGACTCGAACACCAACGCCTGCCTCCTCGCCGAATACTACAAGGCGAAAAACATCCCGATCCAGGTCATCGGCTGCCCGAAGACCATCGACGGCGACCTGAAGAACAAGTTCATCGAGACGTCCTTCGGCTTCGACACCGCCAGCAAGGTCTACAGCGAGCTCATCGGCAACATCTCCCGCGACGCCAACTCCGCCAAGAAGTACTGGCACTTCATCAAGCTCATGGGCCGTTCCGCCTCCCACATCACGCTCGAATGCGCCCTGAAGACCCACGTGAACGCCGCGATCATTTCCGAGGAAGTCGCCGCGAAGAAGCAGACGCTCTCCGGCATCGTCGACGACCTGGCGAAGATCGTCGCGAAGCGTGCGGAGAACAAGGAGAACTTCGGCGTCGTGCTCGTGCCGGAAGGCCTCATCGAGTTCATCCCCGAGATGAAAGTCCTCATCGGCGAGCTCAACGACGTCCTCGCCGCGAACGCGGACGAATTCAACGCCATCGCGAAGCCCGAAGACAAGATCGCGTACATCTCCGGCAAGCTCTCCGCCGCCAGCGCATCCGTCTACGCCCAGCTCCCGACCGCCATCCAGCTCCAGCTCTCCATGGACCGCGACCCGCACGGCAACGTGCAGGTGTCCCTCATCGAGACCGAAAAGCTCCTGGCCCAGCTCGTGAAGCAGCGCCTCGCCTCCATGAAGGCGGAAGGCAAGTACGTCGGCAAGTTCTCCAGCCAGACCCACTTCTTCGGCTATGAAGGCCGCTGCGCCGCTCCGTCCAACTTCGACGCCGACTACTGCTACAGCCTCGGCTTCAACGCCGCCGCCATCATCGGTTCCGGCGCGACCGCCTACATGTCCTACGTCGGCAACCTCGCGAAATCCGCCGACGAGTGGACCGCCGGCGCGGTGCCGCTGACCGCCATGATGAACGTCGAACACCGCCACGGCGCGGACAAGCCGGTCATCAAAAAGGCGCTCGTCGAGCTCGACGACGCCCCTTTCAAGTTCTTCGCCGCCAACCGCGACGACTGGGCCGTGAACACCTCGTTTGTCTATCCCGGCCCGATCCAGTATTTCGGCCCGTCCGTCGTCTGCGACGCGAAGACCGAAACGATCAAGCTCGAACACCAGTGAAATAACCCGGGGACAGGAAAGGCTTCCACCATGGCCGAACAGGGAACCAAAATCGACGTGGCCCAGGTCGCCTCGCTGGCGCGCCTGAGCCTGCCTCAGGACATGATCCCGCGTCTGCAGTCCGAAATGGAGCAGATCGTCGGCTATGTCGAAATGCTCGCCGAACTCGACGTCTCCGGCATCGAGCCCACCGCCCACGCCGTTGCCCGCACCAACGTGCTCCGCGACGACGTGCCTTCCGATCCTTTCCCGCGCGAGGCCATGCTCGCCAACGCGCCCGACCTGATCGAAGGCGAACTCGTGAAGGTCCCGCAGGTCCTTCCCGGGGAGGGCATCGCATGATGACGAACGCCGAGCTCATTTCCCTGTCCCTCCGCGATGCCGCCGCCGCTCTCCGCGACGGCAGCACCACTTCCGCCGCGCTCTGTTCGGCCTTCCTCGAACGCATTCAGGCGGTAGAGCCGAAGGTGCGCGCGCTGCTCGCCGTGAACCCGGAATCCGTTCTGGCGCAGGCCGCCGTCTCCGACGCCCGCCGCGCCGCAGGCGCCCCGCTGAGCGACTTCGACGGCATCCCGATCACGCTGAAGGACAACATCTGCGCGAAGGACGAACAGTGCTCCTGCGCCTCGAAGATCCTGAAGGGGTTCGTCTCCCCGTACGACTCCTTCGTGACCGGCAGGCTGAAGGCCGCCGGGTGCGTCCTGCTCGGACGCGCCAATATGGACGAGTTCGCCATGGGCTCCTCCTGCGAGAACAGCGCGTACCAGCGCACTGCGAACCCGTGGAACCTCGACTGCGTGCCGGGCGGCTCCTCGGGCGGTTCCGCCGCCTCCGTGGCCGCGCTTGAGACGGTCGCCGCGCTCGGTTCCGACACCGGCGGCTCCATCCGCCAGCCCGCGGCCTTCTGCGGCGTGGTCGGCCTCAAGCCGACCTACGGACGCGTTTCCCGCAACGGCCTGGTGGCGTTCGCCTCCTCGCTCGACCAGATCGGTCCACTGTCCCGCACCGTGTGGGACGCTGCCGCGATCCTCGACCTGATCGCCGCGCACGATGAGAAGGATTCCACGAGCCTGCCGCAGGAACCGGAAGGGTTCGCCGCCGATCTGGAGGAATTTGAAAAGAACCCGCGCCTCGACGGCGTGAAGATCGGCCTGCCGAAGGAATACTGCGAGCTCGAGGGCATGGACCCCGCCGTGAAGCGGATCATGAACGACTCCATCGAGGTGTTCCGTTCCCTCGGCGCGACGTTCGTTGACGTCTCGCTCCCGCACACGAAATACGCCATGGCGTGCTACTACATCATCGCCACGGCCGAGGCGAGCGCGAACCTGGCGCGGTTCGACGGCATCCGTTACGGCTACCGCAGCCCGCACGCGACCGACATCAATTCGACCTACGAGAAATCGCGCGGCGAAGGGTTCGGCAACGAGGTGCTCCGCCGCATCATGCTCGGCACCTACGTGCTCAGCAGCGGATACTACGACGCCTACTACCTGCGCGCGCAGAAGGTCCGCACGCTGCTCCGCCGCGATTTCCAGGAAGCCTACAAGCTCTGCGATTTCCTGCTGACCCCGGTCACTCCGGCGCCCGCGTTCCGCTTCGGCGCGAAGACCGACCCGCTGCAGATGTACCTTTCCGACGTCTTCACCACGGCGCTGAACCTGAGCGGCGACTGCGGCCTGAGCGTGCCCGCCGCGCTCGATCCCGCCACCGGGCTGCCCGTCGGGATCCAGCTCATCGCCCCGGCCATGGAGGAGAAACGCATCTTCCGCGCCGGCCGCGCGTTCGAGCTGACGCGGGCACAGAAGGATTTCACCGCCCCGCTGTCGTAAGCGGGCGTTCATTCGAGGCGGCCGAACCGCCGGCCGCCCCTGCATCTTTGTTTCGAACAGGAAGGAGGCGTGCGGACATGAATACCGAACCGGCCGTGCTTTTGTCGGCGTGCCGCGCCGCGGAGGCGTCGTTTCATGTGTTTTTCACGGGGGAATCTCCCGCTCCCGGGACATTTGCCGCCCGCCTCGAAGCCGCGCTTTCCGCCATTGCATCTGACCTGGACGGCGCATCGTCTGCGAACCTCTATGAGCCTGCCGACGGCGCATCCGATCCTGTTGACGCGCTGAACCTGCTCGCCGCCTCCTGCACCTCATTCCCGTTCAGCCGCCTGCTCGATAAAATGCTGTTCGAACGGATCGCGGCTTTAGCTCCGCGCAGTGCGCATCCCGCATCCGCGTTCGAATCCGGTTCCGACGCCGCGTACTTCTACGACCACGCCGTGCGCCTGGCGGAACTCCTGAAAGAGCTGATTCCCGCTTACTGCAAGTTGCTCGAAGAACGTTCCGGCGCGGTTCCCGACGGCGCGGTCTCCCGGCTGCGCCCGTCCGCGCTCCAGCTCGGCTCCGCTCAGAGCGTCTTCCTGCGGATGAAACCCGGCGCGGTGGCGATGGAAGTGGCGAAAATGTCCTCGGACGACCCGTTCGCGCACGGACGCATCTTCCGGCATCAGGACGGTGCGTTCGTGCCGCTCGCGCTTCCCTCGATCCGTTCCGCGGACGAGTTCTACGGCTACCAGTCCGTTCGGCGGATGTTCCAGGAGCATTTCCGGGCGTTTTCGGAGGGGCGGAACAATCTCCCTCTGCTGATCTCGAGCCTGCCGGGCCTCGGCAAGACGCAGATGAGCATCGCCTACAGCCTGTCGTTCCCGAACATCACGCTGATCATCCCGCAGCCGGGCGACATCGCCGCCGGACTGGAGCCGTTGATCGCCGAGCTCGCAGCGTGGCCGGAACACAAGTTCATGGTGTTTTTCGACGACATCGACGTCTCCACGACCGACTGGTATTATTTCCGCACGAACATCGGCGGCACGTTCTCCCTGCCGGACAATATCACGCTCACGGTTGCCTCGAACCAGCGGTTCCCCGCGAACATCTCCAGCCGCGGCCGCGGCTGCGAGTTCCCGATGTTCGACGAAATCCGCTGCCAGGAGATGATCCTGGACTTCCTCACGGCGAAAGGCATGCGTTCTCCCTCGAAGAACCTCGTCGCCGTGATCGCGTCCGACTACGTGGGCGAGTTCGGGCAGAAACAGTTCGAGGAGCTTTCCCCGCGCACGCTGGTGCGCTACCTGGACCATTACCTCTCCGACCCGGCCAAGCGCAAGACGCTGATGGACGAGTCGAACGGCGAGGTGGTGCAGCAGCCCGACCCGCAGGTTTTCTACGAGGAGAACGTAAAGCTCATGCGCTCCATTCACGGCGAGGAAGCCCTCGACCAGTTCCGACAGGACGCCGTCCATGTCAAGTGACGATTCCGATCTCCTCTTCCCCGCGCCCGCCGGCCCGGACGGTTTCGAGTTCGATCCCGGTTCCGGAGACGGCCTGTTCGGCGACGGCGCGGACGACGGCGGACTGAAGCCCCTTCTCGGGGACGACTACTACATGCGCGCCGCGCTCAAGTGCGCGCAGCAGGCCGCCGACGCGGGCGAAGTCCCGGTCGGTGCGGTGGCGGTGAAGGACGGCCTCATCATCGCGCGTTCGTGGAACCAGGTGGAGCTGCTGAAGGACGCGACCGCCCACGCCGAACTCATGCTGATCGCCAGCCTCCCGCAGGTCGTGGGCGACTGGCGGCTGGACGGCATCGACATCTATGTGACCAAGGAGCCGTGCGCCATGTGCGCCGGGGCCATGGTGAACTCGCGCATCCGCCGCGTGGTCTACGGCATGCGCGACCCGCGCTGCGGCGCCGCCGGGACCGCCCTGGACGTGACCGGATTCCCCGGCATGCTCCATAACGTCGAGGTGACCGCCGGACTCATGGAGGAGGAATGCAAGGCGATGTTCCAAGAGTTTTTCCGGACGGTCCGCGCAAACGCCCGAAAAAAGAAGTCAGGATTTACGCCTCCGGCTTGAAAAATCAGGCTTGCGGAGGTATATTTTTCTTTACATTAATTTTTTAAATAACCCCTCAAGCAAGGATAAGCTCATGGACTATCGCATCGAAATGTCGGTGAAGCCGCAGTGGCAGGACGCCCGCGGCCAGGGCGTCGTACGCCGCCTTTCCGCTCTCCCCGGTCTGCCGCCCGTCCGCGGCATCCGCACCCGTTCCGTCTACACCGTCTCCGCGAATATCACGCCGGACGAGGCCGCGAAGGTCGCGCACGAACTGGCCGACCCGGTCACCCGCGCCGGCATCGTGGGCGAAACGCCTTCTGCCGGGCTGGACTACACCTGGCTGATCCGCGTCGGCTTCAAGCCCGGCGTGACCGACAACGTGGCGCGCACGGCATGGGAGGCCATCGGCGACATCATCGGCCGCAAGCTCTCCCGCGAGGAGCAGGTCTTCAGCTCGATCGAATACCTGGTCGATTCCCCCGAGATGACCCGCGAACAGGCGCAGCGCATCGCCACCGGGCTGCTCGCGAACGTCCTGATCGAGTCGGTCGACGTCTTCTCCCGCGACGAGCTCGTGAATTCCTCCATCCCGCTGAACAAGCCCGTCATCAAGGGGCTCGGCGAGGTCATCGTCCGCGACTATGACCTGGAGGTCTCCGACGAGAAGCTCATGGAGCTGTCCCACAAGGGCACGCTCGCCCTCAGCCTCGAGGAGATGAAGTCCATCCAGGGGTATTTCCGCCGGCTCGGCCGCAAGCCGACCGACGTGGAGATGGAAGTCCTCGCCCAGACCTGGAGCGAACATTGCAAGCACAAGATCTTCGCCGCCGACATCGACTACACCACCCCGGACGGCAAGACCGTTACGATCTCCTCCCTCTACAAGAGCTACATCAAGAAAAGCACGAAGGAGCTTCAGGCGGAAGTGCCGTGGCTCGTGTCCGTCTTCACCGACAACGCCGGCGTGATCCGCTTCAACGACCGGTTCGACCTCGTCTACAAGGCCGAGACCCACAACAGCCCGTCCGCGCTCGATCCCTACGGCGGAGCCATGACCGGCATCGTGGGCGTGAACCGCGACCCGCTCGGGACCGGCCAGGGCGCCGACCTGCTGCTGAACGTCTGGGGCTACTGCCTCGGCTCGCCGTTCACCGACCCGATCAACGTTCCCGAAGGCCTCCTGCATCCCCGCCGCCTCCGCGACGGCGTCCACAAGGGCGTGATCGACGGCGGCAACCAGAGCGGCATCCCGTACGCCGTCGGCTGGGAATACTTCGACGACCGCTACATCGGCAAGCCGCTCGTCTACTGCGGCACCGTCGGCACGCTCCCGCGCAAGGTCGGCGACCGCAACGGCTGGGAGAAGTTCATCGAGCCCGGCGACTACATCGTGATGACCGGCGGCCGCATCGGCAAGGACGGCATCCACGGCGCCACGTTCTCCAGCGAAGAACTCCACAAGGACAGCCCCGTGCAGGCGGTCCAGATCGGCGACCCGATCACCCAGAAACGCATGAGCGACTTCATCCACGAGGCGCGCGAACGCCTCCTGTACCGCTTCGTCACCGACAACGGCGCGGGCGGCCTCTCCTCCAGCGTCGGCGAGATGGCCGACGTCTGCGGCGGCTGCGACATGGACCTCGCGAAGGCCCCGCTCAAGTATTCCGGCCTCCAGCCATGGGAGATCCTCGTCTCCGAGGCGCAGGAACGCATGAGCTTCGCCGTCGCGCCGGAACGCCTCGACGAATTCCTGGCGCTCGCCGCCGCCCGCGACGTGGAGGCCACCGTGCTCGGCCGCTTCAACCACTCCGGCAAGTTCCACATCACCTACGGCGACCGCGTGGTGGCCGACATCGACATCAAGTTCATGCATGAAGGCCTGCCGAAACTCCACCTGAAGGCCGAATGGAAGCCCCCGGTCTTCGACGAGCCTGTCATCTCCGGCCGCGACCTTTCCGTCGACCTCGTGAAGCTCATCGGCCGCCTGAACATCTGCTCCGACGAATACAAGGCGCGCCAGTACGACCACGAGGTGAAGGGTCTCAGCATCATCAAGCCGTTTACGGGCGTCTGCCGCGACGTCGCCTCCGACGCCACCGTCACGCTCGCCGAACCCCTCGCGAAGGAAGGCATCGTGCTCTCCGCCGGCATCCTCCCGCGCTACAGCGACATCGACACCTACCACATGATGGCCTCCATCATCGACCTCGCCGTGCGCCGGTCCGTCGCCGCGGGCGCCGATCCCGACCACATCGCCGGCCTCGACAACTTCTGCTGGCCGGACCCCGTGCAGAGCGAGAAGACCCCGGACGGCGAATACAAGCTCGCGCAGCTGGTCCGCGCGAATATGGCGCTGTACGACTGCACCAAGGCGTTCAAGGTGCCCTGCATTTCCGGCAAGGACAGCATGAAGAACGACAGCACGCGCGGCGGCCGCAAGATCTCCATCCCGCCGACCGTCCTCTTCAGCACGATCGCACGCATCGACGACGTGTCGCACGCGGTGTCCCTCGACGCCAAGTTCGCGGGCGATGCCGTGTACGTGCTCGGCGAGACGAAGCCCGAGCTCGGCGGCGGCGAATACTACGCCATGCTTGACGCGGTCGGCAACAACGTGCCGAAGGTCGACGTCCCGAAGGCGTCCGCGCTCTACCACGCGCTCGCCAAGGTCATCAAGGCCGACATCCCGTCGTCCATCATTTCCCCCGCGCTCGGCGGCCTCGCCATCGCCGCGGCCAAGTCCGCCATCGGCGGCCGCCTCGGCATGACCATCGACCTCGACAAGGTCCCCGGCGCCGACAAGCTGAATGACGCCGAAGCGCTCTTCTCCGAGTCGAACTCCCGCTTCATCCTGACCTGCCGCCCCGAACGCGCCGCCGAGCTCGAAAAGATGCTCGCCGGACAGACGTTCGCCCGCGTCGGCACGACCACCGAGGCGCAGGAGCTGGTGTTCACGCGCGGCGGCAAGGTCGTCGCGTCCGCCAAGCTCGCCGACCTCATCAAATCCTACAAATCCACGCTCGAAGGCGTTTAAGGAGTTTTCCGCATGATCCGCACCATCATCACAGGTTCCGCCGGACGCATGGGCAAGGCCCTCGTTTCCGCCATCGCCGCCAACCCCGAGTTCCGGCTCGCGGGTGCGACCGAATACCCCGCCAGCCCGCTCATCGGGCAGGACGCCGGGACCGTCGCCGGAGTCGGCGCACTCAACGTGCCGATTTCCGCCTCGCTCACGCCGGACATGCTCGCGAACGCCGACGCGATCATCGACTTCAGCACCGGAAACGTGCTGGAGAACGCCCGCGCCGCCGCGAAGGCCGGACTCTCCATCGTGATCGGCACGACCGCGCTCACCGACGCCGACAAGGCCGCTCTCCGCGAGCTTTCCGCCCGGGGTGCGCGCATCGTCCAGACGTTCAACTACAGCGTCGGCGTGAATCTGCTCTTCTTCCTCTCCGGCAAGACAGCCTCGCTCCTCGCCGACGACTTCGACATGGAGATCATCGAGGCGCATCACAACCAGAAGAAGGACGCCCCGAGCGGCACCGCGGTCCGTCTGGCCGAAGTCCTCTGCGAAGCCGCGGACCGCACCCAGGACGACCTCCGCT
>JAFXYP010000025.1 GCA_017541665.1 Lentisphaeria bacterium | reverse complement strand
TCCTCTTCGCGGTCGGCCCCAGGTCGTGGGGGCCGCAGTGCCATTACATGAAGCTGAAGAAGGGCTCGAGCATCATCGACCCGGCTTCGTGGGAAGACCCGGTCAAGATCCTGAAAAAGGACGGGAAAGGCGTCGGCGACGGCGGCATCTCGCTCGACATGACCTATATCAAGGCGGGCGGCAAGTCCTACTATGTGTGGTCCTACCGCGTCGGGATCGGCTCGCCGCGCGACACCGGCTCCATGCTGTACATCGCCACGATCGACGAGAAGAACCCCGGCGTGCTGACCTCGGATCCCGTGCTGCTGTCCCGTCCGCTCTACGGCTGGGAGAATGTCCGCGGCACCATCAACAACGAAGGCCCGTATGCGTTCAAAGCGAACGGGAAGGTCTACCTGACCTATTCCGGCGGCGACGCGGGCGGCTACACCTATGCGGTCGGCCTGCTGACGGCGGACGAGAACGCCGATCTGCTCGACCTGGCCTCCTGGACGAAGAGCAATGCCCCGGTCCTGTCGTTCTACTCCGTCCCCGGCAAATGGGGCCCCGGCCACAACGCGTTCTTTGTGGACGACTTCGGCAATCTCATGATCTCCTACCACGGGGAGACGTCGCTCCGCGGACGCGAACGCTGCGCCGCCA
Source organism: Lentisphaeria bacterium (assembly GCA_017541665.1). Classification (GTDB taxonomy): domain Bacteria; phylum Verrucomicrobiota; class Lentisphaeria; order Victivallales; family UBA1829; genus UBA1732. The sequence goes on along the minus strand of JAFXYP010000025.1, from coordinate 74,357 downwards.
TCCACCGCGTCCACTTCAACGTCGACGGCGAACCGGTGTTCAACATGTCCGCCGAACGCGACCTGGATCCCGCGCTCGCGCAGGTGAAGACCACGGTCGTCATCCCGTAAAGAAAGCGATTCCGCCGGCAGAGACCAGCCCGGTCTTTCCGGTACGACTCTCCGCGCCCCTCATTTCGAGGGGCGCTTTTTTATTTCCGCCACGGATTTCATCCGGGGAGAGGACGCAGGGGGAAGTGTGAATTTCCCCGGCTTCAATCGTCCGACGGAAGCTCCAGCCAGCGTTTGTACATGCGTTTGCCGCCGGGACAGCGGCATGTGCTGTAGGCGCCGATGCGGGGCCGGGGATTGCCGAAGAGTTTGCACGTACCGTTGTAGTCTTCGAATTTCATCCAGACCCTGCCGCCGGGGTTGATCTTGAACTCGCGGCAGTCCACCTGGTAGTAATGGCACGATCCGCACTTGTTCAGAAGACAATCCAGCGAGGTTTGCGAAATGCCCATTGTCAGCTCCTTGTTGTTGTAAGCCGGGTTCAATTCATAACGGGTATGGGGAGTTTTTTCCTTTTCAGACCGGCGCCGCATTTCGGGCATCTTTTCGGCAGCTCGGTGACGATTCGCGGTCCTTTGGGGGCGTTATCGTCAAGCGCAATCACGTCCATCTCGCAGGGGCTGAGTTCGAATGTTTCCTTCCTGCCGCACTTCGGGCAGGACATCTCATAGAACTCCGGGTTTTTTCCGAACAACGGTCTGATGACGGAGGGGGCCATTGTTTTACTCCTGTACGCTCTTTTTCTGCATTTATTTTTTGATAAGGATCGACCGATAATATATGCCGTTTCCGGGCCAATACAAGCGACAGAGAGAAAAAAGGCGAAAAAACAGAGGATAAAACCGCCCGGAATCGCTTTTTTTCGAAAAAAAACAGGAAACGCCCGGAATCGTTCCGAAACCGCCGACTAATATTGATATGGAACGCGGCGAAAAACCTCCGTTCCGGTGCTTTTTCCCGTTTTTTTCCGAGAAAATAACGGAAACGGCCCGGAACCGTCCAAAACCGCCGACTAATATCCTGTAGCAACCAATGAAAAACCGATTCCATTCAACCGCAAACCAGATAACCGAAAGGAACACGAACATGAGCACACCCGTCATCTCCCCCGCCCCGATCGAGCACGACCCCATCGGCCCCGTGTGCGATCCCGATCCGTTCAGCAGATTCTAAACCATAAGGTGGAATTCTTTCATCTGACATGAAAGCCCGATTTGATGCCGGCCACAAACCTTTTTCCGGTTTTTTTTGAAAAAAACGGGGATCGGCATCAGAAAAAGCCGGAACCGATCCGAAACCGCCGACTAATATCCTGTAGGAACCAATGAAAAACCGACTCCATTCAACCGCAAACCAAGATAATCGAAAGGAACACGAACATGAATCTGAGAAACAGCAGAAGCAGATTCCGCACCGGCAATCTTCTCAAACACGAGGGAAAGGAGGAACGACATGGATATCAGAATTGACAGCAACGGTATCTCCGTCGATTGGTAACCGGAACGGCCGTGATGCGAAAAATGCGGAAATGCGATCCGGAAAAAATGAACCCCGAAACCAACATAAGGAAAGTTCTCTATGAGCAACCGGAAAAACATCAGTTCCGACCCTCAGGATTGGATCGATCTGCTCAAGGACATCATCAGGATCCTGTCGAAGTAGGACAAGTTCTTTGGCATTCATCCAAAATGCCTTTCACCTCCAAACCACAAACCGAACGGCATGCCCGCGGGAAAAGCGGGTATGCCCCCCGAAAAAACCAGCCTGACACAAACAAAACAAACACTTCGTCAGGAGAAAGGAATGCAACAATGAATATCAAGTGCCCCAAATGCGGAAAAGAAGCCTACCTCAAGAACTACGGACGTGCGACCGGAACGGTGGTCGGCGCGGCAGCAGGCGTTGCCAGCACGACCGCTGGTGCCGCCGCTGGCGGCAAAGCCGGTGCGATCGTCGGCAGCTTCTTCGGTCCCGCCGGAACCGGGATCGGCGCGGCAGCAGGCACCATCCTCGGTGCGCTGGGAGCCGCCTTCGGCGGAGGCTGCGCCGGACACAAGGTGGGGGAACTGATCGATCAGGATGTGATCCGGAAGTACCACTGCCCGAGCTGCGATCACACGTTCGACCTCTGACCGAAGAGAGCTTCGTTCCACGAAAAGGACATAAATGAAAGGATCATTCGAACCGAAAGGACATGAAAGGTCGGGCTCCGCCCGCAGAAAGAGCGGGCGGGACTTTGATCCCCGAAAGAGAAAACGGAATCGGCCCGGCACGACATTCCATGTTGGAAATCATGGCAGAGATTATGCGGCGGGAATCCTCCGCACAGGCGATCCAGGCTCTCCCGGGCAGTCCGGCCACTTTCGAAAAAAACAGGAAAAACGTTCCGGTATGACGTCTTATGTCACACGCCATGAAACATATTATGCGGGAAAGGAATCGTACGTTCCCGCAGGAACATCCCACAACAACCAAGAAAGGCTTCCTTCAAGATGAACACAAAAGAAAAGACTCTCCCCGTCTTCGTCGAAGACAGCATCAACGACGAAACCCGCATCCCGGACAAGCCCGGCTCCGAATTCTCCGGAGAACTCAGCGTCGGTCCCGTCAGCTTCAAGAGCAGCACCAGGGGGTCGGACAACAGCGGTTCGATCCTCGGCGGCGTCCTGGCCGGCGGAGCCGTCGCGATCGGAGCGGTCGCCGTCACGCTCACGTTGATCGGCGCGAGCAAAAGCTGACACCGGGCCGAATCTCCGAAACCAACCAGAAAGGAACAACACCATGAAGAAGATCCTCCTCACCATCCTCGGTCTGATGACGTTGACTGCAGTCCACGCGCAGCAGACGGTCGTGATCGAACGCCCGGGCATCTTCACGGACCTGGCGTCGGCGGCGACCGCGCTGGTGACGCTTCCCGTCGCAGTTACGGCGGGCATCGTCGAAGGGACCGTGGAAGCCTTCCGGGACGCGGTCACCGGTTCGACGACCGTAATCAGGACACCGGCCCCCGTCGTGGTCCAGCCGCGCGTCGTCGCCCCGGCCCCCGTCGTGGTTGCTCCACCCGTCGTCGCCCCGGCTCCGGTCATCGTGGCGCCTCCGGTCGTATCGCCGGAATGCTGCCGCATTCCGCATGTGTCTACGACGACCATTACCACGCAGACGGTGTCCCCGTCCGGAAGCGTTACGGTCCAGAGTTACACCCGCCCGATTTCCGCTTATGAAATAGGTGTGCCGATCGCCCCTGTTCCGGTCGAACACCGCGTCGGAACGAGCCCGTGCGTCAACCCGTATGTTTTCCGGTACCGTTAAAAACCGCATCAAACCGCAACACGAATCCGAATCAGGAGAAAAGATTATGAAAAAAGACTACACCCACATCCTCATCGTCCTCGACGCTTCCGGCTCCATGAGCTCGATCCAGGACGACATCAAAGGCAGCTTCAACGAGTTCCTGAAGAAGCAGCGCGAAGCGAAAGGCAAGACCGTGTTCGACCTCTACCAGTTCAACGACACGGCAAAGCGCATCGTCAAGGCCGCCGACCTCTCGCAGTTCCACGACGACCTCATGGCAAAATACGACTGCTCCGGCTGCACCGCGCTGAACGACGCCGTCTGTTCCGCGATCGACGCCGTCGGGCACGAGTTCGCCGCCATGCCCGAACCGGAACGCCCGGAACATGTCCTGTGCGTGATCATCACCGACGGCAAGGAGAACGCGAGCAAAGAGTTCTCGACGAAGGACGTCAGGGACCGCATCCGGCACCAGCAGGAAGTCTACAGCTGGAATTTCCAGTTCCTCGCCGCCAACCAGGACGCCTTCGAAGCGGGCGAATCCATCGGCCTCGACCACGACGACTGCATGGACTTCATCGCCGACAAGCTGGGCGTGGAGAGCATGTGCTGCGCTTTGTACGACAGGATGGACGACATCCGGCACGGAAAGAAAAAGAGAAAATGACCCCGAACATCCCGGAAAACCGGATGGTATGACGTTTTATGGCGCATGTCATGCGGTACACTATAATACCGAGCGGACGGTTTTCCCCCGCCGATCACGGCACGAACCGCCCGCCGGGCAAAAGACATCATGAACCTCGAACCAAGGAGAAGTACCATGGAAGATTTCGCAGATGAATTCAATCCCGCAAAGGCCGGTGAAGTCGCGGCCGGCGTGCTCGTCGCGCTCATCGCGTTCAAACTGATAAAAGGCATCGTCAGGGCCTGCCTCGAGTGAAACCACCCCGATATGATCCATACAAAACAATCCAACACAGGAGAAGAACCATGACAGCAGAAACCATTAACCCCAGAAACACCCCGACCTCGGAAGCCGTCCGGCAGGCGCTGGAGTTCCTCAGGAACCTCGCAGAACAGAAGACGGATCAGGATGACGCCGGGAAGACGGACCGGGACTCCATGCTCAATTCCGACATCTTCAAGACGATCGAGGCCGCGCTGAAAAGCGTCGCGGAGACGAAGACGAATGCGAAGGCAAAGCCCGCCCCCGTCGAAGACGACGGAAATGAGGAGGAAGAAGCCGAATGCGCGGACAACGAGGATGAGGAAGAAGAGGAAGACGACAACAGTGAGGAAAACAATCCGTTCGCCGGGACGTATTACTGGAATCCCGGCCCGGAGTGGAAAACGATCGGCCTGGTCGCCGGCGGCGCGGCCCTCGTCGGACTCGGAGCGCTCCTCTACAAGCTCTTCGACGACTGAGAAGAGCGAGCCCGCCCCCCGGATTGAAAACAGAAAAAGAACCGCAACCCATGAAACCGAACATCCAAACACTCTACGCCCGGATCCTGGAGGACATCCGGGCGCAGATGGACGAGGCGGAAACGCTCTACCTGAAGCTCTGCCGGGCAGCGATGTCCTGCATGGTCGGAACGGCCAACCCCGCCTCCGTCTCTCCCGGCCGCGAGATCGGGCTTCTGTCCGCGCAGTACCGGGAAAAGCTTCAGGCGATCATCCAGGATATCAGCACGGTCTACCGGGATCCGATCCGGGTCTACCCCATTGAGGACCGGTCCTCCGTCCTGGACATGCTGGAAACTTACAATGCCCAGTTCGAAGAGCTGGAACGCATCTTCGACCGGCTCAGCAAAGGAAACGACATACCGAAAACAGGCCGGGGAAAGAAAAACCGGGCCAAAAATCAGAATTTATGGAGGTCAATTATGAAAAGTGTGAACTTCGAACAGGAATTCCAGAACAAATTCGACGAAGCGGTGTCCTTCAACAAACGCCCGAACATCCTGGTGGCAGGCTACACCGGATGCGGCAAGACGTCTCTCATCCGCACGGTGCTCGGGGACGAAATCGTGCCCCGTTCCGGCATCAGCAACGGCAAGCCGTGCCGGATCGACTTCGACAGCTACGAAAACGACACCATCCGCCTGTGGGATTCCCGCGGGCTCGAGCTCGGTGAAAAGGAAGACGGCTTCCGGGACATGATGCGCGAATTCGTGTCGGGATGCCAGGACGACCCGAACGTGGACGAGCACATCCACCTGGTGTGGTACCTGATCCAGGGGAACGGCGCCCGCGTGACGGACTGCGACGTCAGCCTCATGAAGGAGATCTTCACGTTCGACGACGTAATCGCCGTGATCAGCAAGAAGGACATCACGAAGCCAGCCCAGATCAAGGCGATCCGCGAAAAGCTGGCGGAGGCCGGAGTCCCCGAGGAACACATCGTCGAAGTCTCCGACGCCGAAAGCGGCGCGATCGGCTGCAAGGAACTGGTCGAGCTCAGCAACGCCATGCTTCCCGCCGCATACCGCGACGCCTTCATGGCGGCGCAGAGCATCGACCGCGAGGCGAAGGCGGCGAAAGTCGCGGAAAAGAGGGACCGCGCGGACGCAATCATCTCCGAAGCCGTCGAAAAGGCGAAGTCCGTAAAGGGAGAATCCAAGCTGGGTGACGGGGAAAACGGCGACGCCGCATCGCAGTGGAACGACGTCAAGGCGCAGCTGTCCGTCGTGCTGGTCGAACTCCTCGCGAAGCTCTCCGGACTCTACGGAATTCACGGCAGAGAGATCCGGGAGTCTTCGGTCGGCTTCGTGGAAAACGTCCTCTCCGACACTGAAGTGCTTGACACGATCCGCGACGACGACGGCGATCTCGACGGCGACAGCTACGGCATGCTTGCCGGCGCGCTCGGCCACTTCTTCCGCAACAACTTCGAAGCCTATGCCGTGGCCCGCATCCGGCTCGCCCCGCTGCCCGGCCTCGGATTCGAGCTCCCGCTCTTCAAACGGCACCTCGAATCCTACAAGGAGGGAATGGACATGAAACCGAACATCCTCGTCTGTGGAAAGACCGGCGTCGGCAAGACCTCGCTCATCCAGGCCGTCACGCACCGCGGCGTCGTGCCGGACAGCGCCATCGGCGACGGCTGCGCCACCACGCAGGGATTCCATGTGTACGAGACCGAAGCGGCCAACTTCATCGACTCCGAAGGCATGAACCCCGGCACGCAGAGCGTGGACGATTACGTCGACTTCATCCTCGACGAAATGATGGACCGCCTCGAAACCGAGGACAGCGGCAACCTGATCCACAACGTGTGGTACTGCATCGACGGCTCCGGCGCGCGCGTCCAGGAGACCGACGCAAAGCTCATCAGGACCTTCCGCGAGAACATGCTGCTGGTCGTCACGAAGAGCGAACTCATGCGCAAGGAGCAGATCGAGGAAATGATGAACGAACTGCTGGAGATGCTTCCCCGCGAACAGATCGTGATGGTCTCGGCGGAGAACAAGACCGGGCTCGCCCAGCTCATCGCCAAAGCGCGCGCCATGAGCATGGATGCGATGAAGGCAGCCGAACACGAGATCGAAGCCTTCCAGGACCGCTGGCAGGAATACTACGACTCCATGCTCGGAGACTGGCGCGAACACGCCTCCGAGGAGGCCGACAGCTACATCAACTGGGCCGCCGGACGCGCCGCGGCCATCGCCATCGTCCCGCTCCCGCTCGTGGACATCGTCCCGCTCGTCGCCAACGAGACCTACATGATCTACCGCCTCGCCGAAGTCTACGGCATCCCCGTGGACGACGCGGTCATCACAATGATCCTCGGATGCGCCGGAGGTTCGATCGCGGGCAAGATCGCCGCCAGCCTGCTGCCCATCCTGAAGATCCCGATCGCCGCCGGAATCACCTATGCCGTCGGCAAGGTCGCCCAGGCGTATTTCGAATCCGACATGAAATTGAACGAAACCGAACTCCGGGAGAAGTTCCTGGAGGAGGAACGCGAGGCGAAGAAACGCGAATGGAAGCCAATCAAAGACGAGGAAAAGGACGGCTCGGAAGACTGAGCCCCGCTTCCCTGCAGCAGTCAACAAGATCATCCACGCAACCAAAGAAAGGTGATGCCATGAACCTGAAACCGAACATCCTGATCTGCGGTACCTGCCGCTACACGACCACCGATCTCCTCGCCGAGGCCACCCCGGCCAACACCATCCCCGAAAACGAGGAGCCGGGCGCCTTCTTCAACACCTCCGGCGAAGAGGATGCCCCGGACGGAAAACCGGGCAGACTGATTCGCCGCCGCGTCGAAACGCCCGTCGCGATCTTCTTCGAGGCAAACGACATCACGGATTTCGACGAAGAGGACGTTTTCCCCGAAAACCTGCCGATGGACGACTATGTGAAGGAGGTCGAGGCGGAACTCCGTACGAACGGCCTTCTGCCCGGCGACGCGAAGGTCGATGTGGTCTGGTATTGCATCGGCGAAACCGGTCTTATGAGCGAAGCGGAAAAGGATTTCATCCGTTCCGCGGCAGGATTCCCCAGCGCCTTCATCGTCGCCAGCCCGACGATCATCCTGAACAGGAAGGAATTCAAAAAGGAAATCGACTCGTTGACGGCAGTTGCCGGGAACAGACGTGTCGTCCTGGCTCCGTCCGCGAACTCCGGGTCGCATTTCATGTCGCACTCCTCCGGGACACGGCTTCTGATCGAGAAGACCAGGAGAGAATGCTTGAAAAATGCGGACGCCTCCGACGAGGAAAAGGAAGCCTGCATGGCCGCCTGGTCGGAATTCTACGGGGAAAAGTTCGACATGTGGCAGGAGTCCCTGGAGGAGGACCTGTCCGACTGCATCGAACAGGCCGCCGGCCGCGCGAATCACATCCTCAGCAAGCCGACGGACATGACCCTGACCGACATGGTCGAAGAAGGCGTCGGCCTGCTGAGCGAGCTTGTCGGCATTCTCAAAGGCAATGACGCGGAGGAAAACAGGCCGGGAAAGGCGAACCTCGAGCACACCGCCGAGCTCAAGGAGAATATCGAGCTCATGATCTACGAGATCGCCGCCTGTTACGGCCATGCCGCCGGCCAGAACGAGATCGAACTCATCTTCCGCCATTCCAAAGCCAGCATGCTTCCGAGGGACGCCGCGGCAATCACCTATGCCGTCGGCCAAGTCGCAAAAGCATTCTACGAACCGGAGATCGATCACGACTCGAAGGACCTCCTGAGGATCTTCCGCGAGGCGAAGGAGGAAGCCCTGAAGATGGAGTTCCGCCCCTTCGACGACGAAGATCCGATCCCGGGACTCAACGTCGACTTCGAGCTGAACGAAGAGGATTTCGACGACTCCGGCGAGCCGGGAGAAGGCGAAGCGGAAGAAGGCGAACCCGATGCCGGCATCCACGAGCCCGACGAGGAACTCCCGGACGACTGCAGGGCGGATTGCGAAGCCGAAAGCGCCGCCGGCGAACAGGAACAGGCAAGGGGTTGAGGAGCGGGCCATGGGACAGGCGGTCTTTCAAAGCAACGGCTTCAGCGAGATGATCTACGCCTACACGATGAGCGACTGGCTCGGCAAATCCATCTGCGTCCTCCTGGGGATCGTCTCCGTCTGGATCTGGTATGCCGTTCTGGAAAAAGGCTTTTCCCTGCAGGCTGCCATAAAGAACAGCCAGGCCTTCCTGCAGGATTTCCTGAATGCCGGAAATCTGTTCGAAATGCAGAAGGAGGCCAAAAGGGCCGTGTCCCCGGCAGGGGAAGTCTACCTCGCCGCCATCAGGCGGTTCAGGGAGTTCGACGCCGTCCTGCCGGACAAGACCAGCCGCCCCCTGACCGAAAAGGAGGCAGCCCTGCTGCGGAGCACCATGGAGCAGGCCGTGGAGGACCAGATGCTGATCCTGGAAAAGAACACCATGCGCCTGGCCTCCGCAGTCGGGGTGTGCCCCTTCCTCGGTCTCTTCGGGACCGTGTGGGGCATCACGGTCGCGTTCTCGAGGCTTGCCCAGGCCGGGCGTGCGGACGTCCAGACGCTCGCGCCCGGCGTTTCCGGCGCCCTGCTGACCACCGTGGCGGCCCTCCTGGCAGCCATCCCCGCCATGCTCGGCAACAACTACATCGTCAGTCTGCTACGGAAGACGGAGACGCTCCTCGACAGCGTTGTCGAGGAAATCTCCGCCCGGTTCCGGACCGAGTTCATGTAGGAAGGGCGCAGGACGCAGCCATTGTTTCGCAATCGTATCCGAAGCGGGGGGCGCCACTGCCCCCGGCGGAAGAAAGAGCCCCGATCCGGCATCACCGCGCAGGTCATGCCGGATTGTTTCGTCGGAAAAGAAAAATGCGCTTGACTTTCCCCCGATCGGGACTATATTTGTGTTATGATCGATATCCCCTCACTCCAACCGGTGTTTTCCCCTGAAAGCAGGTCTGACAGCATGCCGTCCGGGCAGACAGAACATTTCGAAAAACCATTCGTCTTCCGCAGGCTGAGCATGGACGCGCTGGCGGACGTGCTGATCGACGAGATCCATGCCGAGGTCAGGGAAAGCGCCCTTTTCCGCAGGACGCAGGTCATCGTGCCGAACCGGAGCATACAGAGATACCTGTCCCTCCGCTTCGCGCAACGGTACGGCATCGCAGCGCAGCTCGAGTTCCCCCTGCTGATGTCGGTTGTTCAGCGATTCCTGCCGCGGACCTGCAGCCGCCCCGAAATCGGCGAAAAGACGATCGGCTGGCGCATCTACCGGATTCTGGGGAAACCGGAATCCGGGAAGGTCTTTCCCTCGCTGACGCAGTGGATGAAGGACGACCCGAAACGCCTGTACGACCTGTCCCGCCAGCTCGGCAGCCTGTACGACAAGTACATGCTGTACCGTCCGTGGTGGATCAACGACTGGGAGGCGGGTCGGATGCCGCACGGATTGGACGGCGAACCGTCCGCGGCCTGGCAGGGCGAACTCTGGCGCCGCATCGTCGGGGAAGACTGGAAAGGAAATCATTTTGCCGCGGCGTTCGACAGGATCGTGCGCAACGGCGAGCCGGCGCACACGTCCGGCGAGGGAGACGGGACCGGCGGGGAAACGATCCGCATCTTCGGATTCTCGCAGCTTCCGCCGACCATGCTCGAATGCCTGGAACGGCTCGCCGGACTCGGCACGACCGTGAAATTGTACCATCTCGTGCCGAGCGGGGAGTTCTATGCGGACTGCAGGAAGCACAAGGACGAACTGCGCGAATTCCTGGACAAGTATTTCCACGAGGGCCAGGACCCGGTCCGGCTCCTGGAAGACATGAACACCAAGTATTTCCAGCACAATCCGCTGCTGGCATCCTTCGCGATGCAGAGTCGCATCCTGCTGAACAGGACAAGCGAATGGATGGACGACGCGGAATTCGACGATTCCGGGGAAGACGGGCTCGAAACCGGGACGGTCCTGCACCGTCTTCAGCGCCGGATCCGGGCCGACCGGAAACCGGATGGCGTCCGCCCCGGGAAACTGGAGAAAGGAAACGCATGCCGTTCGGTCCAGATCCGGAGCTGCTATTCGGCTTTCCGCGAAGTCGAGGCGGCGCACAACTTCATCCTGCACTGCCTGGACGAAGACCACGGCCTGCCGCTGAAGGACATTTTCATCATGACCCCCTCCCCGGCGGATTATGCGCCGCTGGTGGACGCCGTCTTCAACCATTCGGGCGACGCGCGCCTCGGCGTGTCCATCGCGGACCAGCCGCAGACGGAGCGATTGTCCTCGTACAGCACGATGATGAAGATCCTGTCCCTGTTCAAGGGCGACTTCGCCGCGTCGGAGATATTCGGCATCCTGCAGGACCAGTCGCTCCAGAAACACTGGGAGATCACACCGGAGGACTGCCTGTATTGCCTCATCCGTGCCATGCAGGCGGGCATCCGCTGGGGCTGGGACGCGACGGAACACAAGCTCTCCGGCGGGAAAGAGTTCCCGGAAAACAGCTGGCAGGCGGGATTCGACCGCATGCTGCTGGACTATGCCGTGGATGCGGATCCCGCGAGCCCGTACCGACTCAATGACGAAGACCCGGTCTTCCCCGTGCCGGGATTCGACGGCAGCAGGGCGGAACTGCTCGGCAAATTCATCAGCCTGGTCTCGAATCTGCATGAGATCACGCAGGCCATGCGCAAATGGGAAAAGAACGGCGTGCCCTTCCGCGAATGGGAAAAGAAGCTTGCCGAAACCGCGGGCGTCCTGTTCGGAAAGGATTCCGAACTGAAGATCCTCCTGCTGAGCGTTCTGAACACCTGGCGCCAGGTCCTGGCGGAAGCGGGCGCGGAAGACGTCCCTCTGACCAGCGGAATCGTGCTGGCGCATCTCCAGGACAAGCACGCCAAGCCGGAGGACAATACCGTCGGATTCATGCGCGGAAAGATCACCTTCTGCGGCCTGCGCCCCATGCGGAGCATTCCGGCCGATGCGATCCTGCTGCTCGGCATGAACCACAAATCGTTCCCGGAGGAAGACGACGACCGGGAATTCGACATCATGCAGCAGCTCCGGCAGGGAAAAGACTCCATGGCCGGACGCGAGCCGGGCGATCCGCTGAAACGCGACGAGTCGCGCCAGCTCTTTCTGGACACGATCATGGCCGCCCGGAAATATCTTTACATCAGCTATGTCGGGAGGGACATCCACGACCGCAAGGAGAAACCTCCGTCCGTGTGCGTGGACGAACTCCGCACCTATCTGACGCAGACATTCGGCAAGAACAGCTTCGTCGACATTCAGGAACCGATCCACTCGTTTTCCCCCGAGCTTTTCCGAGACGGCACGCCGAACCAGTCTTTCTCGGATAAAATGAGGAAAGCGGCGGAACAGATCGCAAATCCGGCGGAGGACGGAGTGAAACTGCCGTTGTTCCACATCCGTCCCGGACTTCGCATGCACGATCCCGCCGAAAAGGGAACGCCGCAGGACGAGGACAGGGATCGGAGGGTCGAGTTCGGAAGACTGGTGAGCTTTTTCCGCAATCCGGCAGGGACGTTCGTGCAGGACGGGCTGAACGCGGCAGTGTCCGTATTCGAGACCGCATCCTCGGAGGATTCGGAGATGTTCGAGGGAAAACTGCCCTGGGACGTGAAGGAGAACCTGCTCGATCTGTATTTGGAGACGGACGAGGCGGACCGGGCGGCATTGAAAACAAACTGTCTGCAACGCCTGAAGACGGACGGAGTCCTCCCCCTGGCGCTGCAGGAAGACACCTGGCAGGAATGGTCCGAGATCGCCGTCCTGGCGCATGAAACGGAAACCCTGACGCAGGCCGGAGCGGAACGGATCCCGGCGGAGGAAAGGGCCTTCACGTACACGGCCGCGGACGCAGGAGAAACCGCCGGTGCGCTCGGACCCGTTCCCGACGGCGCATTCCGCGACACGCTGGCCCTGCCGGAATTGAAGGTGTATCAGACCGGCGACCCGGACGCTCCCCTCATTCAGGTGATTCCGTGCCTGGGGGAAGACATTTCGGGCGCACAGCGGATCGAGCCTGTCTTGAGGCATCTCCGCGCGAACCTCAGCCGGAAGGTCCGGACAAGGATCGTCTTCATCCGGAACCGCAATGCCGCATATCTGGACGCGGACGCCATGGAATGCGCCGACGCGGAAAACGCCGTAAAACGTCTCCTGTACCTTTTCCGCGCCGGGTTGCGCGTTCCGCTGCCGTTCTTTCCGAAATCGTCCTATGAACTCTTCCGGACGGGAGACGCGGAAAGCGCGGAATCCGTCTGGAACGGCGGCGGCAATCCGAACGCGAAAGGCGAGAAGGAAAAATTCCGCGCCTTCTTCGGAGAAGACATGCCGGTCTCCGCGCCGGTCGGCGAGCTTGCGGCCGCTTTCTTCGGCTCCGCGGTGTTCCACGAGGTGAAAGGAGGTCCCGCATGAACCTGTCCGACTACCCGATCGAACACGGCAGATACCTGATCGAAGCAAGCGCCGGAACCGGCAAGACCTACACGATCACGCACCTGATCCTGCGGCTGATCCTGCAGGGAGTCCCCGTGCGGAAGATCCTCGTCACGACATTCTCCAACGCCGCCGCGGACGAACTGAAGGCCCGCATCCTGAAGCTGCTGAACGAAGAGCTGGACGCGCTGCTCCCGGAAAAGGAACAGGAGTCCGGTCGGCAGTCCGGGCTGAAGTCCGGCAACGCGGCGGCCCCGTACCACCCGGACCTTTTCGACGCCGCCCGGCTGTCCGAAACGCTGAAGACCAGGCTCCTGCTCCAGCTTGCCGTCAGTTCGATCGACGAAATGACGGTCAGCACGATCCACGGATTCTGCCAGAAGATGCTTCAGGATTTCGCCCTGAAGTCCGGCAAGGGGCTCGAGACGGAGCTCGTCCCGGACGAGGATGAATACGTGGACCGGCTGACGCGGGCATTCTGCCGGGACCGGTTCTACGGCAGCGGAGTCCCGAACAACGTCACCTATAAGAAGATCCGGGACGCGGCGGCCTTCGCGAAGGAACCGGCCGACCGGGATTTCTCCGAAGGGGAGAAACTGAACGGCCAGCAGACGATCTACCGGGACGCATACCGTTATGTCGGCGAGCGGCTCCAGGCGGAAAAGGAAAAGCGCGGCGTGATGTCGTTCAACGACATGATCCGCGACCTGGATGCGGCGCTTCAGGCGGACGACAGCCTGACGAAGCTGATCCGGGCACGGTACCAGGCGGTCTTCGTGGACGAATTCCAGGACACCGACCGGATCCAGTACCGCATCTTCGACCGGTGTTTTCCAAGGGGCTGCCCCAACCTTTTCTACATGATCGGCGACCCGAAGCAGGCCATCTACGGATTCCGCGGCGCCGACATCTACACTTATCTTCAGGCGAAAAAGACCGCCGATCAGCGATTCACCCTGACGAAAAACTTCCGAAGCTCGCCCGGCATGATCGAGGCCGTCAATACGATGTTCGGCGACGGCGACCTGACGGAAGGCCATGAGACCGCGGGCGTTTTCCTCCAGCAGGACATCCCGTTCGTTTCGGTGGCGTCCGGGAAGGACGACGGGGGGTTCCCGGAGAATCCGGGCGGAAGCCTCCGCCTCCGGCACTATTCCGGCGGCAAGGACGCCTGCGCACACAGGATCGCGGACGACGTCGTGCGGGAGATCCGCTACCTGCTGTCCGGGGAATGCTCCGTGCGGGTCCCCTGCGGAGACGGCGAAGGCGACTCGGAGAACGGGACCCGGCCCCTGCGCGCGTCCGACATCGCAATCCTGGTGCGGCGCCATGTGGAGGCAGCCGATTTCGTGGCCCGGCTGAACATGGAGGGGATCGCGGCGTCCGCGTGCAAATCCGGCAAGATCTACGATACGGACGAGGCGAAGCTCATGCTCCTGCTGATCCGGTGTTTCCTGCGTCCCGACATGCAGTCCGTCCGCGGGCTGATGTTCTCCCCGTTCTTCCGTATTTCCGGCGAGGACGCCGTGTCCAACCCGGCCTGGGCCGAATCGCTGATGAAGCGGATGTCGGACTGCGGCAAAGTCTGGACGCAATCGGGATTTCCCGCGGCGTTCCTGCAGTTCCTGGACATGCGGTTCCGGGACGCCACGCCACGCGGACGCATCCTCTCCGAGTTCAACGGCGAGCGCGTCATCACGAACCTCATCCAGCTGATGGAGCTGCTTTACCGGAAGGAGTCGGCGGAACATCTCCTGCCGGAGGACGTCTTCAACAGCCTGAACCGCCTTATCAACGGCAAGGAAAAAAGCGGCGGCGAGGACGGAGACGGGGACAACCCCGACCAGTTGCGCCTCGACCGGGACTCCGCTTCAGTCCAGATCCTGACCATGTTCGCGGCGAAGGGACTGGAGTTTCCCGTCGTCTTCGTCCCGTTCCCGTCCAGGACGGACTGGAAGCGCATGCAGCAAAACCAAACGGCTTTCCGGGTCAACACCGCCGCGCAGGCACAGGACGCCGGACACGCGGCCGAAGGAGAAGTCATCCTGGATTTCGGCCTGGGCAACGCATGCAGGACGACCGCGAAGGATGAGGAATTCCGAAACAGCCTGCGCCTGCTCTATGTGGCGCTCACCCGTGCCTCCCTCGTCACCTATCTGTACACCCAGCAGCTCGCCGAGCCGAACAGCTATGCCGTCAACTTTACGAACTCCGCCCAGGGCGTTCTCATGGCCTCGCACAGGCAGTCGGAAGGAACACCGGGGAAGACCGTCGTGGAACAGCTCTGGGACAACCGCTATTTCACCAAAACGAAAGACATCCTGCCGCAGCCGGCAGCCGGCTGGTGGACGGCACTGGACGAACCGGCGGCCCGGGGCAGCGCCGCGTTCCATATCCGGCAAAACGGCGTCTTCGAACGCCATTTCGGGGAACGTCCGAACATCGGACCGCTCCGGCAGGAAGACACGCCGGGAGACTTGAAAGCGGCAGTGTTTTCTTCCAACGAGATTCCGGACAAATGGGGCATCATGAGCTTCTCCGCTTTCCACAGCATCCTGAACAACCGCGCCGACGTGGAGCGCGAGACCGCCGCGGACCTGGACGAACGGAACGACGCATTCCGGGACGACCCCGGGACCGAAACAGCCGGGGAACCCGATGAATCCGCCGCCCTGTCCGGCGATATGAACCTCTTCCGCGACTTCCCGCACGGCGCGACCGTCGGAAGCATGACGCACAAGCTGCTGGAAAATTGCGCGGGGCATTTCAATCTTTTTGCAGCCGGCAGACAGGACGATCCCGCAACCGTGGCGGCCATCCAGAGCAGGATCACGGCCGTCCTGCGGGAATTCGGCTATGACCCCGAGAACGACGCTATGAAGCGCCAGCTCTTCGACGGCATCGCACGCACGCTCCAGGTCCCGCTGCCGAAAACGTCCGGCGGCGGCATCGGGATCGCCCTCTCCGAAATCCGTCAGGACAGGATGGTCGCCGAAATGGAGTTCTTCCTGGACGCCCCGGACAGCCTCGACCTGAAACGGATCCTTTCCATCCTGGCGGACACCGCATCCGAACAGGCGCGGCCGCTTGTCGCCCGGATGAACGACCCGCTCGACAGAAACGGCGTCCTGAACGGCATCATCGACCTGATCTTCGAGCATGACGGCAAACATTATATCGTGGACTGGAAAACGAACTGGCTGGGCGCTTCCGACGCGGACTACGCGCCCGGCCGCATCCGCGCCGCGATGGGCAATGCGGGCTATGTCCTGCAATCCTACCTCTACGCGGCCGCGCTTCTCCGGTTCCTGCGTCAGCGCGGCAAGGACTACGATGCGTTCGGCGGCATCTACTACGTCTTCCTGCGCGGGCTGGGACGCGGGACGTGGAACGGCATCTGGTTCGACGTGCCGCCGCGGGAATGCCTCGAAAGTCTTCTGGCGCTCTTCAGAAAGGAAACGGGGGTGTGACCATGTCTGGTTTTCTGAACATGCTTCGCGGACGCGGGCTCCTCGCGGACATCGATGTCGCGTTCGCGCAGTTCATCGGCAGGAACGCGGACGGCGATCCCGCCATGGCGCTCCTTGCCGCTCTGGTCTCCAATGCCACGTCCATGCACGGGGAGATCGCGCTGCCCGCATCCGCGGTCACCACACGCGCATCGCTCGGAAAATACCTGAATGGCCTCGCCGTCTTCGGGGACGACGGACGGAAAACGCCGGATTCCGGTTCCCCGCTCGATTTGAGCTTCCTCGACCGGATGGACACCTGGCCGCCGGAACCGGACGCATTCCCGGGGCTTTTCCGGGAGTATCGGCCCGAATCGGACGAAACATTCCAGCCTGCTCCGCTGATCCTGGCGAACGGGCGGTATTATCTCGGGCGGGCGTTTCAGAACGAGCTTTTCCTGCGGGATTATCTGCTGTCCCGCGGGGCGCCCCGGCCCATGGAGGACATCCCGTTCGAGACGGTCACCCGGCTTCCGTTGGGCGACGAGCAGAAATCCGCCGTCGCCGCCGCGGTCGGCTCGAAATTCCTGGTCATCAGCGGCGGCCCCGGGACCGGCAAGACGACCATCGTGTCCGCAATCCTCGCGCTCCGCCGGGAAAAGCCGTCCGACGTCATCCTGTGCGCCCCGACCGGAAAAGCGCAGATGCGCATGAAACAGGCCCTGGACGACCAGTTGAAGAACCTCTGCGACGAACAGCGGCGCGAGGAGATTCGGCAAATCCAGTCCTCCACCATCCACCGGATGCTTTCGTGGGACCGGAAAGCCGGGACGTTCCGGCACGGCCGGAAGAACCCTCTCCGCTACAGGCTCTTCATCGTCGACGAATGCTCCATGATCGCGCAGGGGCTCATGGTCAGCCTGCTGAAGGCCGTCCCGGACGACGCGGCGGTCATCCTGCTGGGCGACCGCTGCCAGTTGTCCTCCGTGGAGCCCGGCTCCGTCTTCGGCGACTTCTGCAGCATCCTGCGCGCCGTCGCGCCCGGCAATCTGGCGGAGCTCATCGTCAGCCGCCGGTTCCCGCAGGGCGGCGAGATCTGCACCATAAAAGACGCGATCAACGACGGACAGGCGGAAAAAGCCTGGAACTATATGGCGCAGGGCGGACTGCAATCGGTCCTCTCCTGCGGGCTCCCGCCGGCCAATTCGCTCCGGCAGTTCCTGGCGAACAGCGTCAAAGGCGCGTGGATCGCGGAACAGCCGTCCGCCGTCCGGTATTACGAGGAAAACGCCATCGACGACGCCTGGAAACGTTTCGAGACGTTCCGCATCCTCACGCCGTTCAACGTCGGGCCGTACGGCGCAACCGCGCTCAACAGGCTCCTGCGTTCGATCCTCGGCTTCCCGGACACGGGGGACCCCGTTCCCGGCGAGACTTTCCTGATCCTCAAAAACGACTACAGCACAAACGTCTTCAACGGCGACACCGGAATCCTGTGGTACGCCGGCGAAGACGGGCATCCGCTCACCCGTTCGGAGGCGGAGGCCTCGGACACGAAACGCTTTCTGGTCTTCATCCCCGACCCCGCGTCCGAAAGCAAGTGGCGCGGAATCCCGCTGGAGTCCCTTCCGCAGCATGCCCCCGCCTATGCGTTCACCATCCACAAATCCCAGGGCAGCGACTACGAGAGGATTCTGATGCTGATCCCGCCGACCCGCTCCGACCTCGGCATCCTGACACGCGAATCCGTCTACACCGGTTTGACCCGTGCGAAAAAACAGGCCGTGATCGCCTCCGACCGGGATCCGTTCCTCCACGCCGTCCTTCACCACATCGACCGCATCTCCGGTCTGCCGGAACTCTGCGGACTCCCCCGGCAGGGTCAGGGTTAAACGCAGGCGCCGCCCCTTCCCGGCCGGACAATGCGGCAAAAAAACACCCCGGACATCTCCCGCCCGGGGCATAGCGGTTCGAATGCGGATCGGATCCTTCAGCGCAGATTGTCTTTGTACCAGGCGATCGCAGCCCGGATGCCGCGTTCGAAATCCCAGTCCGGGTCGTATCCGAGGAGTTCCCTTGCCTGGCCGATGTCGGCATAGCTGTACCGGATGTCGCCGGGGCGCTCCGGGCCGAAGACCGGTTCCGTGTCCAGTCCGAGCGCGTCCGTGATGACGCGGTAGACGTCCAGCAGTTTTTTGGATTCGCCGCAGGCGATGTTGCATGCCTGCCCGGAGGCATCCTTCCCGGCAAGGCAGGCTTTCAGGTTCGCCTCCACCACGTTCTCCACATAGGTGAAATCGCGGCTCTGGAGGCCGTCTCCGTTGATGGTCGGGCGTTCGCCGCGGAGCAGCTGGCGGATGAATCTCGGGATCACGGCGGCGTATGCTCCGTCGGGATCCTGCCGCCGCCCGAAAACGTTGAAATACCGCAGGCCGACCGTCTCCAGCCCGAAGTGCATGGCATACTGCCGCGCCCAGTCCTCGTTGGCGCGCTTGGAAACGGCGTACGGGCTCAGGGGCCTTCCCTCGAAGCCTTCCTTCTGCGGGAACGTGTCCGTGTCCCCGTAGACGGAGGAGCTCGAGGCATAGACGAATTTTTTGACGCCGCACCGGCGGGCCGCTTCCAGCATGTTCAGCGTGCCGGAAACGTTGTTCGCGCAGTAGTAAAGCGGCATTTCGATGCTTCGCGGCACGGATCCCCAGGCGGCCTGATGCAGCACATAGTCCGCTCCCTCGCAGGCGCGCATGCAGGTGTCGAAATCCTTCACGTCGCCCCGGATGAACTCGTAGGCGGGATTATCCCCGAAAAGATCGACGTTGGCCTGTTTCCCGGTGGAAAGGTCGTCCAGACAGCGCACACGGCAGCCGGACGACAGGAGCGCTTCGCAGAGGTTCGAGCCGATGAACCCCGCCCCGCCTGTGACAAGAAACAGCGTGCCTGCGGGAAATGTTATGTCCTGATACCCCATTGGTCTTTCCTCCGAAACCGTTTTTCTCCTGTTTGACCGATGCCGACACGACAGCAGATATATCCCCCATCGTCTCCTTACATAATGTACTTCTTTTTCCGCTTTTTTCAAGCGGACGGCATCACATTTCGCAGCGGATGCCGTTTGGCGCGAAGCTCGGAAGGCACTGTTTTATCCGCGACGGCAACCTTCCGCGGCGGACAGACTTCCCGCCTGGGGGAAGCACATTCAATCCAGTTCGCCGGGGGCGAGCCCCTCGCGGAGGGGAGCCGGGCGGGCGCAGGTGCTTTCGAGCGTGACGACCTGCCGCGTTTCGCACGCCTCGAGGATGGAGCACATCACGTCGGTCACATGGTACGCCAGCTCCCCGCTGCAGCGGTGCGGCCGCCCGAGCTCGATCCCGGCGGCCATGTCGGCAAGCCCGATCAGGCGCATGTTGTCGTTGTAGAGGAACGTGTTTTCGGGCGTTTCCCAGCCGGAGCCCGTTGCATCGTTCGCGAACCGGATTTCGCCGTCGAACGTGTTCGGGTCGGGCGTGCGGAGCGCGCCGTCAAGTCCCCACAGCTCGATGCAGTTCCGCATCTGCTCGCTGAGCTGGAAGACGTCGAAGCTCATGGTGAGGTTGACGACGGCGCCGGAAACGAACTCCAGCACGGCGGCGACATGGGTGTCGACCTCCACGGGATACGTTTTGCCCAGGTTGGCATCGCGGCCGAGGCGCAGATCCACGGCGCGGCCGCCGAACCCGGCGACCCGTTTCACCGGGCCGAGCAGATTGACCATCGCCGTGATGTAGTACGGCCCCATGTCCATGAGCGGGCCGCCGCCTTTTTGGTAGTAGAACCCGGAGTTCGGATGCCAGGATTCCGGACCGCGGTACGCCATGACGGCGCACCCGCCGGCGATCTTCCCCGCGGCGCCGCTGTCGATGAGCTTGCGGCAGGTCTGATGGCCGCCGCCGAGGAAGGTGTCAGGCGCGCAGCCGACCCGCAGGCCCTTTTCCGCCGCCAGGCGCAGGATCTTCCGTCCATCCTCCCGCGTGATCGAGAACGGCTTCTCGGAATAGACGTGCTTCCCGGCATCCAGGGCGCGCAGGGCGATCTCCGTGTGAGCGTCCGGCGTGGTCAGGTTCAGGATCAGGTCGAGTTCCGGGTCGCGGAAGAGCTCGTCGGCGGTGACCGCCTGAAGCCCGAACCGTTCCGCGGCGGCGCGGGCGGATTCGTACCGCCTGCTCGCACATTTCACCACGCGAAGATGCCGGAACGCATCCTTGTTGCGCAGGTAAGCCCCGCTGATGTTTCCGCATCCGATCAAGCCCGCTTTCAGCATCGATCCGCCCTTTCCTGATAATGTGAGTTTGTCTTAGTCATAAAAAACCACCGGCGGGACCGGTGGTTTCGATGTTTCATCTGGGGATCACTTGAAGAGCAGCGGCGCGAATTCGCGGAGGCTGCGGCGCCAGGTGAGCCATTCGTGGTCGGTCTTCGGGGATTCGTAGAAGACGAGGTTCTTGATGCCGTGGTCCTTCAGGATGCGGTAGGTCTCGCGCACCGGGTTGGTCTTTTCCGCCTCGCCGACGCTGATGAAGACGAGCTTCATCTGGGAGTTGAACTTGTCCGCGTCCTTGTAAACGCCGCCGAAGACGGTGTTCACGTCGCCGCCGCCCGCGGCCGCGCCCGGGCCGGAGAAATTGCCCGCGCCGGAGAAGCCGCCCATGTAGGCGAACTTGTCCATGTTGTCCGGGAAGATCGTGTTCCAGGTGTTCACGCCGCCCATGGAGAGGCCGGCCATCGCGGTGTTGTCGCGGTCGGTCTTCGTGCGGAAGGTGGCGTCGACCCACGGTTTGAGCTCCTTCACGAAGATGTCGGTCACGCGGACGCCGCGCGGACGCACCGCGCCGTAGTTGCGGACGTTGCCGCTGTCCATGACGACGATCATCGGGACGGCCTTGCCGGAGGCGATCAGGTTGTCCATGATGTCCGCCATGCGGCCCTGTTCCTCCCAGCCGGACTCATCCTCGCCGCCGCCGTGGAGCAGATACAGCACGGGGAAGCGCTTTTGGGAGTCGGTCTCGTATTCGGCGGGCGTGTACACGCGGCAGTGGCGGTCCAGGCCGTTCATCTCGGACCAGTAGCGGCAATGGCGCACCTGGCCGTGCTTGATGTCCTTGTTGAAGTGGTAGTACGCGGCCTCGGCCTCATCCTCGGGGATCTCGATGCCCGCCATCTCGGAGCTGCATCCGTAGAACGCCTCGCTGCCGAAGTCGAACGCCTTGTTGCCGTCCACCGTGTAGCTGAAATAGTGGAAGCCTTCCACCAGCGGGTCGGTCGTGACGGACCACCAGCCGCTCTGGTCCTTCGTCAGGTCGTAGGTCTTGCCTTCCTGCGTGATGGTGACTTTCTGCGCGCCGGGGGCCTGCATGCGGAAGAACGCCTGCCTGGTCTTCGGATTGACCGCCGGGAACTCGGAGTTGTAGATGTTCGTTTCCGCCGGGACGAAGCCTTCGGGGAGCGCGGAGCGGGCCGGGCCGCCGAAACCGCCGAAGCCGCCGCCGAAACCGCCGGGCAGACCGCCGCCGAAGCCGCCGCCGAAACCGCCTGCGGGCATGCCGCCGCCGAACTGTGCGAACGCCGCGAGCGTCAGCAGGGAAGCGCCTGCCGCGATACAGACTTTTGTCGTCATTTTCATAATGGGAATCCTTTGTGTTTGAGTTTGATATGGTGGACTGGAAAAAATTACAGTAAATTACAGCGAAAACGCGCTTTTGTCAATCCCCTGAACACCGTTTTTTGATAAAAAATGCATGCAATTCACAATTCGTCCATGACGTCGCCGGTCAGCGGCTGGCGATCGCAAACAAGAAGAGGACAAGGAAAATTCCCAGGAGCGGAATGGCCGCGGCCAGCCTGGGAACGGACCGATCTCTCCACACGACGATGATAAGCCCGAGCGTCACCAGGATGATCTGGAAACGGTCCTCATACGGCCAGTTGAAGGTGATCCTTCGCCATTCGGGTCTGTATATAAACAGGTGATATCCGTCCGCTATGATACTGTCGACAAGAAGAATGCAGGAAACCAGGGAAATGCAGCGGTCTCTGGAAAAGAACAGCTCGGCGGTCAGAAGCGCGAGCACGCCGAACTGAGGAAGGTAGCCGATCCAGAATCCCGCGAAGTAAAAAGCGACGGCGAGCCGTGCCAGAAGGAGGGCCAGAAAAGACCAGACCAGCACGTTCCGCCAGCGGCGTTTTACCCATTGAAGCCAGCGGGGGACGGATGAAAATGAATTCTCCTCCCCGGATTCGGATTCCGGGGACGGTTCGTCTTCATTGCGGGCGTAGTCGGCGGGATCGAACGGAACGCCGGAGGTTCCGTCCTGCGGGGAATACGCGTCCTCGTCTGTTTGCGCCGACATGGCCGCCGGAGGGGGAAAGATGATGTTACTGGAGGCTGGCGAGCCACTCGACGACGGCTTCCGCGGAACCGCCCTCGGTCTTGATCTCCTCCTCGTAGACCTCGCAGATCATGGCGGAGAGGTGCTCCATGTCGACCTGCTTGCCGGAAAGCTCGCTGACGACCTTCAGGAGGTCGTGCTTGTTGAACGTGTAGTTGTTGGCGGCGACGAGGTCGGCGATCTCCTTGGCGGAGGCGGCGCGGCCAATGGCATCGCGGAATTCATCGTCGGACATCAGGCGGACGCAGAATGCTTTTGCGAGTTCGATGGACATGGGAAAATCCTTTCGTTTCGTATGAATTTCGTAGGAATGCGGTTGTTGTGGTGCAGATACAATAGCACGGATTGTCCGTTTTTTCAAACGCCGCCGGCAGTTTTCGAGGCGGAAAATGAAAGAAACAATGACATGAACAGGATTCGGCGGATGCGGAGGAAACGCGGAAAGGAAAAAAGCCGAAAAAACGGACCGGACGACGCGATCCGCTTGAAAAGAGTCCCCTGCCGGATTATAGTATCAACGATTCCCCCGGCGACGCCGTTCGACCGCGAAGTCGGGGACAGACCGACCTCCCGCTTTTGCGCGAACCTGTGAGAAACAGACGACCCCATGCTGCTGGTTTATCTCTACAAACTTTTGGCGTTCCTGCTGACCGCCGCGTTCATTTCGGTGCCCGCGCTCGTGTCGTGGCATGCCGCCCGGCCGGCAGGGCCCGGCGTCCCCGAACGCATCCTGCTCGCGGCCTCGTACGGCCTGGCGCTGATGCTGGCGTCGTTCGGCATCCCGGGGATGTTCGGCTGTCTGTCGGGTCCCTCCGTCATCGCCTGCTGCCTGGTGCTGTCAGGCGGTCTGTACGGGGTTTCGCGGAAATGGATGCAGCCCGAAACCGCGGATAAAAATACCGTGCCACACCCTGCCCCGACGCTCGGACGAAGCGGGAAATTCTTCCTCGGGATGCTGCTGTGCGGGACCGCGATCCTGATGCTGTCGTGCCTGATGGGACACCTCGGGACGGACACCTATTTCTACCACCTGTATTTCCCGGCGATGTGGCTGGAGAACGGCAGCATGGCGTATGTACCGGTGCCGGGCTACACGTGCGAATACTATCCGGCCTACGGGGAAATGCTGTTCGGATTCCTGATGGCCCCGGCGCAGAACGCGGATTTCGCGTGCCTGCTGCAGCCCGCCGCGCTGGCACTGAACGCCGCGGCGGTGTACGTGCTCGGGCGGTTCTTCGGCGCGTCGGAAACGGCGTCCCTGGCGTCCGCCGCGCTCGCGATGTTCACCAGCATGCTCTTCGGCAACGCGGCGATGGCATACACGGACGTGCTGAACGGGAGCATCCTGACCGCCGGGCTCGCGCTGCTGTGCACCGGGGCGTCCCGCCGCCATGCGCCGTCGTGCCTGGGCGCGGGGATCCTGCTCGGGATCGCCGCCTCGATCAAGCTCACCGGACTTATGCTTTCTCCGATCCTCGCTTTGACCGTGATGGCATGGTTCTTCTGCCGGGACCGCGAAGCCCGAAAATGCGTCGCGGTGTCCGCGGTCGCGGCGGTCGTCGCGGCCGCGCCGTTCTACCTGCGGAGCTGGATCGTCACCGGCAATCCGTTCTACCCGGTGCGCCTGCCGCCGCTCTTCACCGCCGGGCTGGAGTTCGAACGCAGCGCGGTCGGGTTCACGAAGGACGCATGGGACTTTTTCTTCCGCGGCGGATCGTGGGGACTGAACATCCCGAGCGGGATCCTGTGGGGGCTGACGCCATTCGCCGTGCTGATCGTTGCGGCACTGAACAAAAAAATGAAAGAACGCGCCCCGGCGATCATCCTGTCCGCGATCCTGCTCGCCATGTTCGCGGTCCAGCTCACGGTCTACCCCGCCATCGCGCAGGCGCGGCAATACATCCCGTGGATCATGGTGTGCTCCCTGCTGCTGCCGGTCGCGCTGAACCCCGCAGCGGAACGCTTCCCCCGGGCGTTCCCGGCCGTGATCCTCGCCGTGCTTCTTGCGGTCTACGTTTCCCCCGTCACCGCCTCGTACGGGTACGTCGCGACTCCGATTTTCGGCGTCATGCTGATGTTCTTCCCTGAAAAATGGGCGCGCCCGGGAGCCTTTGCCGCGGCGGCGCTGTTCCTCCTCGCCGGTTCCTTCGTCTCCACGCTCCGCGAGACGGATTCCGAGGTGCGCGAACACGGCAACGTGCTGGTGTTCGGGCCGGGTCGGGCGGAGTGCATCCGTCAGGTGACGCAGGCGTCGGAACAGGAAGGTCCGAAGACGACGGCGGTGAACGGGACGATGTTCTCCTACGGATTCATGGAGGACAGCCCCGGCAGCCGCGCCGTCGCGATCCCGATCAACAGGAAGAACTCGCTGCATCCGCACGAATTCGGCTCGCTGGCGGAAATGCGATCGGACCCGGTCGGGGCGGAAGAATGGATCGCGCGCCTGGACGCGGCCGGGGCGGACTATCTCTACGTCGAGTTCAGAGACGAACCGGAACGCCTGCCGGATCCCGCCTGGGAATACCGGATGGCGGCGGCTCGGCCGGACCGGTTCCGGCTGCTGTACCGGGATGACCTGTGCGCGCTGTTCCAGGTCGTGAAGAAGCAGTAGGCCGCCGCTGAAATCACAGCGGATCGACCGAGCCGTCGGCGGCGTGCTTTGCGAGGTAGTCGCAGATGGTGCGCGCGAACTCGATCCCGATGCCGTTCACGCGGGCGGCGATCTCCTCCGGCGTGGCGTTTCGGAGCGCGCGGACGGAGCCGAATTCCCGCAGGAGCGCGGCCTTTCTCGCCTCGCCGATGCCCTCGATCTCGTCGAGCAGGGAGTCGCGGATGGTCTTCAGCCGAAGCTCGCGATGGTACGTGATGGCGAACCGGTGCGCCTCGTCGCGGACGGCCTGCAGGAGCTTGACCGCGGCGCTGTCCAGCGGCAGCCGGATGGACTCGGATTCGCCGGGGATGAAGACCTCCTCGTGCTTTTTCGCAAGGCCGATCACGGGGAACGGCGGGCAGCGGATGGCGGCAAGCGCGTCGATCGCACTGGAGAGCTGGCCCTTGCCGCCGTCGACCATGAGCAGGTCGGGCAGCGGGCGCCCCTCGTCCATGAGGCGGGTGAAATGACGCGTGACGGCCTCCTTCATCATGGCGAAGTCGTTCGGCCCCTCGACGGTGCGGATGCGGAACCGGCGGTATTTCTTCTTGTCCGGGCGGCCGCCGGTGAAG
Organism: Lentisphaeria bacterium; assembly: GCA_017541665.1. Classification (GTDB taxonomy): domain Bacteria; phylum Verrucomicrobiota; class Lentisphaeria; order Victivallales; family UBA1829; genus UBA1732. Next base: position 48,024 of record JAFXYP010000025.1, on the reverse strand, counting down.
TGCACCATGCTGGCGACGGCGAGCGTGCCGGAGATGTTCGAGATGTCGAAACACTCGATGTTGTCGGGCATGACGGGGAGGCACAGCTCCTCGCCGAGCTCGCGCACGGCATCGGGTCCCGTGGAAAGCGACGGGATCCGCACGTTTGCGAGGTTGCGGCGGCGGCCGGCGTAGAGGCAGTCGAGGTTGTCCGCCACGTCGCGGAGGTTGGCGGCCTTCTCGAACTGCTGTTTCGAGGCGGCCTCCGCCATGCGCTGCTTCAGGATCGCGGCGACCTCGCCGATGTGCCCGTTCAGCACGTCGATGAGCTTCTTCACGCGTTCGTCGTACTCCTCCTTCGTCACCTCGCCCACGCACGGGCGGCAGCAGTCGCGGACGGTCCCCGCCAGGCAGTGCGCGCGGTCCTCCGGCCCCGGCTCGGCGCAGCGGCACACGCGGATGCCGAAATGCCGCACGAGGAAGTCGGCGGTGAGGTGGAGCGCGCCGCCCTTCGGAAACGGCCCGAAATAGAGGCAGGAATCGTCCTTCTTGAGGCGGGCGAACCGGAGACGGGGGAAGGTCTCGGCGGGGTCGATCTTCAGCATCAGGTAGCGCTTGTCGTCGCGCATCAGGACGTTGTAGTGCGGCGCGTACTCCTTGATGAGGCGGGATTCGAGGATCAGCGCCTCGTCCTCCGTGCGGACCGTGACGGTCTCCCAGGTGGCGATGGAGTGGATCAGCGAACGAAGCTTCGGGTCGGCGGTGCGGATGCGCGAGTCCTGGAAATACTGGCTCATGCGCCGCCTCAGGTTCGCCGCCTTGCCAACGTAGATGACCGTGCCGAAGCGGTCGCGGTAGATGTAGCAGCCCGGCTTGTCCGGGATGTCCGACGGACTGAACTCGGGATGCAGCTTCGACATGTGCGCCTCCGTCCTCCTATGCGCCCTTCAGATGCGCCCGGTGATCAGCATGCAGTCGCCGTAGCTGAAGAACCTCATGCGCTCCTGCACGGCGATGCGGTATGCCTTGCGGACCGGCTCCATGCCGGCAAATGCCGAAACGAGCATGAGAAGCGTGCTTTTCGGCAGGTGGAAATTGGTGAGGAGCATATCGGCGGACTTGATCCGGTACGGCGGGTAGATGTAGATGGACGTCTCGCCGGTGCGCGGGGTGAAGACGCCGTGCCCGTCCACGCAGGATTCGAGCGTGCGGAGCGAGGTGGTGCCGACGGCGAGGATGCGGCCGCCGGCGGCGCGGACGCGGTTCAGGCGGTCGGCGGCCTCCGGCGGAAAGACGAAATACTCCGCGTGCATCGGGTGGTCCTCGATGTTCTCCTCGGACACGGGCTTGAACGTGCCCGCGCCGACGTGGAGCGTGAGCTCGATCCGCTCGACGCCCTTTTCCTTCAGCGCAGCGAACGTCTTTTCGGTGAAATGCAGCCCGGCGGTCGGCGCGGCGACAGCGCCCTTGCACTGCGCGTAAATGGTCTGGTATCGGTCGCTGTCGAGCGGCTGGTCGGGACGCTTGATGTACGGCGGCAGGGGGAGGTGTCCGCAGGCGGCGAAGACCTCCTGCGGGTCGCTGCCGGTGAGCTCGATCACGCATGAGCCGTCCGGGAGCTTCCCGGCCACCGTGACGCTGTACGGGGAGAGTTCGCCGGCGGAGGTCCGCAGGCGCAGCACGGTGCCTTCCTTCAGGCGTTTCGCGCCGCGCGCCAGGCAGATCCAGCGGCCTTCCGTGTCGGGGTTCAAGTAGAAAAGCTCGACTTCCGCACCGGTGGATTCCTTCCGCGCGAACATCCGTGCCGGGATCACGCGGGTGTTGTTCAGCACGATCGCGTCGCCCGGCCGCAGATGGTCCGGGAGCGATTCGAACATCCCGATCGAGACGTCCGACGTGGCCGGATCGAGCACGAGCATACGGTCCGCACCGCGCACCTGCGAAGGCTCCTGCGCGATCAGCTCCTCGGGCAGTTCGTAGTCGAAATCACTGGTGCGCATCAGCGTACATCCGCTCGTAGTTTCCGGCGGTGCGGTTCCAGGAGAAGTCCGTGGTCATGGCGCGGCGGATCATCTTGCGGAAGACCGCGGGTTTGCTCTTGCGCACGTTCGCCGCCCAGGTGATCGTGTTATTGAGCGCCATGGAATTCAGGTCCCAGAAGACGAATCCGGTCGCGGGGGCCTTGTCGTCGGCGAGGTTGATCACAGTATCGGCGAGGCCGCCCGTGCTGCGGACGACCGGCAGCGTGCCGTAGCGCATGCTGTACATCTGGTTGAGTCCGCACGGCTCGTAGCGGGACGGCATGACGAAAAAGTCCGCGCCTGCCTCCGTGAGGTGCGCGGTGGCCTGGCTGGCGTATCCGATGTACACGCCGATCTTGCCGGGGAATTTCCCGGCGAGGTAGCGGAACCAGTTCTCCAGGTACATGTCGCCGCTGCCGATCACCACGAACTGCATATCGAAGTTCTGGGCGAGGTATTCGAGGCCGCGCGCGAAGACGTCCAGCCCCTTCTGTTCGGCGAACCGCGAGATCGTGGCGAAAAGCGGCACATCGGGATCCTGCTTCAGGCCGAACTGCGCCTGCAGGGCCGCCTTGCATGCCGCCTTGCCGGAGAGGTCGTCGGGCGTGAACGTGGCGGGAAGCATCTTGTCCTTCGAGGGGTCCCACTCGTCCACGTCGATGCCGTTCAGGATGCCGCGGAGCCTGCCGCGCGCGGCGACGTGCCGGAGCGAGGCGTCGAGCCCGAAGCCGTATTCGGGGGAGAGGATCTCGGACGCGTAGGTCGGGCTGACAGCGTTCACCATGTCGGAGGTCATGATGCCGCCGTGCAGGTAGTTGATGCAGTCGTGGAACTCGAGGCAGGTGTAGTTGAAGTAGTCCCAGCCGAGCCCGGTCCAGTACAGCTTGTCCTTCGGGAAGATCCCCTGGTACCCGATGTTGTGGATCGTGAGCGCGCTCCGGCAGTTCTGGAACGCCGGAAGCGTGCGGTAGTAGTCGCTCTTCAGGTACACGCTGCACAGGGCGGCATGCCAGTCGTTCACGTGCAGGATGTCCGGGTTGAGCTTGCGGAGCACGGCGACCTCCATGGCGGCGCGGCAGAAGAACGCAAACCGCTCGGCGTTGTCGCCGTATTCCCTGCCATCCCAGTCATAGAGGCGCGGCCGGTCGAAGAAGCGGTCGTACTCCAGAAACATGAACTTGAGGTTGTCGTTGATCTTCAGGATGTTGACGCCCGCCCACTCCATGCCGGGGCCGAACGGCACACCGATGAGATCGAGGCGTTCGTCGAATTTGAGGCTCAGCTTCCCCATCTGCTGGCGGTAGTACGGCATGAAGACCGTGACCTGGTGCCCGCGTTTTGCGAGGGCGTCCGGCAGCGCGCCGGAGACGTCGGCGAGGCCACCTGTTTTGGCGTAGGGGATCGCTTCGCTTGTGACCCATAGGATTTTCATGTGGAGTTCCTTTCGGTGTGAATCGGGGATGGGGTGGGGAGGATCGCATTCCGTGCGGCATATGAGGTCAGGACCGGCGCATTTCCTCGCGGGCCTGCTTCAGGCGCTGGAGCTCCTGTTCGGTCAGGCTGTTGATGCCGGTGCGGGATATCTTGTCGAGCAGGTAGTCCAGCTCGCGCTGGGAGACGCGCGTGCTGTTGTATCCGTAGTCGGAGCCCGTGCTGAAGTTCGGGCCGTAGTCGGAATCGCGGTCCGGGCTGCGGCGGTAGGTCCAGCCGGAAGCGGAACCGCCGTCGTTCCGGGGCGGAGACGGACGGTATCCGCGGTGTCCGACGAGGGGGTTCAGCGGGTCCCAGAGCATTTCGCGGCGGAAGAAGAGCTTGATGAAGAGGTAGCCGGTAACGAAGCCGACGATGTGGACCAGGTTCGCCACGCCGGGCTGCTTATTGGTGATCTCCAGAACGATCTCCAGCGCGAAAAAGACGATCGCCACGGTCTTGAGCTTGATCGGGAACGGAATGAAGAAGAGGAGCATCGGCGTCTCCGGCGCCATGACGGCAGCCGCCGCGGTCACGGCCATGACTGCGCCGCTCGCGCCGCAGAGGATCGCCGGACTGTTCCACGATGCCGCCAGCCAAACCAGGTTGCCGAGCAGGCCCGTCGCCATGTAGAGGGCGAGGAAGCCCTTGCCGCCGAGCCGGGGCGCCACAATGCCGCCAAAGATGTACAGTCCCCACATATTGAACAGGATATGCGTGAATCCGCCGTGCATGAACATCGCGGTCAGCGGCTGCCAGAACATCCCGCCGCGAAACTGGTCCGGGTTCAGCCAGAGCAAGTCGACGGCGAGCTGCGGCTGCGCGATCGAAAAGAGATATACCGCCACATTCACCGCGATCAGCACCAGGACGCACTTCCGTCCTTCCAGTGTTTTATTGTCGGGCCTCTGCCTCATATAGTCTCTGTCATCCAGCATGGATCCTGCTTCTCCTGTCGATCAAACAAAAAATGCAGGCCGGCGGGCATCCCCCGCCCGGCCTCAATTCAAAACGGGTTCGCAAAAAATAATATACTCCGCGGGGAGTCATTTTTCAAACAGAAAACGCCCGCGCGAGCGTAAAACACCCGCACGGGCAGGAAGCGAAGCCTCCACTGTAAAGGTGCGCGGCTTCCGCTCGCGCACACACAGAGTGTGTCGAGTTGTGCTCCGCTACGCGAGAGCACGTGCCGTTGCGAAGCAGAGTACTGTATCGGCACCGCTTGCGGTGTGCCGTTGCGAGGCAAGGCACTGTATCGGCACACGCAGCGTGTTAGTTATCCAGGATGACCTTGTAGGTGTAGTTAAGCGTGGTCTTGTCGGATGCGGGTACCGTGACTTCCCACGTCAGCTTGTTTTTCTGGTTCCGCGTCCGGTTGTCCGTCAGCAGCCGGGCCTTTTTCGGTTCGCCGTCAGCCTCGACGAGCTCGCCGTAGAAGACGGAGTCGAAGACCACCTTCACGGGCTTCGTGCCGTGGTTCGTGAGCACGATCTGCGCCGTGACGTCCGGGTAATGGTATTTGTAGGTGTTGTCCCACTTCTTTTCGGTGTAGTACCGGTTCAGACTGCCGCTCTCGGCCTGCGTCATGGTCGCGGTCACGGCCATGGACTTCGTGATCCTGACCGTGGCGAGCTGGCCCGTGCCGAACCAGGTGCCGGTGCTCTGCCCGAGCACGTTGCCGTCCTGCTCGATCTCGTACGGCGCGGAGGTCAGGGCGAACTCGAACGGGTTGCGGAAGCGGATGCAGTTCCACAGCGTCGCGTCGGCGGACGCCTCGCCGAAGGCAAAACGTTTCTCCATGGGGGCGGTCCAGGTGGTGATGAGTTCGTATTCCGCCGGGGCGGACGCGATCGGCAGCTGGAGCACGTCGCCCTTCTTCATCGTGAGCTTGCCGGCGGACTTGTACTGCATGTCGTCCATCCCGGACGCGGTCCACAGGGAGGGCTTCTGCGTCCTATATTCATCGTCCTCCTCCATATCGTAATAGACCGCGCTGTTGGACAGCATCTCCGCCTGCCTCAATACGCCGCTACGGGCGCTGCTCGAACGCAGATAGGACGGCTCGCTCGGGTTGGCGAGGTTGTTGAGGAAGCTCTGGAACGACATACCCTTCGAGAGGGCGGAGAGCGAGGAGGCGAACACCATATTCGGGAAGCCGGAGATGAACTCGACCTCGGTGTCCTCGAAGTCCTCGAGGTTGTTCATGATCGTGGCGGACGCGTCGATCGTGAGCTTGCCGTCGTCCTTCAGGTTCACGCGGTAGAACGGCGACCAGGTGACGTCCTGCGACAGGTAGCGCATCCTGACCGGACCGAGGTGGTTCTTCGGCGCTTCGACGACCTGCACTTCCTCGGTCGTCTTCGTCTTCTTTTCGGCGTTCGCGGCCGGGGATTCGCCGTCGGACATGCGCTTCGCGCGGATCGCCACGATTTCCTCCTGCCGGAGCGTGAGGAAGTCGCCCTCGTCCGTCTTCAGCGTGAGGAAGACCTGCCCGAACGGCGATTTAACGGGGACGGCGGGGACGGCGGACGAATAGGAACGGATGGAGGACGAGGAGGAACGGTACGCGGAAAGCGTGTCGATAACCTCGATCTTCTGCTCCTCATTCGTCTGCTGCGGCTGCTGGTTGCCGATCACGGTCCCGGTGTGCTCGATGCCGTCTTTGGTCTTCACCGTGACCTGCTGCCAGGCGAACGCGTCGGTGAGGTTCGACCAGTTCGGCTGGTAACCCGGCATGTCGTTCTTCTTCGCTGCCGCGGTTTCGACCATGGTGCGCTCGCGGGTGGTGCGGCGGATGATGGTCTCCGCCGGGGCAAACCACAACGTGCCGTGCCGCGGCGAAATGGCGGGCTTCAGGACCAGCGGATCCTTCCAGTCGCGCGGCGCGATCTCGCGCGTCACGAATCCGAAGCCGTTCTTGAACAGCTGGAGCTTCACGATCGGAGCGTTGTCCGGCTCCTGCTTGTCGGCATCCTTCCCGGACTGGCCCGGGGCGGCGGTCTGCCCGTGGAGCGGGAGAGGCGCGAAGACACTTGCGGCGACGAACCCGAAGGCGGCCGCACCGAGCAGAACGAACAGGATTTTTTTCATGGTTGGGGGATCCTTTCTGCGGTTGATGAGGTTGGTGAAAAAAGAAACATGAAATGTTTGTTATACTATACACCTCTGATGCCGCTTGTCAAGCGTAATGCGTTTTTTTTATGGATTTGCAACGATTCGACGGATTCCTTTCCCCTGCAAAAAACGAAAACGAAGTGAAAAAATCCGGCTTCGTCGCGAATGTCCGCCGCCGGTCCGGCTGGTTTGACAAAAGCGGTGGGCCTGACAATTTGACAAAGGACGTTTTACGTGCTATTTTATTTGTTTTATTTTTATGCTTCTTTTTTTATCTTCTCGGAAGGAAACCATTCGCCATGAAACAGATCGCGGACTGGATCGAGGCGCTCGACTCGTTCCTCTGGGGGCCGCCCCTGCTGATCCTCCTGCTCGGATGCCATGTCTTTCTGACATTCTACCTGAAAGTCATCCAGCGGCACATCTTCCTCGGCATCAAGCTGAGCGTCCGGAACGATTCCGGCGCGGACGGCGAAGTCTCGCAGTTCGGCGCCCTGGCGATCGCCCTGGCCGCGACCATCGGCACCGGCAACATCATTGGCGTCGGGACCGCGATCGTATGCGGCGGCCCCGGCGCGGTCTTCTGGTGCTGGCTCTGCGGCGTCTTCGGCATCGCGACCAAGTACGCGGAGGGCGTGCTCGCGGTCAAATACCGCATCGTCGACGATGACGGCATGATCCGAGGCGGCCCGATGTACGCGATCGAACGCGGCATGAAGTGCAAATGGCTCGCGGTCCTCTTCTCCGCTTTCGTCCTGCTGGCGTGCTGCGGGATCGGCAGCATGACGCAGAGCAACGCCGTGGCGGAGACCATCGGGAAGACGTTCTCCGCGCCGATGTGGGCGACGGGCGCGGCCGAGGCCCTGCTGATCCTCCTGGTCGTGGTCGGCGGCCTCAAGTTCATCTCCAAAGTCTGCGGCGCGCTGGTCCCCGCCATGGCGCTCCTGTACGTCCTCGGGTGCTTCGTCATCATCGGGCGCAACGCATCCGCCGTGCTGCCGGCGATCCGCCTGATCGTGACGGACGCCTTCGGCACGAAGGCCGTCGGGGGCGGGTTCCTCGGCGTGGCGATGATGACCGCGATCCGCTACGGCGTGGCGCGCGGGCTCTTCTCCAACGAATCCGGCATGGGCTCGGCGCCCCTGATCGCCGCGAGCGCAAAGACCGCAAACGCCGTCCGGCAGGCGCTGATCTCGTCCACCGGGACGTTCTGGGACACCGTCTGCATCTGCGCGCTGACGGGCATCTCGCTGGTCTCCACCGCGCTGACGCTGAACTCCGAGCCCGATTTCGCGGCGTTCACTGCGCCGGAACTTGCATTCAACGCATTCGAACGGATCCCATACGCGGGGAAATACATCCTCTCCGTCTGCCTGTCGATCTTCGCCTACACCACGATCCTCGGCTGGTTCTGCTACGGACGCCAGGCGATCCACTACCTCGGCGGCAAAACCATGTTCCAGGTCTTCCGCGCGGCGTACATCCCGCTCGTGTTCCTCGGCGCGGTCGTCTCGCTGCCGATCGTATGGAACATCTCGGACATCGCGAACGGCCTGATGGTGATCCCGAACGTGGTCTGTCTGCTGTGGCTCTGCCGTGTCGTGAAGGAGGAGACCGCCAAATACCTCTGGACCGGCAAAATCGGCGAGCCCGATCCCGTATGCGTCAGGATCAATCAGGAAGGCAAATCCCTCGACCCCGACCAATTGGAAGACTGAACCGGGCAAATGGGGCTGCAAACTATCCGGGCGAGTGAAGCTGGCATGAAACATCGGATCGTCTATGTGCATGGAAAGGGCGGCAGTGCCGGCGAAGCGGAACACTACAGGCCGCTTTTCCCCGGGAGTGAAATTTTCGGATTCGACTACCGGGCACAGACTCCGTGGGAGGCGCGCGAGGAGTTCCCGCGCTTTTTCGAGCCTCTGCGGGCGGAATGCGGCTCGCTGACTTTGGTCTCGAACAGCATCGGGGCATTTCTCTCCATGACCTCGCTGTCCTCCCGGCTAATCGATCGCGCGCTCTTCATCTCCCCTGTCGTGGATATGGAGAAGCTGATCGCGGGCATGATGGAAAAGGCAGACATCACGGAAGACGAGCTCCGCGCCAGAAAGGAAATCCCGATCGGTTTCGGCGAGACACTGTCCTGGGACTGGCTTTGCGACGTGCGGCAGCACCCGATCCAATGGACCGTCCCGACCCGCATCCTGTACGGCGAGCATGACTTCCTGACCCCGCCCGAAACGATGTCCGAATTCGCTTCCCGCATCGGCGCGCCGCTCACGGTCATGCCCGGCGGCGAACACTGGTTCCACACCCCGGATCAGATGGCCTTCCTCGACCGCTGGATCCGGAAATCATCCCCTGTGCCCGCCCGCTGAGCGGCAATTCACTTCCCATAGCGCAGCGTACTGCCACTGTGGAGAAAGGCGGACAGGGGGCATAGTTCCTAAGCGGCTTTCCTTCAGGGACAAAGATACGGATATAGTGTTTATTCCTGTATTTCGTATCAAAGATATTTATGGAAAAAAGAGGGGACGGGTCATGTTTTTGTTTGATTTTTTCAGGGGGACGCTGTATATTAAAGGTTTATATCTTTTCTGCCGCGAATGTCCGGCGCGGTGCCGGGCAGGGATGGCGAACGTCGTAAGGAGACGCCCATGAAAGAAATACAAATCGTCGATGTGTCGTTGCGCGAACAAGCCGCGTGCAACGGCAGTTCCTTGAGCTTTAAGGAAAAGATCGAGGTGGCGCGTCAGCTTGACAAGCTGAACGTGGATGCCATTGAAACGGCTCCGATCGTGAACGGGAAAAACGACATCGTTTTCCTTCACACGCTTGCTCCCCTTATGACGCGCTGCATTCTTGCCTGCCCGGTCGGGCTTGATCCGGAGCTTCTTCCGGAGACCTGGGAGGCACTTCGCGCCGCGAAACGTCCGCGCCTGAACGTGGTCGCGCCGGTTTCGACGGTTCAGATGGAGTACCGGTTCCACAAGAAGCCGCCGGTCGTGCTGGAGATGATCCGCGCTCAGGTCAAGGCGTGCCGCGAACTCTGCGAAGACGTCGAGCTCACGCTGCACGACGCCACGCGCGCCGAGGTCGAGTTCCTGGCACAGGCGATCCGCGCCGGCATCGAATGCGGCGCCGGCATCATCACCGTCTGCGACACCGCGGGCGTGATGCTGCCCGAGGAGTCCAGCCGGTTCATCACGGCCCTGACCGAGGCCGTCCCCGAGCTCGCGAATGTGAAGCTGTCGTTCGAGTATTCCAACTCCCTCCACATGGCCGCGGCGTGCATTTTCGCCAGCGTGAACACCGGGTTCAGCCAGATCAAGACCGCCTGCTCCGGCATGAACGAGCCCAGCCTCCGCAGCATCGCGCACGTCTTCCGCGCGAAGGGCGACGCCCTCGGAGTGTCCTGCAACCTCAACATGACCGTACTGGAGAAGTCCTGCGACCAGATCCGCCAGATCCTGAGCGGCAGCGCCATGCAGGACGAGTGCGTCGAGCCCGACGCGGCCGCATCCGCTTCCGGCGAGATCAGTTTCACCCTTTCCAACTCCGATTCCCGCGAAGCCGTCGCCGAAGCCGTCCGCCAGATGGGCTACGACCTCGACGAAAGCGCGTTGGACTCCGTCTACGAGTCCGTGCAGCGCATCGTGCGGAAGAAGACGGAAGCAGTCGGCCCGAAGGAGCTCGAAGCCATCATCGGCACGGTCTCGTTCCAGGTGCCGGCGACCTACGCGCTCAAGTCTTTCGTCATCACCTCCGGCAACGAGATCACGTCCTATGCTCACGTCATCCTCGAACGCAACGGCGTCGAGGTGAAGGGCTTCAGCACGGGCGACGGCCCGATCGACGCCGCATTCCTCGCCATCGAGGAGATCCTCGACCACCATTTCGAGCTGGACGACTTCCAAATCCAGTCCGTGACCGGCGGCACCGCTGCGATGGGCTCCACCATCGTGAAGCTCCGCTACGAGAACAAGGTGTACTCGGGCAAAGGCATCTCCACCGACGTCATCGGCGCGGGCATCCGCGCGTTCATCGACGCCGTGAACAAGATCTGTTATGAGGCAGGTGTCAAATGAAGTTGTCGTTCTCAACCAATCGTTGGGAGTCCTACAGTTTCGACGATTTCATACGGATCGCCCGTGAATACAAGTTCAACGGGATCGAGATCCACAGTATCGACACGCCGAAGCTCAGGAGCGATTTCCAGCCCGAACGCCTCTCCGGCATCCAGCACAAGCTCCGCAACTACGACCTGCGCATCTCCTGCCTCGACCTCGTGAACGACATCGCCGCGAAGCCGGAAGCCGCACTCGACGAACTCAAGCGCTGCCTGGCGACCGCGCGCCGCCTGCACGTGCCGTACATCCGCCTGAAAGTCGGCGGGAACACGGAACAGGACGATGCCGCCGCACGCGAATTCATCGGCCGCGCCCTGCCGCTCGCCGAGGAGTCCCGCATCGTCCTGCTCGTGGAGACGGTCGGATACTACTCCGACACGCAGAAGCTTGGCGACCTGCTCGCGAGCTTCATGACGGACAACCTGGCGGCGCTGTGGGACCTGCACTACCCCTACCGCGTCTGCGGCGAAACGCCCGAGACCACGGTCAAGAACCTCGGCGCGTACATCCGCCACATCCACCTGAAGGACTCCGAGAGCGCCGAAGTCCACGCCATCGTCGGCGAGGGCTCGCTCCCGCTCGACCGCGTGATGAACGCCCTCCACTCGGTGAACTACGACGGATTCATCTCCATCGAATGGGACCCGAAGTGGGAAGCCGAGATCAGCTCGCCCGACGTGATCTTCGCGCAGTTCGTGAGCTACATGAGCCGGTTCGAGCTCGCCCGCGCCAAAGCGACCCTCTACGAAAACAAGCGTCATACCGGGAAATTCATCTGGAAGAAGGACATCCTGATCGAAAAGACGTTCTCCCAGGTGCTGGACGCCATGGTCCGCGAATTCCCCGACCAGTACGCCTTCAAGTATACCACGCTGGACTACACGCGCACTTATTCCGAGTTCCGCGACGACGTGGACGACTTCGCCCGCGCCCTGATCGCGCTCGGCGTGAAACCCGGCAGCAAGGTGGCGATCTGGGCGACGAACGTGCCGCAATGGTACATCACGTTCTGGGCGACCACGAAGATCGGCGCCGCCCTGGTCACGGTGAACACCGCGTACAAGATCCAGGAGGCCGAATACCTGCTGCGGCAGTCCGACACGCACACGCTGGTGATGATCGAAGGCTACCGCGACTCCGACTACGCCGGCATCGTGAACGAACTCTGTCCCGAGCTCGCGCAGACGAAGGCGGGCGACCCGCTCCACGCGAAACGCCTGCCCTTCCTCCGCAACGTCATTACGGTCGGCTTCCGCCAGCCCGGCAGCCTGACCTGGGAAGAGGCCGTGGAGTATTCCAACAAGGTGCCGATGGACGAGCTCCGCCGCCGCGCCGACGCCGTGGACATCCACGACGTGTGCAACATGCAGTATACCTCCGGCACCACCGGATTCCCCAAGGGCGTGATGCTGACGCACTACAACGTGGTGAACAACGGCAAGTGCATCGGCGACAGCATGGACCTCTCCACGGCCGACCGCATGATGGTCCAGGTCCCGATGTTCCACTGCTTCGGCATGGTGCTCGCCATGACCGCGTCCATGACGCACGGCACCACCCTCTGCCCGCTGCCCTATTTCTCCCCGAAGTCCGCGCTCGCCTGCATCAACCAGGAGAAGATCACGGCGTTCCACGGCGTGCCCACGATGTTCATCGCCATGCTGGAACACCCGGACTTCCCGAAGACCGATTTCTCCTACATGCGCACCGGCATCATGGCCGGCTCTCCGTGCCCGGTGTCCGTCATGCAGGACGTCGTAAACAAGATGAACATGACCGAGATCGTGATCGTGTACGGCCAGACCGAGGCGTCCCCCGGCTGCACCATGAGCCGCACCGACGACCCGCTGGACGTCCGCGTGGAAACCGTGGGCTGCGCCATGCCGGAGATCGAATGCCGCATCGTGGACCCCGCGACCGGAAAGGACCTCCCGGACAATGTGCCCGGCGAATTCCTCGCCCGCGGCTACAACATCATGAAGGGCTACTACAAGATGCCGCTCGAGACCGCCGCCGCCATCGACGCCGACGGCTGGCTCCATACCGGCGACCTTGCGCTCCGCACGCCCGAAGGCAACTACCGCATCACCGGCCGCCTGAAGGACATGATCATCCGCGGCGGCGAGAACATCTACCCGAAGGAGATCGAGGAATTCATCTACACGCACCCGAAAGTCTCCGACGTGCAGGTCATCGGCATCCCGGACGAGCAGTACGGCGAGGAGATCGTCGCCTGCGTGATCCTGAAGGAAGGCGAGTCCATGACCGAGGAGGAGATGAAGGACTTCGTGCGCTCCCACATGGCGAAGTACAAGGTCCCGCGCTACGTCGACTTCGTGAAGGAGTTCCCCATGAACGCCGCCGGCAAGATCCTCAAGTACAAGATGCGCGAGGACGCCGTGAAGCGCCTCAAGATCAAGAAGGTCGACGGCATCGTCGCCGAGTGACCTGCCCCGCCGCGCCCGCGGCGTGTTTCCCGGCGGAGGACGAACCCGTTCGCTTCCGCCGGACTTCCGCGTCCCGCGCGGCCCCGAACATGTTTTTTGTTTGCAAGTGAACTGATACCGAACAAGGAGACCCGATCCGATGAGTTCCGCGAAACAGTTTGTCACGATGGACGGCAACGAGGCGTGCGCCTACGCCGCTTACGCGTTTTCCGAAGTCGCCGCCATCTACCCGATCACCCCGTCCTCCCCGATGGCAGGCAAGACCGACGAATGGGCGGCGAAAGGCCGCAAAAACGTGTTCGGCCAGACCGTAACGCTCGTGGAAATGCAGTCCGAGGCCGGCGCGATCGGCGCGGTCCACGGTTCGCTGGAAGCCGGCGCGCTCTCCACATCCTTTACCTCGTCGCAGGGACTCATGCTCATGATCCCGGTCATGCACCGCATCTCCGGCGAACGACTCCCCGGCGTCCTGCACGTGGCGTCCCGCACGGTCGGCACGCACGCACTGTCGATCTTCGGCGACCATTCGGACGTGATGAACTGCCGCCAGACCGGGTTCGCGATGCTGTCCAGCGCGAACGCGCAGGAAGTGATGGACCTTGCGCCCGTGGCGCACCTCGCCGCCATCGAAGGGCTGATCCCGTTCCTGCACTTCTTCGACGGATTCCGCACCTCGCACGAGCTCTCCAAGGTCGAGCCCATCGACTACGCCGACCTGAAGCCGCTCGTCGACAGGAAGGCGCTCGAGGCGTTCCGCGCCCACGCCCTCAATCCCGAACACCCGATGCTCCGCGCCACCGTGCAGAACCCGGACATCTTCTTCCAGGTGCGCGAGGCGAACAACGCGTTCTACGACGCCCTGCCCGGTATCGTGCAGTCCTGCATGGACAGGATCGCGTCCGTGACGGGCCGCCAGTACCATCTCTTCGACTACTACGGCGCGCCCGATGCGGAATACGTCGTGATCGCCATGGGCTCCGTCTCCGGCACCGTCCGCGAGACCGTCGACTGGCTGAACGCCCGTGGCGGCAGGACAGGATTCCTGCAGGTCCATCTGTACCGGCCGTTCTCCGCGAAACACTTCCTCGCCGCCCTGCCCGCTTCGGTCAAGCGCATCGCCGTGCTCGACCGCTGCAAGGAGATGGGCGCGGCGGGCGACCCGCTGTACCTGGACGTCCGGTCCGTGCTGGCGGAGGCGAACCATCCCGCCGCGTTCGCCGTATACGGCGGCCGCTACGGCCTCTCCTCGAAGGACACCGACCCCGCACAGGTCGAGGCCGTGTTCCGCAACCTCGCTGCCGAGAAGCCGATGAACGGCTTCACCATCGGCATCGTGGACGATGTGACGCACCGTTCGCTCCCGGTCGAAGCCCCGCTCTACCCAGACGACGAGCACATCGTCTGCTGCAAGTTCTGGGGGCTCGGATCCGACGGCACGGTCGGTGCGAACAAGAACACCGTGAACATCATCAACGCCCACACCCCGAAGTACGCCCAGGCGTATTTCGAGTACGACGCCAAGAAGTCGTTCGGCGTGACCAAGTCGCACCTCCGGTTCGGCGACAGCCCGATCCGGTCCTCCTACTACGTGAAGGCCGCCGACTTCATCGGCTGCCACAACGCCACCTACATCTCCAAATACGACGTCGCAGGCGAACTCAAACCGAACGGGACCCTGCTGCTGAACTGCCCGTGGACGCCCGCCGAGCTTGACGAAAAGCTTCCCGCGCACGTGAAACGCACGCTCGCCGAACGCCATGCGAAGCTCTACCTCATCGACGCCGTCGCCATCGCGGAGCGCCTCGGCCTCGGCAGCCATATCAACATGGTCCTGCAGGCCGCGTTCTTCCGCCTCGCGAACGTCATCCCGGTGGACGAGGCGGTCGCCTTCATGAAGGCCGCCGCGAAAAAGACGTATTTCGCCAAAGGCGACGATGTGGTGAACCGCAACCTCGCTGCCATCGACGAGGGCGTGAAGAGCCTCGTGGAGGCGCCCGTGCCGGAATCCTGGCGGAACGCCGCCGATCCCGCGCCCGCCGCGCGCCCCGGCCTCCCCGCCGTCGTCACGAACCTGCTCGAGCCGATCAACGCCCAGAAGGGCGACGACCTGCCCGTGAGCGCGTTCAAGGGCTACGAGGACGGCGTGATCGACATGGGCCTGACCGCCTACGAAAAACGCGACATCGCGGTCCACGTTCCCGTCTGGGATCCCGCCAAGTGCATCCAGTGCAACAAATGCGCGTTCGCCTGCTCGCACGCCGTGGTGCGCCCGTACCTGCTGACCGCCGACGAGGCCGCCGCCGCGCCCGCCCCGCTCCGCACGGAGCCCGCGAAGGGCGGCAAGCCCGGCTATGTCTTCACGCTTCAGATCAGCGCCGCCGACTGCACCGGATGCGGCGTCTGCGCGTCCGTCTGCCCGGCGAAGGAAAAGGCGCTCAGCATGGTCCCGAACGCCGAGACCGACCATGATCTCGCGAACTGGAACTACCTGCTGTCGCTCCCGGCCAAGGCCGACGTCTTCAACCCCTACACGGTCAAGGGCAGCCAGTTCCGCCGCCCGCTCCTCGAGTTCTCCGCCGCCTGCGCCGGCTGCGGCGAAACGCCCTACGCCAAGCTGCTGACCCAGCTCTTCGGCGACCGCGTGTACTGGGCAAACGCCACCGGATGTTCGCAGGCATGGGGCTCGCCCATGCCCGGCATCCCGTACACGGTCAACCGGCGCGGATTCGGCCCGGCGTGGACCAATTCGCTGTTCGAGAACAACGCCGAGTTCGCGCTCGGCATGCTGCTTTCCTCGAAGAAACAGCGCGAGATGCAAGTCATCCGCGCAAAGGCCCTGCTTGAAAAGGCCGTGCCGGAAGCCGTAAAGAACGCGCTTCAGAACTGGCTTGATACATTCGACGATCTCGACGCCTCGCGCACCGCGACCGACGCCCTCTGCGACGCGCTCGAATCCGCCCGCGCCGAACTCGCGTCCGACCCGGAGACCGCCGAGCTCGCCGACGCCATCCTCCTGCACCGCGACCAGCTCGCGAAGAAAACCTTCTGGATGTACGGCGGCGACGGCTGGGCGTACGACATCGGGTTCGGCGGACTCGACCACGTGATCGCCAGCGGCGAGAACATCAATGCCCTGATCGTGGACACCGAAGTCTACTCGAACACCGGCGGCCAGTCCTCCAAGGCCACGCAGATCGGCGCCGTCGCGCAGTTCGCCAGCTCCGGCAAACGCAGCCCGAAGAAGGACCTCGGGCGCATCTTCATGACCTACGGCAATGTCTACGTCGCGTCCGTCGCGATGGGAGCGGACCCGAACCAGCTCATGAAGGCGCTCCAGGAGGCCGAGGCGTTCCCCGGTCCGTCCGTCGTGATCGCCTACGCCCCCTGCATGACCCACGGACTGAAGTGCGGCATGTGCAACGTCCAGCAGGAGATGAAGGCCGCCGTCGACGCCGGCTACTGGTTCCTCTACCGCTATAATCCGTCGAAGGAAAAACCGTTCACGCTCGACTCCCCGGCGCCCACGAAGGACTACCGCAGCTTCCTGAAGGGCGAGGTCCGCTTCGCCGCGCTCGAACGCACCTTCCCCGAGAACGCCGCCACGCTCTTCGAGACCGGCAGCCAGCTCGCCGCGAAGAAGTACGCCGAGTACAAGAAGCTCGAAGACAACCAGTAACCTGAGCTCGCGGTTCATGCCTGCACGTGCCGACGTACCTCATGTGTGCCGGAGCGGAGCCCGGCACTATTCAACACACTTTGTGTGTGCCGGAGCGAAGCCCGGCACTGCCGCAGTGGAGGCGCAGCTTCCATGATCATCAACACCGGCGGGCGGACCGACACGGTCCAGTATTTCACGGACTGGCTGCTGAACCGGTTCGCCGAGGGATACGTGCTGTCCCGGAATCCGCTCTTCCCGGACAAGGTCACGCGCTGGGAGCTGAATCCCGAGGTCGTCGACTGTGTGGTGTTCTGCTCGAAGAACTACCGCCCGATCCTGCCGCGCATCCGCGAGATCGCGGACCGTTTCCACACGTATTTCCACTACACGATCACGGCGTACGGACGCGACGTAGAGCCCGGCGTACCGGGCATTGAGGAAAGCATGGAGACGCTGACGGAACTCGCCTCCATCGTCGGTCCGCGCCGCGTCGCCTGGCGCTACGACCCCGTCCTGCTCACGAAGACCTACACCATCGAACGCCACAAGGAAACGTTCGCGCGCATGGCGGCCCGCCTTGCGCCGCACATCGACCGCTGCATCTTCAGTTTCGTCGAGATGTACCGGAAGGTCGAACGCAACATGCCCGAGCTGGTCCCGCTGAACGCCGCCTACAAGAACGAGCTCGCGGAATTCCTCGGCGCGACCGCCGCGCGCTTCGGCATCCCGATCCAGACCTGCGGCACGGACGGCGATTATTCCTGCTACGGCATCCGCTCCTCCGGCTGCATGACGCTCGACATCCTCGGCCGCGCCAACGGCATCATCTTCCGCAAGCTCAAGCACAAGGGCATCCGCGCGGGCTGCCACTGCATCGAAACGCACGACATCGGCGCGTACGACACCTGCCTCAACGGCTGCAAATACTGCTACGCCAACCAGAATCCGCACAAGGCGTTCGAGAACCGCAGATACCACGATCCGGCCTCCCCGCTCCTCCTCGGGCATCTCAAACCCGGCGACACCGTCACCCCCGGCACGCAGAAATCCTACCTCGCGGAAAGCCCCTCCGCCCGGAATGACGCCGCATCTGCCCAGCCCGACCTGTTTTGAGGACACATATGGTATCGGCACATTTCGCGTGTGCGCGTCCCGTCGGCTCCCCCCGGTTGCAAAAGCATCCTACACTATAAGACATATATGTCCTATTAGGTCTTATTGAAACTCTGCTGAAAGTATTTGCATAATATTGTTGCTGTTCGCGTCTCGCGGTCAAGTAAAAAAACGCCGAGCGCGAGCGAGTCTTTCGAGGAGCGCAGCGATCCCCGAAGGGACTGCCACGCCGCCTCTGTTCTGAACTCAACCGCGCCTCAAGGGGCGATTGTCTTATAATTTGACATTTCAAGGAACATGCGGTATAGTATCTGCATTGTGGTTGTCTTTTGTAATTCGAATCAACAGAGAACGCCACCGACCACACCACCCCCAGCAGACTAACCCCGACTCCACGAAGGATATAACATGAAGCACAAATCGCTCAGCGCCATCGCCGCGATCCTTGCGGCAGTTCTCTGCGCCGCCTGGACGGCCGGATGCTGCGGCATCAACGGCGTCATCGTGGACGAAACCACCGGGGCTCCGCTGGAAGACGTCGAAATTACTGTCACGTACGATTACCCGCCCTCGCTGCTCATGCTTCTCCTGTACAACGACTACGAGGGACTTGGGAATCGCCATGTCAAGCTGACGGTCGACGGGGAGTTCAGCGTCAGCAAGACGCATTGGCATTGGATCTGGAAGGGGCACGCGACCCGCCTGCTTTTTTACAAAGACGGGTATGAACCGGAGGAGCACTATTACTATACGGATTTCGAGACGGATGAGGATCGGGAAAACACGCCGGGCTGGCGCGATATGCGGGTCGTGTTGCGGCAGATCCACCCGCCTGCGCATCCGCCGATCCGGTTCCGGACTCTGCAGCACCTTTATGAGGCTACCTATCTGGATTACGATATGAAGAAGAAAGAGCGCCGCGTCCTAAAATTCCGCAGCTCAAAACCCGTCATGGAAGAACATACGCACGTCCCATTCGGGCAGACGCCGGACGCGTCCAGATATCTGGAGCTGGATTTCCTGCGGGACGAACAGGGCGAGATTGTCACGAAGGAGTTTCCCGGCGCCGTCGATTCCAGAGGGGAGACCGTGAAGTATCCCGCTGTCTTCATCATACGGCTTCACTCCGACGACCCGGACGACGGCTTCATCCTGTTCGACGAGGGGAAATCCCTGGCGGAACAGAACCCTTTCGACGGCAAAATAAGGTATTATCATGGCTCTACCGAAGAAATAGGGGAACAGCGCGATCTGCATACCCGGATCGTACTGGATTGCAGCGCCGCCCGAAGACGCATGGAGAATTATTTTATGGAGCTGGCCCCGGAGAACGGCTACACGCGCCGGGAGATCGCGATCCCCATCGAGGAGATCGTCCGCATCTGGGATTACGGCAGAGCGAACCAAACGACATGGTATTCGGCTTACAGGTTCGCATATCTGCGGGCTGGCGGGCATTATGCCAAGGTCTTTTTCCAGTTCGGCAGTGCCGTGAACGGCCGGGCGAAAGAAGTCGACTTCGGCGAACTCGGAGACGATTTCCGTGCG
This sequence comes from Lentisphaeria bacterium, assembly GCA_017541665.1. Lineage (GTDB taxonomy): Bacteria > Verrucomicrobiota > Lentisphaeria > Victivallales > UBA1829 > UBA1732. Next base: position 28,544 of record JAFXYP010000025.1, on the reverse strand, counting down.
GTCATTTCCTATGACGTGTACCTGAATCCCGAGAAAGGCGACCGGATCCTGAAAGAGTATTATTGATCAAAAAATATATGTTTTTTTCCGAAAAGGGAATAGCATATTTCAGGTTTTATAGTATATTAAGTCGGAACGGGAAGGATGTCCGCGTGTTCGCGCGGCGCACCGTCCCGGGCCCGATTTGAACGTAACCAGCTACTTTCCATACCAACCCAACCACGCATGAATCAGGAGAACCAAACATGAAACATGCAGCAGTCCTTGCCGCCGCCGCGATCTGCGCGGCAACCGCAGCCGTGAGCTGCGCCTCCGCCGACGAAGAGCCCGCTCCCGCCCCCGGGAAACTGACCTTCTACCCGTCCAGCGCGACGGAACTGGAGAGCGGCCCGCTCGCCGACCGCAAAAAAGTGAACGAGACGTTCCTGCTGGAAACGCTGAACCCGGACGCCCTGCTGTCGAAATTCCTCACGGTGGCGGGATTCGAGGCGAAGGCCCGTCCGTACGGCGGCTGGGAAGCGCGCGACATCGCGGGACATTCGCTGGGGCACTACCTCTCCGCGCTCGCCATGGCGTACGCGCACGGCGGCAACGAGAAGGCGAAGGAACGCGCCGACTACATCGTCGATGAACTGGCGAGATGCCAGGACAAGCTCGGCACCGGATACGTCCACGCCGAAGACGAACGCTGGCTGAACGACCTCGAACGCGGCCAGGTGCGCGCTCAGGCGTTCAACCTGAACGGCGTCTGGGTGCCGTTCTACTCCATCCACAAGGTCTTCGCCGGCCTCCGCGACGCCTACCGCCTGACCGGCAACAAGAAGGCGCTCGAGGTCGAAAAGAAACTCGCGGACCGCGTCTGCGCCGCGCTCGGCAACCTCAACGAGAACCAGGTGCAGAACATGCTCCGCGCCGAGCACGGCGGCATGCTGGAAGTCATGGTCGACCTCGCCGAAGACACCGGCGACAAGAAGTATTCCGAGGCCGGACGCCGCTTCTTCTTCGACAACCGCATCCTCGGCGCGATGGAGGAGCAGCGCGACATCTTCAACGGCATCCACGCGAACACGCAGATCCCGAAGATCGCCGGCCTGGCGCGCCTGTACGAGGTCGAGGGCGACGAAAAGGCGAAGACCGGCGCCGAATACTTCTTCACCGAAGTCTCCACGAAGCGTTCCTACGCGAACGGCGGCCACAGCGAGAGCGAGCATTTCTACGACATGAACGACGTGGCGCGCACGCTGAAGCCGAACACCGCCGAGACCTGCAACTCCTACAACATGGTGAAGATCGCCCAGCACGTCTTCGAGTGGAACCAGAACACGAAGCCGATGGACTTCGCCGAACGCGTCACGCTGAACCATATCGCCGCAAACATCGGGCACGAGCCCGGCGAATACGGCTACTTCCTCTCCCTCGGCTCCCCGCACTACAAAGTCTTCTCCACGGAGTTCAATTCCTGGTGGTGCTGCGTCGGGTCCGGCATGGAGAACCCGGAACGCTACACCGAGATCAGCTTCGCCACCGACGGCGCGGGCACCGTGGCAGTGAACCAGTACTGGGCGGCGGAACTGAAGGATGACAAGCTCGGGCTCGACCTCGAGATCAATTCGGAGTTCCCGCTGTCGAAGACCGCCGAGATCAGCCTCGGGCTCAAGAAGGCGAAGTCCTTCGCGCTCGACCTCCGCAAGCCCGTCTGGGCGAAGACCATGACCGTGAAGGTGAACGGTTCCGCCGTCAGCGCCGAGGCCGACGAACGCGGCTACGTGGCAGTCTCCCGCAAGTGGAAGGACGGCGACAAGGTCGAGGTCGAATTCGAGTTCCCGCTCTACAGCGAGGCGCTCCCCGACGGCAAGCATGTGGCGTTCTTCTACGGCCCGCTGCTCCTCGTCGCCGTGATCCCGCCCGCCGCGGGCAAGGACGACCCCGCCGTGCGCCGTTACAGGGACCAGTGGGGGCCGGAAACGCATGAGCCGATCCCGACCGTTGACGCCGCCGACGCCGAGACCGCGATCAAGTCGTTCAAGCCCGGAAAGAAGTTCGGCGAGTTCATCGCGAAGGGCAAGGACGGCGAGTTCACGCTGATGCCGATCTTCAACGTCTACCACGAGCACTACACCGCCTACCTCCCGCTGAACAAGTGAGGGAGGCAGGGCCTCCACTGCAGTAGTGCGCGGCTCCGCTCGCGCACACCGCAATGCGGTGCCGATACAGTGCCGTGCTACGCTCGGGCACACCGCAAAGCGGCGCCGATACAGTACAAAATAGAATGAATCCCCCCGTGCAGGAAACTGCACGGGTTTTTCTTTGGCGTCATTCCGGCTGTTGGATCAGCTTCGGCACATCCTTGCCCGGCACAACGGCGCACGGGCATAAAAAACGGGAGGCGAACGCAGGAACGTCCGCCCCCGGGGGGATTGATTGCTTCGGTACGATTATTCTTTGGTGAAGCGGAAGGAGAAGCCGCCGCGTCCGACCATTCTCACGGTGATCTCGTCGCCGGCCTTTGCCGTGCCTTCGGAGATGTCCCATGCGCGGGCGTCGTCGGGGCTGACCTTGCCGTCATGGAAATACTGTTCGTCGACGTCCTTCCCGTCCGCGATCTTGCGGTAGGCGAAGGTCTCGCCGGGGTTGCCTGGGACGAAGAACTTGACTTCGCGGGTGCCGGTCTTGCCGTTGATGCCGCCGACGTACCAGGTGGAGCCTTTGCGGCGGCCGAGGATCACGAAATCGCCCGGTTCGCCGCCGAGGTATTTCGTATCGTCCCAGGTGGTCGGGAGCCCGGCGATGAAGTCCTTCACGGCATCGGGCAGTGCACGGAAGGCGGACGGGCGGTCGGCCATGTGCTGCGCGGCGGACTCGAAGACGACCGTGAGCGCGAGCTCATGCGCGTGGCTGGTCCGGTGCGGATTCTGGGAGTTCGTAAACGCGGTGGGCGTGTAGTCCATCGGGCCGACGGCGTTGCGCGTGAAGGGCAGCGTGGTGTTGTGCTCCGCGGCGGGGTCGGTCATGAAGGGATGGTTGTTGTACTGTTCCGCGCCGTAGACGCCCTCCATGGACATGAGGTTGGGATAGGTGCGGGACCAGCCGCGCGGGAGCGTGCTGCCGTGGAAATTGACCATGATCTTGTGCGGGGCGGCGTCCTTCAGGATGTCGACGTAGTACTGCATCATGCTCTGCTTGTCGCTCTCGAAGAAGTCGATCTTCACACCCTTGACGTTCTTTTCATTCAGCCAGGCGAATTCCTTTTCGCGTGTCTCATGCGTGTTGAAGCGGTCGCGGGGGCCGCCCTGGACGCCGTTGTGCTTGCCGCCGGAGTTGTACCACAGCCAGACGCCGACGTTCTTCTCCTTGGCGAGCGCGAGCGCGTCGTCGATGTTGCCGCCATGCGGAATCTCGGACTTGGGCTCGAAGTTCGGTCTCGCCTTCATCACGTCCCATTCCCAGTCGATCAGGACGTTCGGCCACTTCATTTCGGATGCGAGCAGGATATAGTCCCTGACGACCTCGTATTCCTTGCTGCCGCGGTTGTAGGCCCAGTAGACCCAGGAGGCGACGCCGGGGGTGATCCAGGAGACGTCATTAAATGCGCATTCGGGCGCGAGGTCGTCGACGAGCGTGGACTCCACGATGTCGGCGAGCGTGCCGATCACGACACAGCGCCACGGGGATTTCCACGGGAGCGAGGTCACGGGGTTGACCGCGCCCTGCCCCGCGCCCTCGCCGGGATCGGGATAATGCGTGGTGAAGGTCACGCCGCCGTCGGTGACGTCGGACACCAGGTAGGTGCCGCAGTACGTGCCGTCGAAATACGTTTCGGAGAGGAGTCCCCAGGCGGACTTGTCGGCGGAGTTGAAGAGCAGCGGATAGTTCCAGTTCCTGTTGACGCGGCCGCGGCCGCCGAAACCGCCGAAGCCGCCCTGTCCGGGGCCGCCCTGAGCAGGCTGCTGGGGCTTGAGCGTATCGGCGGTGTACGCGTTATAACGTTCCTCGTACTGCGCCACGCGGCGCTGCATGCGGAAGCCGTCGGTGAGCGGGAAGGTGAACATGGTGGATTCGCCCTGGAACTCGACCTGGCCGGAGCCGCCGAGGTCGTAACGGAACGCGAAGGAATTTTCGCCGGCGCGGATGACCACGCCGATCTGGTTCTTGCGGTAATCCACGGGATCGGTGAAGACGAGCGTCTTTTCGTTCATCTTGAAGCTGCGTTCGGAGCGCTTGCCGTTGACGGACGTGTATTTCTCGGAGACGAGCACGGGGGAGACCGCGGACGGAATCTGCCTGCGGATCTGGAGTTTGGAGAAATCGTATTCCGCCTTGTCGGACTTCAGTCCGAGGCGGACTTTGAAGACTTCGGAGTCGTTGCGCTCCACGCGGAGCACGTTGCCTTCGTCGAGGTAGACGCGGATGGTCTTGTCCGCGTCCGGCGAGGTCAGGAGAGGATCGGCGGCGGAGCAGATCCCCGCGGCAAGAAAGACTGCGGCGCAGGAGAGCGCCGTCTTCATGGAGAGTGAGAACTTCATGGTCTGTTTCCTGTTGTGGTTATGGATAAGCTGAAAGTTGCAGACGTTTTCCGTAAACACTGTAAACATAGCACAAAAAGACGGTTTTTCAACAAAGCAAGGCGTTTTTCGAACGTTATTTTCACGTTAAAACGCAACGCCATGAACAGAAAAGGAAACGCACCTGCCCGAGGTTGCGGACAGGTGCGCAAAAATGAGCTTGTGAACGGAAGTTGCGAAGGATTACTTCACCGTGTCGGCGATGATGCCGCAGATGCGGTCGATGTCTTCCGCCTTCAGGTAGGGGTGCATCGGCAGCGCGAAGATGTCGGCGGCGCACGCCTCGGCAACGGGCATGTCGCCCTTCTTGTATCCGAGATACTCGGTCGCGCCGAGCAGGTGCATCGGGATCGGGTAGTAGCGCGCGGTCGGGATGTCGGCGGCCTTCAGGGCGGCCTGGATCTCGGCGAACTTCGGCGAACGCGGGCAGAACTGCGCGTAGACGGAGACGCAGCCTTCGGGGATCGTCTGGACGGAAACGACGTCCTTCAGTCCGGCGCGGTAGCGGTCGGCGACGACCTGGCGCATCTCGACCTCGCCGGGGAAGAGTTTAAGCTTGGCAAGCAGGACCGCGGCCTGGATCGTGTCGCAACGGGCGTTCAGCCCCAGGCGGACATTGTTGTAGCGGTCCTCGGAGCAGCGACCGTGAACGAGGATGGAGTACAGCTTGTCGTACAGGTCGTCGTCGTCCGTGAAGACCGCGCCGCCGTCGCCGTAGCAGCCGAGCGGCTTGGCCGGGAAGAAGCTCGTGCAGCCGATGGTGCCGAGGGCGGGCGCGCGCTTGCCGGAGGGATCGGTCGCACCGAACGCCTGGCAGGCGTCCTCGATGATGGCAAGTCCGTGCGCCTCGGCGAGCGGCTTGATCGCCTTGTAGTCGGCGGTGAGGCCGAAGAGGTCGACGGGGATGATGGCCTTCGGTTTGAGCTTGCCTTCGCGTTCGACATTCAGGATGGCCTCTTCGAGCTTGGCGGGGTCGATGTTGTACGTGCCTTCGTCGATGTCGGCGAAGACCGGGGTCGCGCCGACGAGCGCGATCGTCTCGACCGTGGCGAAGAACGTGAACGGGGTGGTGAAGACGGCGTCGCCGGGACCGATGCCGAGCGCCATCAGCGCCATCAGCAGGGCATCCGTGCCGCTCGAACACGCCAATGCGTGCTTGACTCCGGCATACTCGGCGAGCTGACGTTCCAGTTCGGCAACCTCGGAGCCGAGGATGAAATGTCCGCTCTCCAGCACGCGGTCGATGCCCGCATGGATCTCGTCGCGGATCAGGCTGTATTGGTACTTCAGATCGATGAACGGCAGCATAGTCGGCACCTCCAGTCGGGGTCGTGGTTGAAAAGTCTCTTAAATAATATACACCCCGGACGCATGAAAAACAAGTTCAGACGCGCGAAAAATCAGTCGCGCGAAAACCATTCCGTAAACATCTCGGCCACGATCGGAGCTGTGGTGCCGCCGCCGGACTCGCCGTGCTCGATTACTGCGGCAAAGCTCAGGAGCTCGCCCGTGCGGGGGTGTTTCACGAATCCGTTGAACCAGGTGTTCTTCGTGGCTTTCGTGCCGTATCCGAAATCCGCCGTGCCGGTCTTCGCGTAAAGCTCGGCCGACACGATGTTGCCGCGCCTGCCGGACCCGCCGGCATCGTGCACGACCAGATACATGCCTTCGCGGATTACCGCCAGGGATTCCGCCGAGGCGGCGAGCTTCCCCGCCTTGAAGGGAACGGCGTCATACACGCTCAGGCGGTCTCCGGACAGGCGGTCGTGGTCGTAGATATGGTCGATCAGGTAGGGCTTGTACATGGTCCCGCCGTTAGCGATGGCGCCGTAGAACACGGCGGCCTGAAGAGGAGTCACCTCGACCTTGCCCTGTCCGATGCTGACGTACGCGGTCTCGTTTTCGTTCCAGGATGGCCCGTCCTTCGGCAGATATCCGGCGCGTTCGGCGATCTCGATCCCGGTCTTGTGCCCGATGCCGGCGGACTCGAACATGCGGCTGAGCGCGTCGATGCCGGCCTCAACGCCGAGCTCCACGAAATACACGTTGCACGACTTCATGATCGCGCGGCGCATATCCAGGTTGCCGTGGATGCCGGTGCAGCGGATGCTGCCTCTGTAGCCGTGGGGTGTGGAGCCTTCGCAGTCGTAGGTCCGCGTCGCCGGGATGCCGCTTTCAAGCCCGGCGAGCGCGGTCAGCGGCTTGATGGTCGAGCCGGGCATGTAGGAACCCTGCACGGCGCGGTTCAGGAACGGTTTGCCGGGATCCTCGTTCAGCTCGCGGAAACGCGTGCGGGAGATGGACGGCACGAAGTCGGCGGGCGGGAAGGTCGGCGAGGACGCCATGACGCGGACTGCGCCGGTATTGGCGCTCATGACCACGATGGCCCCGAGATGCCCCTTCAGGGCGTTTTCGGCGGCGAGCTGGCCGTCGATATCCAGCGTCAGGCGGAGGTCGTAGCCGTTTTCGGGAGGCGTCGGATCCTCGAGCTGTTCGTGCACGAATCCGTTGCTGTTCACCATCACGAACTGGCTGCCGGCCTTGCCGGAGAGCTTGTCGTTGTACTGGTATTCCAGCCCGGAACGCCCCTCCAGGCTCGGCAGATAATAGAAATATTCGCGGCGGTCGTCCGCGCCGCTCGGATCCTCGTTGCCCACGTAGCCGATCAGCTGGGCGGCGAGGCTGCCGAACGGATATTCGCGCATGGGTTCGGCGGTGACCTCCAGCCCGCGGACCGGCGGGAAAAGCTCGTCCAGACGGCCCCGTTCCTCGTCTGAGAGGTCCTTGAACGCGGTAAGCGGCAGGCCGGGCTGGTAATTCAGGTGGCGGCGGACGTTTTCGAGCGTAAGGGGGTTGTAGCGCCCGAGCACGGCGGCGACCTGGTCGGCCTTGTCCATGATGAATTTCGCCTGGTCGCGCGAACGCTCCGTCGTCATTTCGCCGGGATGGAACAGGACGTTGAACGACGGGCGGTTCCGCACGATCGGCGTACCGTCTCGGCCGAGGATCTCGCCGCGCATGGCAGGAATCCGGATGCGGCGAGCACTCTGCTTGCGGTCTTTATATTCGTATTCGGCCGAACGGATCACCTGCATGTTCCAGAGGCGGATCACCAGCACGGAGAAAAGCAGAAACGCGACAAGCGCCAGCAGGCCGATACGGATCACAAACGAGTCGATCACGAAACGCGGGGTATCGTCGTCCGGCATCATGCGCCTCCGTTTTCCATGTTCGCGGCTTCGATCTTCAGGCGGGCGGCCGAATGCGTGACCAGGGCGGCCATGAGCGGGAAGAGGACCGCGCCGAAGAGGCAGGACATCATCAGCGAGGCGAACGCATCCGGCGTCGTGAGCGCAGACCAGAGATGCGGGATGGCCAGCACGGGCGGGATGACCGCGCCGAACAGGAATTCAAGTACGTCGGAGGCGGGGCGTTTCCCGTTGAGCAGCAGAGCGGGGATGGTCAGGAGCGGCAGCAGCAGGCCGTCCCACGGGATCGAATACCCGAGCACGAAATCCATCGAGATGCCGGCCACCAGCGCGAATCCGAGCGCCATCCGGGGCGAGACCGCGAAGGCCGCCGCCGGGAAGAAGAACCCGAGCAGCGGGACCGTCAGCCCGGCCGACCGCAGGAGCGTCTCCGCGACCAGCAGCAGGATGGAGCAGGATGTGAAGTAGAAAAACGCGTACATCGTCCCCTCCGCGCCGTCATTTTCCGGTCAGGACCACCACGAACCGGATCGTGTCGAGGGAGACCGCGGGACGCATCCACGCCTCGGCGTACAGCCCGCCGTCATGGACCACGGCCGCATGGCTGGCGCCGACCGGGGCGTCGGTCAGGTATCCCACGCAGATACCGCGCGGGGTGCGTTCGGAGAATCCGCTCGTCAGGACCATCTCGCCGACCCCGTACTTGCTCTTCAGCGGCAGGCGGGACACCAGCGCGGTCATGGAGGACGCGCCGTTGCCCGTAAGCGTGCCATTCGCGCCGGACTCCGCCAGCGAAACGCTCAGGCGGCAGGCGGGGTTGACGACCGTCGCGACGACCGACGTCCGGGCGGACGCCTCGACCACGCGTCCGGCCAGCACGCAGGAGGGCGTGCCGCCGCGGGGCGCAAATTCGAAGGTCAGGACCAGGTCGCCCGTCTCGATGCCGTCGTTCAGCCCCTTGGAGATCACGAACTGTTCGTTCCAGGTGGACGGGTCGCGGAGGATTACCTCGGCATAGACCTCGTGGTAGCCGGACCAGCGCGGCATGCGGAGTTCCTGGCGGAGACGTTCGTTGTCGGCCTCCATTTCGCGGAGCCGCTGCACCTGCGCCGCCAGCATGGCGTTCTGACGCTGGAGCTGTTCCACCGCGGACGCGAGCTTCTGACGCGGCTGCATCGCCAATGCCTGACGCGCCGCGCCCAGCTCGACATGCTTCGCCGCCTGGTAGAACGGGTAGTAGAAATCCATGGAGAACCGCGCGAGCGTCCGGCGGAATGTGAAGAACCCGGTCAGCACGAGGGCGGCAAGGACCATCGGGATCGCCGCAAAGAGGACGATCCTCGAGACATTGACCTTTTTCTTGAACGTCGCCATCGCTGGACTCCCGGTTGTTTTCCGCCCGGACGGGACAGTCCGGCGCGGGACATGGTGATTTCAGGGGATTTGACTCCCCCGGAGACGGAAAAACTCCGGCCGGACGTTTTCCGCCCGGACCGGATTTCGATCCTCCCGCGGCCGCACCGCAAGCGGCCGCACCGCAAGCGGCGCTGATTCAGTGCGCGGCTTTCGCTCGTGCACAGGAACAACCGCGGGAACGGTTCAAAAACGAAACGCGGACCGCGCAGGCTTACGCCTGGAGATAGGCGCGGACCTTGTCGGCGACGGCTTCCGGCGTGAAGCCGAATTCCTGCGCCAGTTTCTTGTACGGAGCGGACGCGCCGAAGTGGTCCAGGCCGATCGCGAGGCCGTCGAGGCCGACCAGGGCGTACCACATCGGGGTCGTGCCGGCTTCGATGGAGATGCGCTTGCGGCAGGCGTTCGGCAGGATGCTTTCACGGAAGGAGGCGTCCTGGCGGAGGAAGGTCTCGAGGGACGGGACGGACACGATGCGGACCTTGCGGCCTTCGCCGCGGAGAATCGCGGCGGCGTCGAGCGCCAGGTTGACTTCACTGCCGGAGGCGAGGATCACGGCCTCGAAGCCTTCGTCCTCGGAGAGCACGTAGGCGCCGCGGGTCACGTCGATCTTCGCGGCCAGGCCGGCGTCGAAGGGGCGGAGGTCCTGGCGGGTCATCATCATGGCGACGGGGCCCTGCTTCTTCAGGGCGGCGGCCCAGCAGTGCGCGACTTCGTGGGCTTCGGCCGGACGGAACACGGTCATGTCGGGGATGCTGCGGAGCATGGCGAGCTGTTCGATGGGCTCGTGCGTGGGGCCGTCTTCGCCGACGTAGAAGGAATCGTGCGTGAAGATGTAGAGTTCGTGGAGCTTCTGGATCGCGGCAAGGCGGATCGCCGGCTTCATGTAGTCGGAGAAAACAGCGAACGTGGAGGTATACGGGATGGCCGTGCCGAAGAGCGCCATGCCGTTGCCCGCCATGCCCATTTCGAGCTCGCGGATGCCGAAGTGCAGGTTGCGGCCGGCACGGTCCTCGACGCTGAAGTCGCCCGCGCCCTTGACCGCGGTCTTGGTGGACGGGGCCAGGTCGGCGGCGCCGCCGACGAGGGCCGGGACGAGCGCGGAGGCCTTCTGGAGGATCGTGCCGCTGGAGGCGCGGGAGGCGACCGGCTTGTCGACCGGAGCGGCGGCGAGGAGTTCGTCGAGGATGTTTTCCGGGACAGTGCGGTTGATGAGGCTGTCGATCAGTGCCTGGTCGGCGGACTTCACGAACGCCGCGAACTTCTCGTTCCAGGCGGCGGCCTCAGCGGCGAGTTCCTTCACGCGGCCAGCGAGCATGTCCTTGACGGCCTGCGGGACGGTGAAGGGCTCTTCCGTCCAGCCGAGGTTGGCCTTCGTGGCGGCGAGTTCCTCGTCGCCGAGGGGTTCGCCGTGGCAGCCGTGCGTGCCGGCCTTGTGCGGCGCGCCGAACCCGATGGTGGTCTTGCCGATGATCAGGGTCGGACGGCCGTCGGATTTGACGGCTTCGGCGAGGACGGCGTCGACCTTGGCGATGTCGTTGGCGTCATCGCAGCGGAGGACGCGCCAGTCGTAGGCGGCATAACGGGCGGCGACGTCTTCCGTGAACGCCAGTCCGGTATTGCCTTCGATGGTGATGTTGTTGTCATCGTAGAAGACGACGAGGTTGTCGAGCTTCAGGTGGCCGGCGAGGCTGGCGGCTTCGGAGGTGTTGCCCTCCATCATGCAGCCGTCGCCGCTGATCACGAAGATGCGGCTCTGCTGGATGTCCGTCTTGTCAAGGCCGATCCGGGCCGCGAACTGCTTGGCGGCGATCGCCATGCCGACCGCGGAGCCGAAACCGCTGCCCAGCGGGCCGGTCGTGATGTCGACGCCCTTGGTGTGGCCGAACTCGGGATGGCCCGGGGTCAGGCTGCCCCACTGGCGGAAGTTCTTCAGCTCGTCCATGGACAGGCCGTAGTTGAAGAGGTGCAGGAGGGAATAGATCAGCATGGAGCCGTGTCCGGCGGACAGCACGAAGCGGTCGCGTCCGATCCAGCTCGGGTCGGCCGGGTTGTGGCGGAGGTACTTCGCCCAGAGGACCATGGCGAAATCGGCGTTGCCCATCGGCATGCCGGGGTGCCCGGACTTGGCCTTCTGAATCGCTTCGGCGGATAAAATGCGGATGGTGTCGGCGGCTTTACGCAGAGTGATTGCGTCCATGTCAATTCCTTTCAGATTGTCAGATTGTCGGGTTTGTTTTTTGTTAAAGAAAAAAAGGTCACCGCAAAAGATACCACATTTTTCCGAAAAAGCAATTCCATTTCCGAAAAAAGCGGCCATTTTATCCGTTGTTTTCCTTTTTTTCGGCTCGGGCCTTCTTTTCCCCGGGAATCATGCTTTCAAAAAACGGAATCTTCCCTTTTTTTCCGATTTCCGGTTGATTTTTCCGAAATCCATGGTATGATACTGCATGACAAATCTGTTTTGACATCAAACCGAAAGGAGCATCGCCATGTTTTGCAAAAACTGCGGCAGACAGATCCCGGACAATGCGGCGTTCTGCCCCGCGTGCGGCACAAAACGTTCCGGCGGCGACACATACAACGACGAACGGTCCGGACGCGACATCAAGGACCTCCCGAACTATGCGAAGGAAAATGACCTGAACCGATCGGGAAAAGCGATTGATTCCGACCGGAACAAGTTCAGTCTCTCCGGCGATTCCGGGAAGAAGTTCAGCCTCTCCGATTCGGGCCGGAAGAAATTCAGCCTCTCCGACTCGGGGCAGAAGAAGTTCAGCCTTTCGGGAAAGGACGACGGCGGCATCGTCCGCATCAGCGCGACCCGCGAACCCGCCCCGCCGCCGAAAGAGCCGACCGGATTCGTCAATCCGCTCAAAGACTCCTGCAAGACCGTTTTCCACGACAGCGGGACTGAGGACGGAACCGCCCCGGCAATGTCCTCTGCGCCCGAAAAGAACGCGGCTTCGCCGGAACCGCCGCCCGTGCAGGCCGAAGCCGCCGTCGTGGAAACCGGAAAGGATTCCGGCGAAGAACCGACCGGATTCGTCAATCCGCTCAAAGGCTCCGGGCAGGACATCCGGCTGGGCAACGACGGCGACCGCAACGAGGCGAACAGCGGCAGATTCTCCGGCGACCCGAGCGAGATCGACTCGCACATGGGATTCGCAATTTTCACGCTGATCTGCTGCTGCCAGCCGACCAGCATTCTGGCAATCGTTTTCGCCATATTGGTCTCCCAGGAAATCAAGAAGGGCAATTACGAGCAGGCGCAGAAATACTCGAGCCTTGTCAACATCTTTTGCTGGATCTCCATCGGACTTTCGATCTTCTGCGGCGGGATATCCTCCCTTTCGAACATCGCCGAATTGATTAGCGAAATGAACAACAAGGCCATTCCTTGAGATCACTTCCGGCCGCACGAAAACCATGACCACGGAAACATCCATCATGTTCTGCATTCAATGTAAACAGCAACTCCCGCCCGACGCCTTCTTCTGCCCGAACTGCGGACAGAAGGTTGAGCCCCCGTCAGACGCTCCCGCCGGGAATGCTTCTGCCGACGGATCGAATCCGTCTGCCGCCGGGCAAACCGGTTGTGCCGGCGCACCGGACAGGATCGAGTCCTATCTGAACTACGCGATTGTCATAACGATTCTGGCGGTGTTCAACTGCGGATCCATTGTCAACCTCGTGCTGGGCATCGCGGCCATCGTATATGCGAGCAAGGTCGACCGGAACCTTCTGGCCGGTGACCGCAAGGAAGCGGAAGCATGCGCTCAGACGGCCAAGATGCTCTGCATGATCGCAACGGGCGTCATCGCCCTTCAGCTGTTGCTCGTTCTGTTCGTCTTCTTCGCCATCATGATATGCCTGGTCCTGCCGATCCTCCTCCAGTGATTCTCGGCAGTTCAACACCCGCATCCCCTCGATGAAAAAGCGATTCGGCAGACAGGAAGTGCTTGCGCTCGGCGTGCTCCTCGTTCTGGGCGCGGCGGCATGTATCATCCTGCTGATCGCCCCGCCGGGCAGCCCCCACTCGAAATGGCTTCCGAAGTGCATGTTCCATCAGTGGACCGGGCTGTACTGCCCGGGCTGCGGCTCCACGCGCGCTCTGTCGGCGATGCTGCACGGCGACGTCAAGGCGAGCCTGCACAACAATCTTCTGCTGTTCCCGTTGTTCTCGCTGATCGTGGTCCTGATCGTGAAGCCGGGAATCACACTCAAACAGCCCGTTATGATCGCAATCCTCGCCATCATCCTCGGATTCACGATCCTGCGGAACATCCCGGTCGCGCCGTTCACCTGCCTGGCGCCGGTCCCGCTCCCGTGAGCGTGCGGAAAGCGGGACTCAGAAGAGACGCGCGCCGACTGCCGACACCAGGCCGATCATCACGAGCGCAAACGCCAGCAGAAAGACCCAGAATCTGCGGAACGCCAGGGCACGTTTGGCCGAGGTGGTGAAATCCTGATCCCGTTTCAGGCCGGGAGCTTCCACGCCGGTGCGTTTCCGGCGGACCGTCCCGACGCCTCCGCCGCGTTTCCGTCCCGCCTGCCTTACCATCGGATCGTCCCGTTAAACGCCGCGATGACGGCGGCCCCGATGAGGAGCGAAGCCAGGAAAACCGCCGCGATGAACGGGAAAAACACGCCCCAGCCGATGCGGCAGAGCTGGCCGAACGTGACCGAGCTCCAGTCGATTTGCTCGATCGAGGCATTCTTCTGCGCCGGGGCCTGTCCCGGAGATGCCGCCGTCATGCCGGACTCCGCGATCATGCGGCAGACGTCCAGACGGAGTTCGTCGAGACGGCGCGACTCCGCGGCGATCTGGGACTGCGTCGCGGCGCCGTCAACGTCGAGCGGGGATTCTTTTCCGAGTTCGGCGGCAATGGATGCGAGGTGATCCCGCCGCGGCTTCAGTTCCTGAAGCTTGTGTTCGGACTCCGCGATTTCCCGATCGATCCGGGCCATGGACTCCGCGGTCCGTACGGCAAGGTCGCGACGGGACATGCGGAAATCGGCGACGCGCCGCTGCATGGCCTCGGAAAGCTGTTTGGAAACGGCTGGAGGCGGGGGAGGCGGTTGCGGGATGTCCTGCACCAGGTTGCTTTCCATCGGCGCACTGGGATTCAGGACGTTGGATATGTTGATCTTGTGCAGATCGTTCATGATCGAGATGTTTTTTTCCATGGGAACGGACTCCGGCGGAATGGAAACGAGATGGACCGTGAGGAACCGGATGCGGGATGCGCCGCACTGCATTTTGAAATATAGCCCGGAAAACGGAAAAAACCACCGGAAAACGGAAAAAAGACAAAAAAAAGATGTTTCCGGCTTGAGTTTTTTCAAAAACAAAGTATAGTTCAAAGATAGGTTTTGTTTTTTCAACCCGATTATACATGGAGTTTATGATATCATGAAAAACGGCGATCTCAGCGGCACCATCGAACGCGCCAAACTCGCAGGGCGCATCGCCATCATCTCCCTCATCCTGTCTTTTCTCCTCGCGCTTGTCGTGATCGTGGCGGGCCCCGCGACGAAATGGGCCGGCATGGAGACGTTTACGCTCTCGCTGTACCCGGTCACGCTGGCGTTCCTCTTCTCCCTCTGCGCCCTCGTCCACTCGGTGTTCCTGCGGAAGACGGGCGAAGAGGAACAGGAAAAGCTCATTCTGGAACAGCGCAAATCCAACGTGAACTCCATCCTCGACGTGAGCGAAGACGTCCGATTCACGGCCAAACGCACGCTCGAGAATTTCAACCGGTACATCCCGTCCGCCGTCTCCCTGCTCGTTTTCCTGGTCTCCATCCCCGCGTTCTGGTATTTCTGGCGGCACTCCACGCTCGGCGCGGCCGACACAGCCTCGCTCGCACTGACGCCAAAGAATCCGATCAACCTGGCGTTCCTGAGCGCAATCTCTGCGCTTTTCGCCTACTTCACCGGCGTGTTCCTGGTCGGGCAGTCCCGCATCGCCGAATTCCGTTACCTCCGTCCGGCCGGAAGCTGGCTGATCTGCTTCGCCGTCGTGCTGTTCACGAGCGCAGTCTCGGCGCTCTTCATCAACTACGGCAAGACGGGCTGGGCCGCACCGCTGACCAAGGTCTTCTTCTGGGTCCTCGCGGTCCTCGCAGCCGAACTCCTCGTGAGCTTCATTATCGAGTTCTACCGTCCCCGCACGCTGGAGGAGATCCGGCCGGTGTACGAAAGCCGTCTGCTCGCAATCTTCACGGAACCGGGCGGCGTAGTGCGGAACATCTCGGATTCGCTGGACTACCAGTTCGGATTCCAGATCTCCCGGACCGGCATCTACCTGGTCCTGCGGAAGGCGATCATCCCGGCGCTCATGGTCTGGGCGGCGGTCCTGTGGATCTTCACCTGCATCACCGAGGTCAATCCCGGCGAGATCGGCATCCGCGAGGTCTTCGGCTCCGTGAACCGCGAATCCGCCCCGCTCGATGCCGGAATCCATTTCAAGTGGCCGTGGCCGTGCGAAAGGATTCTTCGCGTCCCGGTCAAGAACGTGCAGGAAGCCACCCTCGGCTCGGTCCTGAACCCCAGCCAGAACGCCAAGGTCATTCTCTGGACCGGGGACAACTACCAGCATGAAAACAAGTTCCTCGTGGCCGTGAAGCAGCAGGGCAAGACCGGCGCCCAGCTCGCCTCCATCCTCGAAGTCTCTCTCCCCGTTTTCTACACCGCCGACCCCGAACACCCGTTCGACTACGCGTTCAATTTCGACAACGTGAAGGAGACGCTTCTCGCGGTCGGCCAGGCCGAGGCCACGCGGTATTTCGCCAGCACCGACTTCATCACCGACATCTCCTCCGGCCGCGAACAGGTCGCGGTGAACCTGTACGACCGCATCCAGAAGGCCTGCGACCGCATCGGGCTCGGCATCAAGCTCGTCGGCATCAACATGCACGACGCGCATCCGCCCATCGGGAAAGGCACCGGAGTCAACGTCGCCGAGGCGTTCCAGGACGTCGTCTGCGCCCAGGAGGACGCCGTGGAGATGATCTCCAAGGCAAACGAATACAGCATCACCACGGTCGAATCCGCGAAGGTGGAATCCACACGGATCCTCGGCTCCGCCGAAGCCTACAAGTTCGACACCGCGAGCGTCGCACTCGCCGACGCCTCCCGCTTCGAAAGCCAGCTCGAATCCTACCGCCACCTCCCCGGCATGTTCAAACTCCGCTCCTACCTGGATTTCCTTGAAAACGACTGCAGGGACATCCGGAAGTATATCATATCGAACGAGATCGACGTCCGCAACCTGGTCCTGAACCTCGAGGAGAAACCTTCCCTCGACCTGCTCAATACCGACATCAATCTCCTTACCGAAGAGAAATAACCCCAAACTCCAACAAGCGCAGCGGGACGCCCGGCCACCCGGACAGTCCCCCCGTATTCCATTCCCGTGTTCAAGCAATTCTCAAAATCCGTCGGCAACCTCATCAAAAACCTGAAAACCGCCCTTTCCGGCTCCCCGAAAGAACCGGAGCAGCAGGCATCCCCCGTCCGCAAGCACGACAAGAAACGCCGCCGCCAGCGCCATCCCGACAATCCCGCCTACGTCCGGCGTGCAGACAGCCGGCCCGCTCCCGACCGCAGCGAAAAACCCGATGCCCCGGCAAAGCAGCAGGCCCAGCCACGCAGGCAGAAGCAGGACAAACAGCAGAAGCAGGATAAGCAGCAGAAACAGGCGCAGGAACAGCCGAAGCGGCAGGCCGCGCAGAAACCTGCCCGGCAGATCCCGCCGATGCCCGTTTTCGTGCCGCCCCCGGAAGAGCCCGGCAAGATGCGGTTCTGCGACCTCGAACTCTGCCCGGAAGTCCTCGCCGCCGTCCAGGTCCTCGGTTTCCTCTACTGCACCGAGATCCAGAAACTCTGCCTGCCCTTCGCGCTCGCAGGACGCGACCTCGCCGCAAAGGCGCAGACCGGGACCGGCAAGACCGCCGCGTTCCTCTCCACGCTCATTACGCGGTTCCGCCGCCATCCGCTTGAGGGGGAACGCAAGAACGGCGCGCCGAGGGCCCTTGTGCTCGCGCCGACCCGCGAACTCGCCATCCAGATCCACGACGACGCGGAGGCGCTCGCACGGTTCACCGACCTGAACTGCCTCGTCATCTTCGGCGGCATGGACCACGAGAAACAGCGCCACGAGCTCGACGCCCCGGTCGACATCCTCGTCGGCACCCCGGGCCGCATCATCGACTATTCCCAGAGCGGCGACCTGGACCTCTCCAAAGCCGAAGTCCTCGTCATCGACGAGGCCGACCGCATGCTCGACATGGGCTTCATCCCGGACGTCCGCCGCATCGTCTACCATCTGCCGCGCCCCGGCGTCCGCCAGACCATGCTCTTCAGCGCCACGCTCGAACCCGCGGTGCTGCGCCTGGTCGATTCCTGGATGAAGGACCCGGAGTTCGTGGAGTCCGAGCCGCAGCACATCGTGACCGACCTCATCGACCAGCGGTTCTACGCCGTGCTGGACGAACAGAAGATGGCCGTGCTGCTGCACGTCATCCACGAGGAGAAGCCGAACCGCATGATCATCTTCGGCAACCGCAAGGACAAGAACACGTCCATCGCGGCGCGCCTCTTCGAGTACGGCGAGGACGCCGAACTCCTGTCCGGCGACGTGCCGCAGGAAAAACGACTGAAGATCCTCGACCGGTTCCGCGAGGGCAGGACGCGCATCCTGGTCGCCACCGACGTCGCTGCGCGCGGCATCCATGTGGACGGCATCAGCCACGTCGTGAACTACGACCTGCCCGAACAGGCAGATGACTACGTGCACCGTATCGGGCGCACCGGCCGCGCCGGCGAACACGGCATCAGCATCAGCTTCGCCGACGAGTTCGGGTCGTTCGTGCTCCCGCAGCTCGAACAGTACACGAAATGCGAGATCAAAACCGTCCAGCCTCCTCTGGAATGGCTTGAACTCCCGGAAAAGACCCGCGAACTCCCGGCAGCGGAACGCGCCGGTTCGAACCGCCGCGGCGGCTCCGGCGGCGGGCGTCCTCACCGGGGCGGAGGAGGCCGTGGCAGAGGCCGAGGTCGCAGATGAGCGTTTGCGAGGAAACGGGCATCCTGTGTTCGAGCGAAGCCGGGCACTGCCGCAGCGGAGACCTTGTCTCCCCGGCTGTGCACGGACACAAGAGACGGGGACCTGGTATTACGATCATTTTGGATCGTCTCCGCAGCGCGCACAACACCGGCAACATCTTCCGGCTGGCGGAGGCACTCGGTGCCAAAGAGGTGATCTGCTGCGGCTACACGCCATGCCCGCCTCACCCGAAGCTCGCGAAGACCGCCATGGGCGCGGACGCCATGGTCCCGAGCCGTTCGTTCCCGACCGCGCTCGACGCCATCCGCGCGCTCCGCGAGGAGACGCCCGGCATTGAGGTCCTGGCGGTCGAACCGCTCCCGGAGTCCGTCGACGCATGGCGGTACCCCTACCATTTTCCGGTCGCGCTGATCTTCGGCAACGAAGCGCTCGGGATCTCGCCCGAGGCGCTTGAGGCGGCAGACGCGACGGTCGGCCTGCCCATGTTCGGCGAGAAGGCGTCGATCAACGTGGGGAACTGCGCCGCGGTCATCCTGTACGCCGCAGCCGCGAAATTCCTCGCAGACACAAGGAGATGACCTGCAAATGAGCATTCAACCCGGCAAAGACTGGAAGTTCTTCCTCTTCGGACAGCACACCGAAGCCCTGCGCGACAACATGAAGCGCCGCGGCACGATCCTCACGGACGACGCGGACGAAGCCGACATCATCCTGCCGTGCGGCGGCGACGGTACGCTCTTCACCGCCGAACTCCGCTGGCCCGGCCGCCTGAAATACCCGGTACGCGACTCCGCCACGGCCCCGCTCTGCCCGAAACATGGGCTCGACACCCAGCTGGACGCGTTTTTCGCCGGGCTCCTGCAGACGACCCGCCTGCCGAAGCTCTCCGGCCGCGCGAACGGGCGCGAGCTTTTCGCCATCAACGACATCTTCCTGCACAACCGGATGCCCGTCACCGCGCTGCGCTACAGCGTCTCCATCGACGGCGACATGTACGCACGCGAGGTCGTCGGCGACGCCGTCGGCGCGGCCACCATCCACGGTTCGACCGCATACTACCGAAGCATCACCCACAGCATCTTCCGCACCGGCATCGGGCTCGCGTTCAGCAACAGCACCGAGCTCGTCAACCACCTGGTCCTGCCGGAATCCTCCCTGATCCGCATCGACATCCTGCGCGGACCGGCGGTCATGGTCGCCGACAATTCCGAGGAGACCGTGCTCGTGGAGCCCGGCGAATTCGCCGAGCTCTCCATGTCCGACAAGTTCACCGAGATCCTCGGCCTCGACCTTTTCATGTGCTCGGAGTGCCGCCGCCTGCGCCACACGCTCCGCGACTCCACGCGCTTCATCGGCGGCCAGGGAGGGCGCTGACATGCGGATCCTCGTTACCGCGGGCCCGACGCGCGAAGCGATCGACGCCGTGCGGTTCCTCTCCAACAAATCCACCGGCAGGATGGGCTACGCGCTCGCGGAAGCGGCGGTCGCCGCCGGGCACGACGTGGTCCTGGTCTCCGGCCCGGTCGCGCTCACGCCGCCGGACGGCCTGCTGGAGTTCGTCCCGGTCGTCTCCGCCGCCGACATGGCGGACGCGGTCAAACGCCGTGCGCCGGACTGCGGCATGGTCATCATGTGCGCGGCCGTGGCGGACTACACCCCGGCGCATCCGGTGGACCGCAAGATGAAAAAGTCCGACGGCAACCTCACCCTCGAGCTGAAGCGGACCGAGGACATCCTGAAAACGCTCGGACAGAACAAGCCCGCCGGGCAGATCCTAATCGGATTCGCGGCGGAGACCGACGACCTGGAGCAGTACGCCCGCTCGAAACTTGCCGCGAAGAACCTCGACTGGATCGCCGCCAACGATGTTTCCCGCCCGGACCGCGGGTTCGCCGCGGGGACAAACGCCGTCGCGCTTTTCGCCGCCGACGGCCGCAGGTTCGACATCCCGCTCCAGAGCAAGGACGCCGTCGCCCGGCGCATGCTCGGAATCCTGCTGCCGCCCTCCGGCCGCTGAGACCGCATCATGGCGCATCCGGTCTTGAATCTGAGGGAGAAATGGTGCAGATGGCGCGAAGACCATCTCGACCGGAAGATCGGCGGCATCTCCCTTGCCGAAGCGCGCAACTCCAGATTTCAGGACCTCGGTGCGTACCCGACTATGAGCGCGGAGTACGGCGCGATCGAAATGATGTTCGATCAATTCCCGCTCGATGAAAACGACGTCTTCGTGGACGTCGGCTGCGGATTCGGACGCGTGATCAGCTGGCTCCTGCTCAAAAAAAACCCGTGTCGGAAATATTACGGCGTCGAGCTCGACCCGGATGTCGCGGAGATCGCGAAAAAACGTTTTGCCGATTATCCCCAGGTGTCGATCCTGTCCGGAAACATCCTCGACCTGCTGCCGCAAGACGGCACGGTCTTCTGGCTGTACAATCCCTTCGACATCTGCGTGCTGGATGCGTTCCTCTCCAGGCTCGAATCCGGCCGCGAGACGAAAGCGTACGTGATGTACTACTGCGACTACCGGGCGTTCGCGCTGGAGGGCCGCCGCAACTGGAACCGCCTGCTGAGGGGCGCCTGGTGCTGTCCGACGGAGAAGCCGCTCCCGTGGTCGATCTGGTTGTATCAGCCCGACTGGAACCGCTGCCGGCCAGGACAAGTCCTGGACTGCAGTAGTGTCCGGCTTCGCTCGGACACATGAGGCAGAGCCTCAACTGAGGTAGTGTCCGGCTTCGCGAGGACACGAAACCACTCCTGATTCGAGGACAATCCCGGCGGGAGATCACTGGAGCCAGGGAGTAGACAGGAAAAGATAAAGTGTGAGGGGCACCGTGACGGGCATTGAGATGACCCAGGCGGCGTCCCGCAGGAACTCCTTCGTGTAGTCGAAGAACCCTTTCTCCTCCCCCATGGCCGCGAGGGCGTCCGGGTCGTCGACATAGTATTCGTGCAGGTCGACGAAACTGGTGCCGAAGAGCCTGTATTCCTTCGGAAGCGTAACATCCTTGCGCGCGCCGAATTCGACCAGAATCCTCGCGGTGTCGAAATGCCGACGGTCCAGCGCGATATACAGCGACGACGTGAGGCGCGCATCGTTCTCCCCGTCGTGCGAAGCATAAACCCCCGCCGAATTGGGATCGACCGGATGGTCCGGCGTGAATCCGCGTTCCAGCAGGAGCCTCGTCATGGCCTCGCCGCCCTGCATGGCGGCGGCGATGTCGAGCGGATACGTCATCCGGTTCCTGAAATAATCCTCGGGCGCGACATACGCCCCGTTGTCGAGCAGCAGCTCCACCATCTCCTTCTGACCGGCCTGGACGGCGAGACGGAACGGCACCGCACTCCCCGACTGGAGCTTGACCCGGGCGTTGACGTCCGTCCCTGCGGCGATATACTCCTTCGCCAGTTCCAGGTCGTTCCAGCGGGCAGCCGCCCAGAACGGCTTTTTGAGCCCGCGCCGGTCCAGCATGTCCACGATCTCCTTCGGGCCGTACATGTACGCGGTCTCCACGGTGTCCGGGGTACTGCTCGTCCGGCTCTCCATGGGATCGAAGCCTTTTTCCAGAAAGAACCGGAACGCGCCCGCATTCTCATGCCGCGCGGCATAGGCGAGGCCTTTCTTCCACTCCTCCTCCGGCAGTTTGTCGCGGAACTCCCACAGGACCGGCAGGAGATCGTTCCGCTGCTGCCACACGATGAACAACAGCGCCGCCCCCGAATCGCCATTGGATGCGACCTGGACATGCGCCGGATCGGCGCCCGCCTCCAGCAGGACCCGGAATACGTCGGGCCCGGCCGGGGCGAACACCTGTTCGCCGTATGGATTCTTTCCCGACTCCGCCGCATAATACAGCAGGGAATGACTTCTGGAATCCCACTTGTTGATCGCCTCGAGGTTTTCTTTGTCCTGAAGCGCCTTCCTCAGCCCCTCGGCATCGCTCAGGCGGACCAGCGAAAACAGCGACGCCGGCGCGACGCTCTGGAGTTTATTCATGATCTCGGGATCGATTTGATCGGGCCATGCAAGGGCGTAATCCAGCACCGTCTTTCCCTGCGCGTCCTTCATGTTCAGGTTGTAGCCGTATTGCAGGAAGAGATCGAACACCTCTTTGTTGTTCGACTGGACCGCTGCCTCGACGCACAGGAACCCGATGTCCGTCCGGACCAGATCGGCGCCGCCGTTCTCCAGCATGAACTTCATGATCCGGACTTTCCGTTCGAGGAAATACTGATCCCGGTTCTGCGGGTACCGTTCCACGGCGGCAAACAGAAGCGGATATCTGGCCTTCGCGCCGAAGTCGACCTTCTTTCCCGCGCAAAGCCGGACCACCTCATCGTACTGCGCATCCATGATTATCCTTTCCATCATCGCGGCTTCCTCCGGGGTCCGCGGGAGGACCTCGCCGGACTCTTCCGCGGAGGCAGACGCAGCGGCATTATCCGCGGGGGGTGCGGCGGCATCGTTCCCGGCGAGTGCGGCGGCATTATCCGCGGGGGGTGCGGCGGCATCGTTCCCGGCGGGTGCGGCGGCGGTGCGGCAGCCGGACAGCCCCAATGCAAAGCAGAATGCGAATGCGATCAGGGAAAAGCGGCGTTTCATGTCATTCCTCCCCGGAAAACATGGGAGCCGTCGAGGGGTGTTCCGTCGATTGCATGCCGGAAGGGCCGTCGCTCTCCGCGTATTCCATGCCGTCTTTTCTGATCACGAGCCTGACATATTTGTCGAAGAGGCTCCATTTGATGTCCATGGACAGGACCGGATCGTCCGAATCCCGCACCGGAGCCTGGTACACGGCGGAATTGATGTCGAACAGATTCAGTTTTGCAAGATCCCCGTCGCCCATGCCCAGCGTCTGCAGCAGCGATCTCATGTTCTGCTGCTCGGGGTAGCTCCCGTGTTCCGCCTTGTATTCCTCCAGGCAGTTGTAGATCCGCCTCAGATTCCCCATCGTATTGGCGCTGTCCTGTTTGTACATGGCATGACCGAAGGACAGGAGGCAATTCACGGCGACATATAGGAGGATACAGCCGCAGAGGATCGCAAGGATGACTTTGACAGGCTTTCCGGCGCGGCCGGACCGGGCAGCGGCGTCTGATTTCGGTTCCATGATCGTGATGACTCCTCGATTGCGGTGTTTCATGTTCTCCGGGACAGGACGGTCCGCGGATGTAACAGGGAAGCACATGCGGACACATCTTCTTATCAAAGAATATATCACGCGCACACCACGAAGTCAAGAAAGAAAACAACGAATCACAAAAAGCCTGAACAGCATGGGCTGTTCAGGCCCGTCGGGCTCTTCCGGGGTGCTGTCATGATCGATCCGGGAGCAACAACCGGGGCAGAGGAACCGCCGGACCGCGCGTCCCGAATCTTCTTTCCGCCCGTTTTCTTTTCGGGCAGGTCAGTTATTCTTTTTCTGCTCTCTTTTGTGGAAGATCGGCAGGGGCATCGCCTTCGGCTTCTTCGAGGCAGAATCCGCGGCGGACTTTGCGACGTTTTTCGCCGATTTTTTTGCAGACACAGGGACTTTCGCAGTCGCAACGGCTTTCGCGGTCGCGGCAGCCTGCGCGGTGGCAGTGGCTTTCGCGGTGGCGGTTGCTTTCGCGGTCGCGGCGGCTTTCGCTGTGGCGGCGGCTTTCGCAGTGGCGGCGGCCTGTGCGGTGGCTGTGGCTTTCGCGGTCGCGGCGGCCTTCGCGATCGCCGTGGCTTTCGCTGTCGCAGCGGCTTTCGCTGTCGCGATCGCTTTCGCCGCGGGGAGATCGCCCGGAGCACACGGGATTCTGAGCGTTTCGGGGGTTTCCCCGACGGATTCGGCGACGACCATCTTCGTGTCATAATCCGCGGAAACGATCCGGTACGTCTCTACCCCGGTCTTCTTCGAACCGAGTTTGAACGTGCCACCGACCGGAGAAAGGAACGTCCTGACCTTCAGGGAATCAAGAAACCTCACGCGAAGCAGGGGATCACAGACGGGCTGCCCGGGACGGCAGGCGATCCGCTCCTCCTTGCCGGCGCGCATGATATAGACAACGGGTTTCTGTGTCTTCTCGTCAACTGCCATGTCGTCGACGCTGAAGCTGATTTTGTCGTCGTGCCTGAACGAATTCCCGATGCGGACGAATTCGACTCTCTTTTTTCCGTTTCGGATCACATCGAATGCGGCGACCCAATCGCGTTTATTCCACGACGCCCTGTCGACGGAGAGCAGTTCCAGGCCGGGAAAACGCTGGCGGCTGACGGCCGAGACGTAAATCTGCGTGATATACTTCGGATGGCTGAGCGGATCGACGGGATCGGTGCCGGCATCGTATTCCTGCAGCAGACTGAATCCGTCGGCATCCTCATCCGATTCGGGAGCCGTGAAACCGGCCGAGACGTTGAATTTCTTCTCCCATTCGTCCGGGATGCCGTTGGAATTCCGGTCGGACCTGGCGAACAGCTCGTCGGAAGTCTCCGGGAACTTTTCCAGGATGGCCTCGATGACCTGCCCGTCCGGTTCGCCGCTCCTGGCGTTTTTTTCGAGTTCCTCCAACGCCATCCTCCGGGCGATGGAGTCCCTGTCGGGGAACTTTTGCCGGATCGTGGCCTGTGCCGCATCGACGACATCCAGCAGATTCTCCGCAAAAACAGGAGCCGACGACGTCAGGCACAGCGCAAAGCAGAGCAAAAACGAAATCAGAAGGGACCTGTGTCTCATGTCATTTCTCCTTACTTTGAATTGCGGTTTTCTCCCGGACGAGAGGAGGGCGGATACCGGGACAACGGCGGAAACACGACCGATCCGCTGTCGGCAGAATATATTATACCGCAAGAAGAAGAAAAAGAGAAGAGAAAAAAACTACTTTTCACAAAAAAACTGAAAATGCGCGGACTGTCCGGGCCAATCGGCTTCTTCCCGGACGGAGATTTGCGCGTTTTACTGAGCAGGATTCGGCACAGCCCTTGTGCGCCGGATAATGTCCGCCACCCGTTTTCAGCGGGAACCGGATTCCTTCGAAGAAACGGGATAATGCTTTTTCAGGTAATCGCGCAGGGCGGCTCGGATGTCGGGCTTGCGGACGTTTTCCGGCGGATCGACCGACTCCACGATCTTTTTCAGCTCGGGATAACGGCCGCCCGCTCCGTGCGCGTCGTAGGTGTTGACCGCGACCCTGATGCGGCGCGTTTCCGGGATCGGCTTCCCGGTCTTGCCCAGCACGAGCGCGCCGTCGATGCCGTCCGGGGCGGTAATCCCCATGTACATCATGCAGTCGGCCGTTTTCTCTTTGGTCTCAAGCTCACGGAGGACCGTGCGGATCTGGGCGGGCAGGAGCGACCTCACTTCGACCGTGTCGACGTACGGCGCCAGCAGGAAAAGCTCGCGTTCGTTCAGCGTCCCCGGCGAGACCCGGTAGTTCGACAGCGTGCCGGAGAACGCCGCGTCGGCGCCCGTCGACTCCATCATCGCCAGACAGATCAGCTCGGCAAGCCGGTTCGGGGCCATGGCATTCTTCATCGGCCCGAGCTCGAAGTCCAGCCGCGCAACGGGCTTGCGGCCCGCCTCGGCGGCCTGTTTCCGCACGGGGTCGAGCACGGGCAGGAGCCGTTTCGATTCCTTCCGGTCCTTCCCCTCGACGATCTCCGAGGTCACGGACAGCACCTTGTCGCCTTTCGCCGCCGGGTCGACCTCGACCGTGATCCGCGCGCATCCGGCGCCCAGCGGCGGCGCCTGCACGAACCACGCGCCGGGATAAAGGCGTTTGCCCGGCTCCGTCTGGTGCGAATGCCCCGCCAGGATCAGGTCGATCTGCGGAAACTTCGAGGAAAGCGCGGCCATGTTTCTGAGCTTGCCGTCCGGGTTGAGGCGGCCCGCGATATATTCGCCCAGATGGATCGCAAGCACGATCACGTCCGGTTTCGCGGCCATGACCTCCGGCATGATGCGTTCGAGCGCGGAGTCCGGCGACTCCAGCTGGAGTCCGGTCAGGTGTTCCGGCGCGATCCAAAGTCCGAGGTAAGGCGGCACAATGCCGATGACGGCGATCTTCACGCCCTGCCGCTCGAACATCTTCCACGCCGAAGTCTTCATGGGCGTGGCCTTCGACTTCATATTGGCCGCCAGCGCCGTCCCGCGGAATGCGGCGAGCCGAGCCGCGAGGAGCTCCGTGCCGTAGTCGAAATCGTGGTTACCCGGCACCCATACGTCGCATCCGGCGGCGTTCATCGCCTCCACCATGGACGCACCGTTGTCGAATGCCGCCGAGAACGATCCCTGCGTGAGGTCGCCGCAGTCGATCCAGAGGTCGGGCCTGATCTGCTCCGCCGCGTCCGCGATCTGAAGCAGGCCGGGGTTTTTCGCATCGCCGACGGCTCCGTGGATGTCGGTCGTCTGGAGGATCGTCAGCTTCCGGGGGGCGGCATCCGCTCCCGCCCGGAACATGCCCGAAAAAGCGATGATGAGAAAGATGAAAGACAGCCTGCGCATTGTGTGTTTCCTTCTATTCGAATCAAGCCGACAAGAGCCGTACCGCAAGCACGCTGGGCACGGCGGCAAAAAAACAACTATAACATATCCCTTCCGGTCGTTTTTTCAAATCGGAAAAGGGATTTTATAGGAAAGCGCCGTCCTGCAGGGTGCTCTGAAAGACATTCAGAAGCCGTTCCTGATATTCGCCTGCGAAACTCCCGCCGAAAAACCGCGCGAGTCCCTCGTCCGCGAGCTCCCGCCAGGATTCCGCCTCGCCGCCGGGGATGACGGGACAGAACAACGCCAGGTTCTTCTTCGCCGCCGTCAGGTCGCCGTGCGAATCCCCGATCATCAGGATGCGTTCCGGCGGATAGTTCCCGCTGGAAGCAGCCCTGCGGATCTGATCCGTCTTCGAGCCGCATTCCTGTCCGCCCAGGCGCATGGTGAACGGGAGAAGCCCGTGCTCCGTCCATTCCCGCTCAAGCGCCGCGCACGGCGTGTGCGAAACGACCATGACATCGGCCTCGGCGGACGCCCGCGCCAGAGTCTCCCGGACATGCGGGAACGGCGGCACGCCATGCACGGTCGCCGCGATGGCTTCGTCCGATTCCCGGCTCCAGCGGTAGACCATAGACATCTCCTCACTGGGTTCGGCCTCCAGAAACGCCTGAAGCGCCGGATTGCCGAGATGCGGTTCCCGCGCCGTCCAAGTCCGGAGCCGGGACATGTCGGGAACGGCAACTCCGCGTTCGCGCAGGGTGTCGAACACGAGCAGCAACGAACGGAACCGGTTTTCTCCGCGGTGGACGCTGTGCAGGTTGACGTGATCCCAGACTTCGGCCACACGCTCGGCATCGCGCCCATGGAATCCGAAACAGCGGAGCAGGCAGCCGCGGAAGCACCGGTGTTTGGCGGCCATGGTGTCGAAGACCGTCCCGTCGCTGTCGATGCAGACAAGGAAGTCGTGCCGTTTCGGAATATGCTGATGATGAATGGATGAGCCACACATGGGAGGCAAATGATTCAAGGAATGCGGCGGACGGATATTCCGACGTTTTGCAGTTTGGCGAAATATCGGCACCGTCCCGGGGGCTGATGTTTTATAAGGACTGTCATTTTATGGAATAAATATAGAGGCGGAAGACGAAAAATCAAACATGGAATCCGAAAAAAAGGCATCGGGAGAAGGGGCATCGGCCCCGTCGGAAGAACTTTTTTCGGTAAAAATGCATTAAAAACTAAATAAGATTGATCATTTCAAGATTCAAAATGATTTTTTTTAGCGAATTCTCTTGACTTTTCCATGTACGGTGCTACATTTATAGAAAAATCGCGCCCGGGTGGCGAAATGGCAGACGCCACAGACTTAAAATCTGTTGCCGCTAAGGCGTGCGGGTTCGAGTCCCGCCCCGGGCATTTTCGCCCGATCGACAAAAATCAAACTCTATGGAAAAACGAACGGAAAACGGAAAAAACGAAAAAAAAGCTCTAAAAAACAGCTTTTTTTGTCGAAAAGCACAATAAAACGCAAAAAGGTTTCGTTAATCTGTAGAGATGCTTCGCATCAAAAAAATCAAATCACTACAACTTGAAAGGAACGAACTATGAACAAATTGACAGTTGCTATCCTGGCGCTCGCCCTCACGGGCAGCGTTGCTTTCGCTCAGGGGCAAGGCGGCCGCGGCGGTAACCGTGGCGGCAATCGCGGCGGCGCCCGCGGCGGTGCGGCCGGTGGTGCGGCAGCCGGTCAGGTTCAGCCTGGCGGAGCCGGCGGTGCAGCCGGCGGTGCAGCGGCTATGCCCGGCGGCGGTGCTGCCGGCGGCATGGGCGGCTT